>NZ_JAMHIU010000002.1:0-398270 GCF_023896895.1 Micromonospora sp. CPM1
GAGTTACGGCGGTCATGGCGGAGGGGAAACGCCCGGTCACATTCCGAACCCGGAAGCTAAGCCCTCCAGCGCCGATGGTACTGCACTCGGGAGGGTGTGGGAGAGTAGGACACCGCCGGACAATCTTTCAATTCAGGGCCACCCCGCACGGGGTGGCCCTGAATTGCGTATCCCACCGGAATTGCCACGACGGGCCGCCTCGGTCTCGTACCGTCGAGCCGGGACCGTCGACGCACGCTCGCCCGCCGGCTCGGCGGCGCGAAACGTGACGTGTCGTACGCCGGGACCGTGATCGGGTCTGACCGCACGGGGTACAGGAGTGGGCATGGAGATCGGAATCATCGGGTCGGGGCACATCGGGGGCACCCTCACCCGTCGTCTGCGTTCACTCGGTCACGACGTCGCGGTGGCCAACTCCCGCGGGCCGGAGAGCCTGGCCGACCTGGGCGCCGAGACCGGCGCCCGGGCCGTGTCGGTGGAGGACGCCGTCCAGGGCGCCGAGCTGGTGGTCATCGCGATCCCGCTGAAGGCGGTGCCGCAGCTCCCGGCGGCGCTCTTCGACGGCAAGCTCGTGGTCGACGCCAACAACTACTACCCCCAGCGGGACGGCGACATCCCCGAGCTGCTGGACCGTAGCCTCAGCTCCAGCCGCTGGACCGCTGACCACCTCAAGGGCGCGCGGGTGGTGAAGGTCTTCAACAACATCCAGGCCGCGCACCTGATGGACGGGGGCAAGCCGGCGGGCACCTCCGGCCGGATCGCGCTGCCGGTGGCCGCCGACGACGCGGACGCCAAGCGGACCGTCATGGGCCTGGTGGACGAGCTGGGCTTCGACCCGGTCGACGCGGGCACCCTGGACGAGAGCTGGCGGCAGCAGCCGGACACGCCCGTCTACGGCACCGATCGGGACGCCGACGGCGTACGCGAAGGGTTGGCCGCGGCACGGCCGTGACAAGCATGGGAAAGGCCCCGCCGGATCTCCGGCGGGGCCTTCTCGCGTTCGATGGATCAGTCGTCGCCGCCCGGCTTCGGGGCGCAGATGAAGCGCGGCTCGGCGTCGTAGCGCCAGCTGAACTTCTCCCGCTTGAACACCTTGCCGTCCTTCTTGATGACCCGGTACGCGTCCTGGGCGAACCCGACTGCGCCGGCGGCGGCGATGCAGGTCGGCCCCGGCGTCAGGTAGACCGTCTTCGGCTGGGTGATGTTGCGGCGCGGGCCGTACTCGGTCTTCACGCTGTCGTAGATCTTGGTGCTCCAGATCGACACGGTGATCGAGCTGGACGTGTACGACGTGTCGATCAGTACGCCGTAGGGCGTGTTGTTGCGGAACTTGAAGTCGAGCTGCGGCCAGTAGATGGTCGACTCGATCACCGCCGGGTAGCGGCTGAAGTAGAACGAGTGCGGCTTGTGCTCGACGTCCTCCAGCCCGGCGTAGTAAGTGGCGTTGAACAGCGTGGTGGTGAACTGCGAGACGCCACCGCCGACGCCCGGCACCAGCTTGCCGCCGACGATCGTCGGGGCGTCCTTGTAGCCCTGGTCGTAGCCGCGTTCGCCGGTGTGCCCGTTGAGCGAGAACGTCTCGCCGGGCTTCACCAGCGCGCCGTCCACGTCCTTCGCCGCCCGGACGATGTTCTGGCTGCGCGGCGACGACAGGCCACCGGTGAAGTGGGTGGTGAACGTCGACACCCGCTCCTTGATGCCGAGCTTCGCCAGCTCCGCCTCGGTCAGCTCGGGGGCGGCCGGCTTCAGCTCGGCGGTCACCGTACGGCCCTCGGTCTTCGGCAGCACCGCGAGCAGGGCCGGGCCGAGCGCGGCGGCGTCGACCTGGCGCCCGGCCTTGCTGGGCAGCACCTTCGGCTTGCCGCCGCTGATGGTCAGCCCGGCGTCCCGCGGCTCGACCTCGAGCTTGGTCAGCTTGTCGCCGAGCGCGGTACGCAGCCGCTTGACGTCGATCTTCGGGGTGAGCGTGCCGGCGTCGTCGGCGGAGAAGCGCAGCGACCGGGCGATGGCGGCGGGCGGGACGGTGACCGAACCGCCGTCGGTGGTGAGCGTGACAGGTGCGGCCACCGCGGGCCGGGCCAGCTCGGCGACGAGCCGGTCCACCTCCTCCCGGGTGGTGGCCGGCCACTTCTCGACGAGCGGCACGGTGACCGGCTCGGCGGCCAGCCAGCCGGCCTTCACCACGGCGGCGGCGCCGTCGGTGTCGATCGTCAGTGCCGGCTTCGGGTAGACCGGCTTCGGTGTGGTCCCGGTCCAGATGATCGCCGGCATGGTCATCTCACGCCCCTGCGCGCCCATCACCTTGCGCAGGGCCGCCCCCAGCTTGGCCTGGTCGACGGTGACCACCGGCTCGACCGTCCGGGAGCCGACGAGCCGGCTCACCGCGTGCGCGTCCGCCTCGGCGGCCGCCGCCACAGTCGCCTCCACGTCGATGGCGAGCCCCACGTCGGACGGCTTCAGCTCGGCCTTGTTCCCACCGACTGTGACCGCGAGCGGGGTGTTCAACGTGTCGGCCCGGCGTTCCAGCTCGGCGCGGAGCGCCTGGGCCGCTTCGGCCTTGCTCCGCCCGCCCAGCTCGGTGCCGAGCACCGTGGTGCCGCGGGGCACGTCACCGGCGTACGCGTAGGCGCCCAGGCCGACGCCGCCGGCGAGCACGGCCGCGACGATCCCGCCGGCCAGCAGCAGCCGGGCCCGTCGCGAGCGTGCCGGCTTGCCGCCGCCTCCCGGTGGTGTGGCGACCGGCTCCATCTCGACGCCGGGCCAGCTCACCGCCGTCACCTTGATGGTGGGCCGGTCGTCGGCAGCCGGCATCTTCTCGCCGTACATCGTCACTGCAACCTCGATCGGAAGTACACGCGGGGACCGCTTCCCCCGCGGGAGACACCTACGGTAACCAACGCTCGGGCCCGCCGGGAGTGTCCGGTCCGCGGTCGTGTCGGCGGACCGCCGGTGTCGCACCGATCACCCGTTTCGGGGCCGTGCCGGGGCGTGGATCGTGACACGGTGAGCTGGTGCGGACACAGGATCGGGTGCCGGCGTACGGCGGCGGATGGCTGGACCGGGCTGCGGAGCGGCGCGCCGACGCGGACTGGCTGGCCGAACGGCTGACCGATCCGGCGAGCGTGGTGCTGCCGCTGTGGCGGGACCGCTGCCTCGTCGACGGGGACGGTCCGGTCCGGCTCACCGGGGAGCGTGCGTCGGCCGTCCGGGCCGCCGCGGGCGAGACCGTCTTCCTCGGGGTCGACGGCGACGCGGCGGTGTTCGCCGTGGATCTCTCCGCGCTGGGCGAGCGGGCCGCCGTGGAGGCGGCCTCCGCGACGAAGGCTCTCGACCTGCGGGCGCTGGCCGGCCGGCTCGACCCGGCCGGGGCGGCCGTGCAGGCGTACGCCAGGGGGTTGCTGTTGTGGCACCGGCAGCAGCGCTACTGCGGCGCGTGCGGCGCGGCGGCGGTGGCCGGTGGTGGCGGGCACGTCCGGGCCTGCGCCGGCGCGGAGTGCGGGCGGCTGCTGTTCCCCCGGATCGAGCCGGCCGTCATCGTGCTCGTCGAGGCGCCCGGCCCGCCGGGGCGCTGCCTGCTGGCCCGGCACGCGGGCGCGGCCGAGGGGGCCTGGTCGACGCTCGCCGGTTTCGTCGAGGTCGGCGAGAGCCTGGAGGACGCGGTCCGCCGGGAGCTTCAGGAGGAGGCGGGCGTGACCGTCACCGACGTGACCTACCAGGGGTCGCAGGCGTGGCCGTTCCCCGCCGGCCTGATGGTGGGTTTCCGGGCCGTCGCCGCCTCCGAGGAGGTCCGCGTCGACGGCGTGGAGCTGCTGGACGCGCGCTGGTTCACGCGGGCGGAGCTGCGGGAGCGGATCGCGTCCGGCCGGTCGCTGGGTCGGCCGGACTCGATCGATCACCTGTTGCTGGGTGACTGGCTGTCCGCCGACCCGCCGGCACGGCCATCAGCAGCGTCGTGACCACGGCCGTCGCGAGGGCCGCGGCGACGAGACCGCCGACGGTACGCGGGCGCACGATCGCGGCGACCGTCACCAGCGCCGCGGTGCCCAGCCACAGCGGTGCCGCCGCCCACCTGACGCCCCCGGCGAGCCGGTCGTTGAGCAGCACGAACGTCACCGCGTAGAGCGCGCCGACGGCGGCGAACAGCGGCGCGTACCGGCCGAGCGCCGTGTAGTCGGGTCCGCCGACGAGCCGGAAGGCCAACCCGCCCGCGACCGCCGACGCGCCGACCAGGACCAGACCGCACGCACCCGTCACCGCGAGCGCGACGGTGCGGCTGCGGCGGTCCCCGCGGGCCAGGCGCGGCAGGGCGAGGACGGCGGCGACCTGCGGCGCCCAGAGCGCGCCCTTGGTCAGGACGGTCCCCACCGAGTACGCCCCGGAGCCCGACGGTGGCAGCAGTTGCCGGGCCAGGAGCAGGTCGGCGTAGGAGACGACGAGCATCGCCAGCGTCGCCCCGCATCCGGCGGTCACCTGGGCGACGGTCAGGCGCGGGGCGGCCGACGGGCGCCGGGGCGTACCGGTGAGCCAGGCCAGCGCCGGGGGCGCCAGCGCGGCGGTGAGCGCCCCGATCCCCAGCGCGCCGGTCAGGCCCGCGCCGAGCAGCAGCCCCACGATCACCCCGCCGTAACGGGCGGCGGCCAGCAGCGCCATCGCGGTGGCGAGCCGCAGGAAGCGCTGACCGCCCTGCAGTTCGCCGAGCGAGCGCGACGAGAGCACCACCGAGGCGGTGGTGACGGCCAGCAGCGCGGGCACCACCGCCGGCAGGTCCAGCGCGGCGACCAGCACCGGCGTCGCCACCAGCAGCGCCCCCGCGCACACGGCGGCGGTCAGCACGGTGAGCCGCCGGGTGTCGGACTGGCCGTGCCGGGCGTGGTGCACGGCGACCGCCAGTTGCAGGCCGAGCCCCGGCACACCGGCGATGGCGACCAGGCCGAGGGCGGTGGCGAGCGCGCCGAGGTCGTCCGCGTCGAGCTTCCGGGCGGCGAGCACCGGCACCAGATAGGCCAGTCCGTTGACCAGGACACCGGCCAGCGTGACCGCGACGCCCGCCGCGCCCAGCCCGGTTCTCCGGTCGTCCGCCGCCTCCGGCCCGGGGCCCGGCCGGCCCTCGCTCACGTGATCTCCGAGACGCGGGACACCGGGCCGCCGTCCGAGCCCGGCACGCCGTCCGCGCCCGGGCCGTCGTCCGCGCCCGGGCCGTCGTCCGCGCCCGGGCCGTCGTCCGCGCCCGGGATGGCGTCCGGTCCCGGCCGCCCCTCGGGACCCGGCACGGCGCGACCGTCCAGGTCCGGTCCCGGCTCGGCGTCGTGGTCCGGGCCTCGGCCCGCGCCCGGCTCGGCGTCGCGGTCCGCGCCCGGCTCGGCGTCGCGGTCCGCGTCCCGGCCCGGTCCAGGCTCGGCGTCGCGGCTCCCGCCCGGACCGGCGTCGCGGCTGCCGACCCGACCGGTCTCGTGGTCCGGTCCCAGGCCCGCAACCGGACCGGTGGGTGCGGCGGCAGGAGCGGCGACTGTGGCCGGAGCGGCGACGGCAGCGGCGGCGAGGGCGGGGACGGGCGTCGGCTGCCCGGCCGGCTCCGGCGCTCGGAGGGCCGGCACGGCCGGGGCGGCCGCCGAGGTCGGCCTGATCCGGCGCACGGGCCGTCGGCGGGCGGTCGTGGGAAGCCAGAGCGCGCCCAGGGCGGCGACCGTCAGGAGCTGCGGCAGCGCGTCGGTGTGCTGGTCGGCCGATTCCAGGTAGACCCACCCGGCCAGCGCCACGAGCGCGCCGGGAAGCCACGTCTCGGCCGCCCGGGCGATCCTCCTGACCCGCCGGGGGTCACCGGTCCAGGGCAGGCGGCGCGGCCCGGGCACGGCGAGCATGAAGCCCGCCGCGACCAGCAGGGCGCCGAGCAGACCGCTGTGGAGCACGAGCGCTGCGGCGCCGACTCCGAGGAGCGGCAGCGAGCGGGTGAGCCGTCGCCGCGCCGCCGGTACGGCGACGACCTCGCGATCCCCGGCCGGTCGGCGGTCCGGCAGCACCGCGAGCAGGACCACCACCGCCAGCAGGACGCCGCCGACCAGCAGACCCATCCGGTACGGGGTGTCCGGCGTGAAGCGCAGCACCACGTCCCCGGAGACACCGGCGGGAAGGATCCAGCCCTGCTGCCAGCCGTCCACCACGAGCGGCGTGAGCGTCTTCCCGCCGATGGTCGCCTGCCAGCCGGTGTTGGTGTTCTCCCGGACCGCGAGCACCCGGTCGACGGGGTGCTCGGACACCCGTACCCGCCGCTCGGTGGCCGACCAGGAACCCACCTGGATGTCGCCGGCGGTGGCCGCCGCGGCGGGCGTGGCGGTACGTGGCGCCAGCGCGACCCGGGTGGCGGTGGCGAGCGTGCTCGCCGTGGTGACGACGCGGTGCTCGCCGCTGCCCAGGTCGAGCTGCTTCGGCGTGTTGCGGCCGCAGGCGGTGACCGGCATCTCGCGCATCTCCAGCAGGTCGCGCACGGTGCCGGTGAGCGTGGTGGTGATCCGGGACGAGCCGACCTGGAGCGTCGGGCCCGATCCGCAGGCCAGCTTCAGCGGCGTCTCCGGGCGGGGCGCGACAGTGGTCCCGAGGGGCAGCACCGTCACCTCGCCGACCGCGACGGGCAGCGGCTCGGGCAGGCGCAGGCCGTACGGGTCGATGCTGGTGGCGGACGGCTTGTCGAGGAACTGGATGGTGATCGAGTCGGTCCGCATCGGCGGGTCGAGCGTGAGCACGCCGTCGTTGGTGAGCAGGTTGCTGCGGAACCCGTCGTTGCCGACCACCCGGACGCTGCCGAGCCGGGTGGCGGCGGTCCCTTCCTCGACGGTGAAGCGGATCCGGCTGATGACCTGCGGTTCGAGCCAGGTGAGGCGCAGGATCGGGGCCTCGTCGTTGGGCGCCGGTGACCAGCTCGTGGCCGGGTCGCCGTCGAGGACCGCGCCGGGCCGGCCGACCGGGTCGGGTACCGCCGTCGAGGACGCGGTGACCTGCGGCGCGAGGCGCAACGGCTGGGCGTCCGCGACCAGCTTGTCCAGGGCGGCGTTCAGCTCCGGGCCGGGCGTCGGCCGTGCCCACAGCCTCGCGTCGTACGTCCCGGCCACCGGCAGCGTGAAGGTGCGGTCGATGGTGGAGGCGTCCTCCGAGCCGCGGATCGCGTCGGTGGAGCAGCGCGGGCGGCCGTCGACTGTGAAGCAGGCGGGCGTGGACGGCGCCGCCGACACGACGACGCCGGCCGGCTGGTCGGTGGCGGGGGCGGCGGGCAACTGGAGGGTCCGGCCGGTCTCGACGCCGGGAATCTTGATCTCGGTGATGCCGACCGACTTGTCGCCGAACGGGCGCAGGTCGAACGCGGCGTCGACGGAGACCTCGACCTTGCGGGTGGCGTGGACGCCCTGCAGCTCGAAGACCATGTGGTCGCCGAACTGCTCGACGGTGCGGCTCTCGTACCCGGCGGTCACGGTGACCGTGGTGGGCAGGGCGTCGGCCTTCAGGTCGAACCACACCTCCACCCGGGTGACCCGGGTCGGGTTCGCCAGGTTGACCTCGATCCACTGCCTGTCGCTGCGCGAGTGCGGCGCCGACCGCCAGGAAGTGGCGGTGTCGCCGTCCATCGCCGCGTACGGCTGGTACTCCGGCCGGGCGCCGCCGGTGGCGTCGATCTGGGAACGGGCGGTCGAGGCGCGGATCCCGCTGATGCCCTCGAAGCGGGCGACGGTCGACCACTCCGGCCCCCAGTCGGGCAGGTAGTCGTGCGCGGGCGCGGACACCGCGAAGGTGTCGTCCGCGGTGAGTGTCTGGGAGGAGTTGTCGCGCAGCCGGCCGAACGAGACGTCGCGCCGGCGCAGCCCGTCGGTCATCACGACCCGCCCGGTGGTCTCGCCGGCCTTCGCGTCGCCGGCCAGGATCGTGGGCGCGGCGCCGAGCTGGCCCGAGGCGGCCAGGTCGAGCAGCGACTCGGGACCGCCGACGACTGTGGTCACGTCGTCGCGGTCGTACGCGACCACCGGCTGGACGGGCCGGTCCACCCGGTACACCTCGAGTGCGCGCCCGGGCACGTCGAGGCCCTGGTCGCGGAACTCGTCCGGGGAGTCGGAGCCGCCGCGTACCGGGCCGAAGGACACGACGCGGGTCAGCCCGGGCGAGCGTTCCAGCGCCTGCCGGACGACCGCCGGGCGGGCCGTGTCCGAGCGGCCGTGGTCGAGGTCGGCGCGGAACAGGACGTGGCTGATCCCGGAGCGGGCGAGCAGGTCGGCCAGGCCGGCCGAGCCGGCGCCGGTGGCGAGCGTCGACTCGATCGCGTCGAGCAGCCGGATCGTGGCGGGCGGGGTGAACGGGATGGCGTTGCGGACCGCCCACCGGCTGTCCAGCAGCGGCTGGGCGATCTCGTCGGTGGTGCTGCCCCAGTCGTACGCGGGGAAGCGCGCGCCGGGGACGACGAGCACGCGCCCGCGCCCGGTGTTCGCGTCCAGCCAGTCGGTGGCCTCGTGCCAGTAGCCGGGCACGTCCTTGACCGCCCCAGGGGTGGCGAGGCCGCCGGCGAGCGCCGGTGAGGCGACGCCCGCGACCGCCACCATCGCGGTGCCGGCGGTGAGCCAGGCCCGGGCCGTGGCGCGGCCGCGGCGCTGCTCGGGTGCGGTCCGGGCGGCGCGTACGGCGAGGCTGACCAGGTGCGCCAGGCCGAGCGCCAGCGGCAGGCGGAGCAGCACGTCGAACTTGTGCACGTTGCGCAGCGGGGCGCCGATGCCGTCGAGGAACTGCTGCTGCGGCCCGGCGAGGATGTTCGGCAGGTCGCCGGTGTGCCCGAGCCCGACGAGCGCGACGCCGAGCAGCAGGCCGGTGATGAGGAACCGCCGGTGCGGCATCCCCCGCCGGGACAGGCCGAGCACGCCGAGCGCGGCGACCGCCAGGGTGGCCACGACGAGCAGCGTGTCGCTGGCCAGCCGCGCGCCGGCCGGGATGGTCGCGCCGAACGGGGAGGCCAGGTAGGCGACCCAGTAGGAGGCGCCGCGCAGCGTCGTCACCGCGTCGGTGACGCTCGTGGTGTTGCGGGCGGTCTCGATGTAGTCCAGGAACGGCGGGCTGTACCGGCCGAGGACCAGCAGCGGGATCAGCCACCACGCGGTGGCCAGGGCGACCGCGCCGCACCAGGCCGCGAGGGCGGTGACGCGGCGGCGCAGCGGCCGGAGCGTGGCGAGCCAGAGCAGGGCGAGCGGCACCACGGCGGCGACGGCTGTGGCGTTGACGCCGCCCGCGCAGGCGACGGCGATCGCCGACCCGGCGACCGCGCGGCGCAGCCGGGCGCCCCGGGCGAGTCCGACGAGCGGGATGAGCACCCACGGCGCGACGGCGCTGGGCCAGGACTCCACCGACGACCAGCCGAGCTGGGTCAGGATGCGCGGGGACAGCGCGAACGCGACGCCGGCGATCATCCGGCCGGCGGGGCTGCCGATGCCGAGCCGGCCCGCCAGCCGCACCACACCGAGGTACGCGACGCAGAACAGCAGCGCCCACCACAGCCGCTGGACGATCCACGGCGCGATGCCCAGTTCCGTCCCGAGCAGGAAGAACGGGCCCATCGGCCAGAGATATCCGTACGCCTGGTTCTGGAGCTGGCCGAACGTGCCGGTGGGATCCCAGAGGTGCAGTGAGCGCAGCAGCCACCCGGCCGGATTGACGTTCAGGTCGACCTTGGTGTCCGGGACGACCTGCCCGGGTGCCTGCTGGAAGGCGAGGGCGGTGAGCGCGAGACAGATCGTCAGGTGCCGGAACCGTCGCGCCGTCTGCCGGGCCCGGCCGGTCTCCCGGGCGGGGGTGTCCGTCCCCGTCGGCGACGTTGTCGTCCCGTCCGCACGCATTTTCGGCTCCTGTCTCGCCGGCCGTACGCGCACCTGCAACATGACGCGTGTCGCGCGACGTTATCCGGACCGGACGCGCAGCGGCGACCTGGGGGCGCTGCGGGGCGTTATCAGGAGAACGGCCGTCCCCACGGCGTGTAAGCGTGTGGCAGGCTGCCGACCATGTCAATGCCACAAGCAGCGGCCGAGACGCATCCGGCAGCCGTCGGCGCGGAGGACGACGGACCCGGACCGCTCGGTCGCTGGATAGCCGCCGACCGCGTCCGCGCGGTCGCGATCGCGCTCATCATCGTGTCCGTCGCGTCGCGCGCCGGGCTGGCCGCCCGTGGCTGGTTCTCGCAGGACGAGTTCGTCATCGCCGCGCAGGTGCTCGACACCCGGCTGGACCCGGACTACCTGCTGGGCACGTTCAACAACCACCTCATGCCGGGCGGGCTGGCGGTCGCCTGGCTGATGGTCCGGGCGGCCGGTTTCGCCGGCTGGCCGTGGATCCTGCTGCTGGCGGCCGGGCAGGCGGCGGTGGGGATCGCCCTCTACCGGCTGCTCCGTGACCTGCTGCGGCCCGGCTGGGGGCTGCTCGTCCCGCTGAGCCTGTTCCTGTTCAGCCCGCTGACGCTCGAGGTGTCGTCGCTGTGGCTGGTCGGCCTGCTCGTGCTGCCGCCGCAGCTCGCCCTGGTCCTCGCCGTGGCGGCCCAGGTCCGGTACGTGCGCACCGGCCGGAGGCGGCACCTCGTCCTGGTCGCGTTCTGGCTGGTGTTCGGCCTGCTCTTCGACACCAAGGCGCTGCTGATCGTGCCGCTGCTGTTCCTGCTGACCGCGTTCCTGTTCACCAAGGGCCGCGCGTGGCGCAGCCTGGTGACCACCGTCGTGCGGTTCTGGCCGGCGTGGCTGATGCTCACCGTGCTGTCCGGGGCTTACCTGGCGTACTACCTGACCCGCCCGGCCCGTGGGCTGGACGAGCCCACCTCGGTCGGGCAGGTCTTCACCTTCCTGGGCGACCTGATCGGCGACACGGTGGTGCCGGGCCTGCTCGGCGGACCGTGGCGCTGGACGTACGCCGGTGACGGGCCGCCGCTGTCCGACCCGTACGACATCGCGAAGTGGCTGTCCTGGGCGGTGCTCGCGGCGCTGATCGTGGTCACCGTGCGGCGGCGGCCGTCCGCCGGGCGGGCCTGGCTGCTGCTCGCCTGCTACCTCGGCCTGGTCGCGGCGCTGTTCGCGGTGACCCGGCTCGGCGGACCGCTGGGGCCGCTGGTCGGCGTCGTCCCCCGGTACGTCGCGGACGTGGTGCTGGTGGCCGCGATCTGCGTCGGGGTGGCGCTGCTCGGGATGAAGGACAGCGACGAGGACGACGTCTCCGCGTGGCCGCTGCCGACCGTGCTGCGGGAGCCGGGCGCGTTCGCGGTCGGCCTGGTCTCGATGGTCGTGCTGCTGGCCACCATCGGGGTGGGCACGCTGTGGAGCACCGCGCGGTTCGGCGACAACTGGAGCACCAAGCACGGGCGGGACTACCTGGCCACGACGCAGGCCGAGTTGGCCGCCGCGCCGCCCGGCACCGTCTTCTTCGACACGACCGTCCCGGACCGGGTCGTGGCCGGGTACTTCTGGCCGGACAACCTCCAGTCCCACTTCTTCCGTCCGGCGGAGCGGCGGCCGACGTTCGTGACGATGAGCGAGAAGCCGTCGACGTTCGACGAGAACGGCCGGATCCGGCCGGTCGTGGTCGAGGGGCGCAAGGTCGCGCCCGGCACCGTGGAGGGCTGTGGGCACCTGGCCGAGGGCGGCCGGACCGTCCGCATCCCGATGGACGGCTACCTGGTGGAGTGGCCGTACGTGGTGCACTTCGGCTACGTCAGCTCCGGCGACTCGACGGCGGTGTTCAAGCTCGGCGACGCCACCCGCGAGATCACGCTGAAGAGCGGGCTGAACGACGTGTTCTTCATGCTGGAGGGCGCCGGGTCCGCCGTCGAACTGACCGTGAACACGCCCGGCGTCCGGTTGTGCACCAACCTGGTCACCATCGGCCGGGCGGTGCCGAAGCCGTAATGACCGGACGTCCCGCCGAGGGCGGCAGCCCCGCGGTCCGGCGGTGGCGGGAGTCGCTGCCGCTGTACCTCGTGGCGGTGGTCGTCACCGTGTTGATCCTGGCTCCGCTCGCGGCGCCGGGCTACGCGCTGCGGTACGACATGGTGTTCGTCCCCCGGCAGCCGCTGAGCTGGGATCTGGTGGCCCCGGCGCAGAGCCTGCCCCGGGCGGTGCCGATGGACGCGCTGGTCTCGCTGGTGACCCAGCTCGTGCCGGGCTGGGTGGTGCAGCGGGTGGCGCTGGCCGGGGCGGTCCTGTTCGCCGCCGTGGGCGCCGGACGGCTGGTGCCGACCGAGCGGCGCGCGGTGCGGCTGGTCGCCGCCGTGGCGTACGCGTGGACGCCGTACCTGGCCGAGCGGTTGCTGATCGGGCAGTGGGGGCTGCTGCTGGCGTACGCCGCACTGCCCTGGCTGGTGCGGGCGGCGCTGGACCTGCGGGCGGGCCGCGACGGCGCGCTCGCCCGGGTGGTGCTGCTCGCCGCGCCCGCCGCGATCACCCCGACCGGTGGCCTGATCGCGCTGGCGACGGTGCTGGTGCTGGCGGCGGACCGGGCGCGGCTGCGGCTGTCCGCGGTCGCGGTGGGTGGTGTCGCGCTGCTGAACGCCCCGTGGATCGTGGCGGCCCTGGTCACCGGCGCGGGCGGCACGTCCGACCCGGCGGGCGTGGCGGCGTTCGCGGCGCGTGCCGAGAACTGGGCGGGCCCGCTGGTGGCGCTCGCGGGCACCGGCGGCATCTGGAACGTGCAGGCCACCCCGGCCAGCCGGTCCGCCACGCTGGCCCCGCTGGCGACTGTGGTGCTCGTGGTCCTGGCGGTGGTCGGCGCGGGCCTGCTGCGGCGGCGGCTGCCGGCGGGCGCGGCGGTACGGCTGGGCGTGCTGGCCGGCGGCGCGTACCTGCTGGCCGCGCTCGCCGTGCTGCCCGGTGGAAACGCGGCGCTGAGCTGGGCGGTGGCGCACGTGCCGGGCGCGGGGCTGCTCCGCGACGGGCAGAAGTTCCTCGCGCCGTACGCCCTCGTGCTGGTGGTGTGCGCGGCGCTGGGTGCCGAACGGCTGGTGGCCCGGATCGACCGCGAGGTCGCCGGGATCGTGCTGGCCGGGCTGCTGCTCCTGCCGGTGGCCGTGATGCCCGACCTGGCGTTCGGCGGGGCCGGCCGGATCAGCCCGGTGCGCTACCCGGCGGACTGGCGGGCGGTCGCCGAGCGCCTGCCCGACGACCCCGGTGAGATCCTCGCCCTGCCGCTGACCACCTACCGGGCCTATCCGTGGAACCCGGGCCGGGTGGTGCTGGACCCGGCGCCCCGCTACCTGCCGGGAACCGTGCTCACCGACGACACGCTCGTGGTCGACGACGTCGCGGTGGCCGGGGAGAATCCGCGCCTGCGCGAGGTGCGCCGGGTGCTCGCCGAGGGGCGGCCGGTCTCGGCCACGGGCGTGGGCTGGGTGGTGGTGCAGCACGGTACGCCGAGCACAGTGGACGCGGCCGTCCTGGCCGGTCTCGACCTCCGGTACGAGGGGGAGTCGCTGAGCCTCTACCGGAACCCGGCCGCCTCGGGTCCGCCGCCGCGGGCCGGAGCGAGCCGCTGGCTGGTCGTGCTCGCGTGCGGAACTGCCGTTCTGGCGGTCATGGCTGCCGCCTTTTCGACCCTACGCCGGCGAGCTACTGCGTGGTAACGTCCGCTCGCACGTCTCACCATCGGAGGAATGGCATGCGTAGAGCTTTGACCCTTGTCGTGTCCGGCCTGGTGGCGGCGTTGCTCGGGGTCCTGGCCCTCGGCGGGCTCTCGGCCGCCGCGACCGCCACGGCCGAGGAGGCCGCGACCGAGGCGCGTAACGCCACGGAGGCGGCCAAGCGGGCCGGGAAGCAGGACCCGTACGCCCCCGAGGTCTACGGCAACAGGTAGGACGGGTCGCCCCGCCGCTGGACCGGGCGGGGCGAGTCCGCAGTCTCCAGCAGGGTCGCGAAGCGTTCCCCCGCCACCGGCCAGGTGAAGTTCGCCGCGTGCCGCCGGGCCTGAGCGCCCATCTCCTGACGCATCTCGTCGTCGTGCAGCAGCGCGCGCACCTTCGCCAGGTAGTCGTCGATGTCGTCGGCCAGCAGGCCGGTACGTCCGTCGACCACCGCCTCCGCGACGCCGCCCGCCTCCCGGAACGCCACTGTCGGCGTACCCGCCGCGCCGGCTTCCACGATCGTCAGCCCCCAGCCCTCCTTCAGTGACGGCGTCAGGGCGACCCAGGCCGAGGCGAGCAGCGCGGCCTTCTCCTCCTCCGTCACGAAGCCCCGGAAGTCCACCCGGTCGGTGATGGCCAGCTCGTCGGCGACCTCGCGCAGGTGCGACTCCCACCAGCCCTGCCCGGCGACCACCAGCCGGAGCTGGGGCAGCTCGTCGGCGAGCGCCGCGACAGCGCGCAGCGCCACCTCCACCCGCTTGTGCGGCACCAGGCGGTTGAGCGTCACGAGCAGCGGGAACGGGGCGCGTTCGACGTCGGTGCGGGGCAGCTCCGGCGTGCCGTTGTAGACCACGGAGACCTGCTCCGGCGGTACGCCGAGGGTGGCGAGTTCGCGCCGGGTCGCCTCGGACACGGTGACGTACCGGCACCGCCGGTAGACGCGTACCGCAAGCGACGACTCGACCCACCAGCCGAACCGGGCGGCCCACTGCGGCAGGACCACCGGCCACTGCTCGCGGTGCACGTGGTGGATCAGCTTGACCACCGGGCGGCGGGCCCAGAGCGGGGAGAGGAACGGCAGGCCGTTGCAGACGTCGACGAGGATGTCCGGCCGGCCGCCCCGGCGCGCGGCGAGCGGGCCGAGGCCGAACGCCCCGGCCAGGTAGCAGAGCGCGGCCCACAGGTAGACGGTGTGCCGGCCGCCGCGCCGGACGAACCGGATGCCCTCGTCGTTGACCTCGTCGGCGGGGGCCTCGCGGTGCGCGGCGCAGAACAGGGTGGCGCGGAATCCGCGCGCCACCAGCTCGGCGGCGATCCGTTCCACGTACACCTCGGAACCGCCGCCCTCGGGGTTGCGAGTGTCTCGCCAGTTGAGGAACAGCACGTGTCCGGGCATGCCGAAGCGACGCTCCACGCGAACCCTACTCTCAAGTAATTTAGCGGTGCGCGTCACATTAAGGGCTGGGCCTGCGCCCGGCAATGCCCCGACCGGCGGCGTCGGGCCGCCGGCCGTCGCCGGGTCACTGAAGGTGAGCGGTACGTGACAGCTAGGCGGGAGCCGCGACGTCCGGTGTGGTGGCCGGGACGGCGGACGTCCCCGATGCCGGTCCGCGCCCGGTCGGCCGGCGGCGGCTCTGCGTGCCGAGCGTCTGGAGCGGGCGCTCGACGCCGTAGTAGCTGACCGCGGCGTACGCCAGGCCGAAGACCATGGTCAGGGCGAAGACGTTGACGAACTGGCCGGTGAACAGCGGCCGGTCCTCGAGCAGGTAGATCAGCTCGATGACCAGCGGGTGCCACAGGAACAGGCCGTACGACACGTGCCCCATCCACCGTGCCCACCCGCTGCTGAAGGCCTCCTTCGCCCGGGTCCGCCCGCCGAACGCCACCGGGATCGTGATCAGGACGGCGATCAGGAGGTAGAGCGCCAGCTTGGTGCCGAACTCGGTGGCGGTCGGGCTGGTCAGGTCGCGCGGGCCGGCGATCGGCGTCGTCGCGATCGCCATCACCGCGACCGCTGCCGCCCAGCAGGCGAGCGGCGCCGAGGCGAGGTCGTCGAGCACCCGGAAGGCGGCCGGCGCGGTGCCGGTACGCAGGGCCACGTGCGCCGCGGCCAGCGCCATGCCGCCGCCGAACCAGGCGCCGTACGAGGGGAACCACATCGTGTGCAGCGCGCCGTCGAGCCAGCCGGCGCCCATCATGGCGACCCACCCGAGCGTCAGCAGCGCCCCGGAGGAGGCGAGCAGCACGGTGCGGACGGGACGCCAGGTCCGGCCCACGGCGAGCACGGCGAGCAGCGGCAGGAGCAGGTAGAAGACGACCTCGGTGGCGAGGCTCCAGGTCTGGCTGAGCCCGTGCCCGAGCTGCCCGGCCTCGTAGATCTGGGTGAGCGTGAGGTGGCGCAGCCAGTCACCTGCCGACACCGGGTGGTTGCCGGGCAGGACGACGAAACAGACCACCACCGCCAGCCAGTACGCGGGCAGGATCCGCAGCGCCCGGCGCCAGAAGTACCGCTTGGTGCGAGGCCGCGGCCGTCCGGTCGCGACGCTGAGCGCCCACGGGCGGAACAGCAGGAAGCCGGACAGCACGAAGAAGATCGCCACGCCCACGTCCAGGCGCGCCAACCAGCCGCCCCACGTGGTGTTCATGGTGACGGCGGTCTGGAAGCCGACGTGGTGACCGACGACCGCCACCGCGCCGATCGCTCGCAGCGCGTCGAGGGCGGGAAGACGGCCCGTTACCGATGGCTCCGGGACTGTTGGCGTGGTGGCTGTGGACATCTGGACATCCAGGGGGTCGCTTTTGAAGGTGACTGGGGAGTAACCTCCCGCCAATGCTAAGGATCGGGTGCCCCGGACGACAGACCGTAGGGCGGCAGGTTACAGGAGGATGAGTGAAGCTTCGCGTGGGCGCCGCGCTCTTCGGGCTAGGTGTCTTGTTGCTGGTCTTCGCGGCCGGGCTGCCGTTCTACGTGGCCCCCGCCGTGACCAAGCTGCCCTATGACCTGGAACCAACGACGTCCGTCGCGGAGGCGAAGGGCGCGAAGTTCCTACAGATCAAGTCCGAAGCCGGCGCGGTGAGCATCGAGGTGCCGCAGGCCGATCTCGTGTCCAGCATCGAGGTCATCCCGCAGCCGGAGGACACCAAGGACCGCGTGCCCAAGGAGCTGAAGGGCGACGCGGTCATCTGGAACGTCTTCCAGACGGTCAAGCGCAGCGACAACCAGGATGTGATCAGCCAGTACAGCACCGAGCTGGCGCTCTACCGGATCTCCGGCGCGGCGGCGCCGTGGGACGAGCAGTGGCTCAACGAGTCCGGCGCGGAACAGACCCCGGTCGGCAACGTGCGCTACTCCGGCCAGATCTACAAGTTCCCGTTCGGCACCGGCAAGCGTGACTACCAGGTGTTCGACCGCGACCTGAAGAAGACCTTCCCGGCGCGGTTCACCGGCACCGAGAAGATCAAGGGCGTCGAGACGTACCGCTTCGAGCAGCGGATCGAGAACGAGCCGCTGAACACCCCGGCGGACAGCGTCAAGACGCTGCTGGGCAAGTTCGCGCCGACCGCGACCAGCGGTCAGGTCGTCTACAGCAACACCCGTACGCTCTGGGTCGACCCGGTGACCGGCGCCTACATCAAGGTGCGCGAGCAGCAGTACAAGGAGCTGCGTCCGGACACCGGCGCCCCGACCGTGCTGCTGGACGCGGACTTCAACTACAACGACGACACGATCAGCCGCAGCGTCGAGACGGTGAAGGACAACCGTTTCAAGATCGGCATGATCAGTGTCTGGGGCCCGATCATCGCCGGTGTGCTGGGCCTGATCGCCCTGATCGCGGGCGTGTGGCTGGTGACCCGGCCCAAGGGCGACGGCAACGCCCGGCATCGCGCGGACGCGCCGACCTCCGACCCGACGCCC
Organism: Micromonospora sp. CPM1; assembly: GCF_023896895.1. Taxonomy (NCBI): domain Bacteria; kingdom Bacillati; phylum Actinomycetota; class Actinomycetes; order Micromonosporales; family Micromonosporaceae; genus Micromonospora; species Micromonospora sp. CPM1. The sequence continues at coordinate 17,526 of NZ_JAMHIU010000002.1, forward strand.
ACCCGCGTCGACCAGGAGCCCGTCGGTGGCCCGCTCGACGACGAGATCCCGCCGGCGTCGACGAACTGGCGGTCCGACGATCCGTCGGTGCCGGCCCAGCGCTCGGGCGCCGGTGAGGTGGAACGCCGCTGACCGGTACGCCGGAAGCACGACGGAGGGGTGGGCCGCACCGCGGTCCACCCCTCCGTCGTGCAGATCGCCCATGCGGGCGACCGTACTTTACATTCGTTACTCGATTGTAACGGCGAGATATCCGGTAACTTTCCGTCGCGCTCATCGCCATCGATGCCCGGTTTGGCGCGACATTTCGCCCTCATCTCCCGCCGTGGCCTGGGATTTCGTGACGCCCGGTCACCTGCCCGTATCCCCCCGGTGTTACCGCCGGGTAATCAGGGGGTTGTGAGCCACACCGCATCGGGTGCACGATCAGGCTCGATCGTTACCCGTCGGTAACAGAAGGACGGGCCCGGCGCGGGCCGCCGGTTCGCAACCGGCCGCCGCGCACATTCGTTCGAGGAGGAACTCCGTGCAGAATCGGCTCGACAACCAGGGTCGTACCCGGTGGCGGCGGTTCGCCGCCATGATCGTGCCCACCACGGCCGCCGCCGGTGCCATCCTGTTCGGCATGTCGACCGGCGCCATCGCCTCCGACATCACCGTATCCGGGCAGACGTTCAAGATCGGCGCCGAGCGCCTGGAGGGCGAGGGCTTCAAGCAGTACGGCGGCATCGTCCGCGAGAAGGGCGAGGACGGCAAGGCCGGCACCACGCGCCCGGTCGCGATGGCCGAGATCAGCAGCGCCGAGCTGTACAAGCTCTGCCAGTCCGTCCGCGCCGACCTGCCCGGCCTGCCGGTGGTGCTCACCATCAACGCCGGTGAGGGCAAGGACCCCGCCCGGGCCAAGGACCTCGTCATCGCGATGGACTCGCTCGAGGGCAACGCCACCTTCACCAACATCCAGATCGGCCGCGACGCCAGCGACCTCAACCCGACGGCGCAGCGAGGCTCGTTCGGCCAGAACTCCGACCGGGTGACCATCCGTGATCTGAAGCAGGTGTCCCGCTACACCACTTCCTCGACGTTCAACCTGGTCGGGCTCCGGCTCAAGGTCAACGTGGGCGACGACGCCAAGGGCAAGGAGTGCTTCTGAGCTGAGCACGGCCCGCGGTGGCCGACCACCGCGGGCCCGCCCCACCGTCCCCGTCCCCGCTCCGCCAGGAGGAGTACGTGACAACCGTCGAACCGTCCCACGCCCGGCTCGGCACCGCGGCCCGGGCTTGGCGGACCTTCCGCCGCTGGCAGCGGACCCGGCCGTTCTGGGGCGGGCTGTTCATCATCCTGGCCGGGGTGGAGATGCTCGCCTCCACCCGGTTGACCCTCAACGGCCTGAGCTTCAGCAGCGGCGCCACCGGCCTGCTCTCCCTGCTGATCCCGGGCATCCTGGTGACCTGCGGGGTGCTGCTCTGGCTCAGTCCGGCGCAGCGGCTGTTCTACTCGATCGTCGCGGCGATCACCGCCGTCTACTCCCTGATCGGGCTCAACCTCGGCGGCTTCTTCCTCGGCCTGCTGCTCGGCATCGTGGGCAGCGCGCTCGCGTTCGCCTGGGTGCCGACCCCGCCGGCCGGTCCCGCCGGTGCCGAAGCGGCCGAGGTCGAGCGCGACACCGACGAGCCCGGCACCACGGTGGACGACGAGCCCGAGACCGTCGTGGACGCACAGCCCGTGGACGCAAAGCCCGTCGACGCGCAGCCTGTGGACGCACAGCCCGTGGACGCACAGACCGCGGACGAGCGGCCGACCGTCGAGGTGCCGGTCGGCGTCCGGCCGGCCGTCGAGCAGCCGACTGCCGAGCGGCCGGGCGGGGAGCGGCCGGTCCCTCGGCAGTCGGCGAACGGGCAGGCGGCCGGATCCGACGGCGGCCCGCCGGAGTGGGCGGGACGTTCGGCGGACCCGCGCACCTTCGGCATCGTCCTCGTGGTGCTCGGCCTCGCCGCCGCCGGCCTGGCCGTACAGCCGCAGGCGGTGCAGGCCGCCCCGAGCAAGCCCGCCGCGAGCGCCTGCCCGTCGAAGTCCGCCACGCCGTCGTCCGGCGCGAGCGCACCCTCCGCGACGCCCACCCCGACGCCGAGCGCGAGCCCGACGCGGGAAGGCAACATCATCACCGACTTCTTCGACGGGATCGGCGACCTGTTCAAGGGCGGCAGCGACAAGAGCGCGACGCCCTCGCCCACACCGACCGCGAGTGGGTCGGCGACCCCGACGAGCAAGCCGACGACCCGTCCCGGCCCGACCGACTGCCCGGCGCCGGGCAAGCCGGGCAAGGAGGAACCGGCGAAGCCCGGCAAGGTGGAACCGGGCAAGCCGCTGCCGCGTATCGCCGCCGACCCGAGCCTGCCGAAGGTGGGCCAGCAGCCGTCGAAGCTCACCGGCTCCAAGGTGACCATGACCGGGCTGCGGTTCGAGGGGATCACCGACCTACAGACCGAGCAGGGCGTGCTCAAGGTGCTGAAGTTCAGCATGAAGGAGGCGGTGACCGACGACTTCCTGCTGGTCGCCGACGGTCCCCGGGGCCGCACCCAGCGGTACGCGACCGACCGCCTCACGGTCCGCGACGACGTCGCGTTCTACTGCACCCGGTTCGTCGGCAAGCTCGCCGGCATCAAGCTGACGCTGACCCCGGACCTGCCGTTCCCGGACGGCCTGCCGGTCACGCTGCCCATCCCGGTGACGTTCACCGACCCGGTCATCGACCTGGCGTACGTCACCAGCAACACGCTCACCGGCCGGCCGACGCTGCGGCTGACGCTCGGCGCCTGACGCGTGCGGGTGCCGGCGGGACTCACCGCCGGCACCCGGCACCGGCTCAGATCCGGGCCAGCGCCTTGCGCAGCGGGTCGAGTCCCAGCGAACCCAGGTCGAGCGCCTGGCGGTGGAACTCCTTGAGGTCGAAGTCGGCGCCCTTGCGGGCCTTCGCGTCCTCCCGGGCCTGCAACCAGATCCGCTCGCCCACCTTGTACGACGGCGCCTGCCCGGGCCAGCCCAGGTAGCGGTTCAGCTCGAAGCGCAGGTTCTCGTCCGGCACCCGGCAGTGCGCCCGCATGAACTCCCAGCCCAGCTCCGGCGTCCACCGCTCGCCCGGGTGGAAGCCGAACGCGTTGTCCTTCGGGATCTCCAGCTCCAGGTGCATGCCGATGTCCACGATGACCCGGGCCGCGCGCAGCGCCTGCCCGTCGAGCATGCCGAGCCGGTCACCCGGGTCGTCGAGGTAGCCCAGCTCGTCCATCAGCCGCTCCGAGTAGAGCGCCCAGCCCTCGCCGTGCCCGGAGACCCAGCACAGCAGCCGCTGCCAGCGGTTGAGCAGGTCGGCCCGGACGGCGGTCTGGGCGACCTGGAGGTGGTGACCCGGCACGCCCTCGTGGTAGACGGTGGTCACCTCGCGCCACGTGGAGAAGTCGGTGATGCCCTGCGGCACCGCCCACCACATCCGTCCCGGCCGGGAGAAGTCCTCGCTCGGGCCGGTGTAGTAGATGGCGCCGTCGCTCGTCGGCGCGAGGCAGCACTCGATCCGGCGCACCTGCTCGGGGATGTCGAAGTGGGTGCCGTTCAGCTCGGTGACCGCCCTGTCGGCGAGCGCCTGCATCCAGTCCCGGAACGCCTCCTTGCCGCGTACCGTCCGAGCCGGGTCGGCGTCGAGCGCGCGTACCGCGTCGTCGACCGAGGCGCCGCGCCCGGCGATCCGCGCGGCCACCGCCCGCATCTCGGCCTCCAGCCGGGCCAGCTCCGCGAAACCCCAGGCGTACGTCTCGTCCAGGTCGACCTTCGCGCCGAGGAAGTACTGCGAGGCCAGCTCGTAGCGCTCCCGCCCGGCGGCCTGCTTCTCCCGGCCCACCGGCGCCAGCTCGGTGCGCAGGAACTGCCCGAACTCGGCGGTGGCGGCGGTCGCGGCGGCGGCGCCCTTGCGCAGCTCCGCGCCGAGTGCGCCGTCGGCGTCGATCCGCTCGACCATCCCGTGGAAGAAGTTGTCGCCCTCCGGGTCGACCCAGACGTCGCACTGCTTGGCGACCTCGACGAGCTGCACCCGCGAGCTGACCCGTCCCGCCGCGGCGGCCTCGCGCAGCGTGCGCTTGTAGCCGTCCAGCGCGGACGCGAAGCGGTTGAGCCGCGCGGCCACGTTCGCCCGGGCTTCCTCGCCGTCGGTCGGCATGAGGTCGAAGACCATCCGGATCTCGTGCAGCCCGCTCGCGATCACGTTGACCTCGCTGCCGGTCTCGCCCGCGTCGTGGCGGGCCAGCTCCAGGCCGAGGCGTTCCTGCATGGCCTCCTTGGCGGTCCGCTCCGCCTCGGTCTCCGGCTCGGTCACGTCGAGTTCGCCGAGCGTGCGACGGGCCAGTTCGGCGCGGGCGGCGTAACCCTCGGGCGACAGGTCGTCGAGCTGGTCGTCGTAGCCGGCGATGCCGACGTAGGTGGCGCCGGTCGGGCTCAGCGGAGCCCACTCGGCCACGTACCGGTTGGCGAGGTCATCGATTCGTCCCACCAGGCGACCCTACGTGACGCCGCATCCGGAATACCGCGCGACTTCGTCGTACCTCTGCGGCAGAGTGTCAGGGGTGAACGTCGAGATCACTCCTGACCGCGCGCCGGTGCGGAGCTGGCTGCCCGGGTTCGTCGCGCTCGCCGCCATCTGGGGTTCCAGCTTCCTGTTCATCAAGGTCGGCGTGACCGAGCTGCACCCCGTGCACCTCACGCTCTACCGGGTGGCCACCGGCGCGCTGACGCTGCTCGTGGTGCTCGCAGTGCTGCGCGACCGGCTGCCCCGCGACCTGCGGGTGTGGGCGCACATGCTCGTGGTGGCCGCGTTCGGCGTCGCCGTGCCGTTCACGCTGTTCGGCTACGGCGAGCAGCGGGTCGAGTCGATGCTCGCCGGCATCTGGAACGCCACCACGCCGCTGATCGTGCTGCCGCTGGCGGTGCTGGTGTTCCGCACCGAGCGGCTGACCGCCCGCCGTGCCGTCGGGCTGGGGCTGGGCTTCGTCGGCGTGCTCGTGGTGCTCGGCGTCTGGGAGGGCGTGGGCGGCGCCCACTTCGTCGGCCAGCTCATGTGCTTCGGCGCGGCGGCCTGCTACGGGCTGGCGATCCCGTACCAGAAGAAGTTCGTCGCGGGCAGCGCGTACTCCGGTCTGTCGCTGTCGGCGGCCCAGCTGCTGGTGGCGACCGCGCAGCTCGCGCTGGTCGCGCCGTTCGTCGGTACGACGCCGTCGCCGATCGGCCTCTCCCCGCGCGTGGCGGCGAGCGTGCTGGCGCTCGGCGCGCTCGGCACCGGGCTCGCCTTCGTGATCAACATGCGCAACATCCGGCTGGCCGGGGCCAGTACGGCGTCCACAGTGACGTACCTGATCCCGGTGTTCGCGGTGCTCGTCGGCGCGGTGGTGCTGGGCGAGCGGATGAACTGGCACCAACCGGTGGGCGCGTTCGTGGTGCTCGTCGGCGTGGCGGTCGCCCAGGGCCTGTTCGGGCGGCGCCGTCCACGCCCGGAGGCGGTTACGACCGCCGCCCGCACGGCCGAACCGGCCACGCGGGGCTGACCGTCAGCCGCGGCCGGCCGTCCACTTCACCAGGCGGTCGGCCGTCCAGGTGTTCACCACCCGCTTCGCCGGTACGCCGCACAGCGCGGCCCGCTCGCAGCCGAAGCGCTGCCAGTCGAGCTGGCCGGGCGCGTGCGCGTCGGTGTCGATCGCGAACCGGCACCCGGCCTCCAGTGCGAGGCGGATCAGCCGCTTCGGCGGGTCCTGCCGCTCCGGCCGGGAGTTGATCTCGACGGCCACGTCGTGCTCGGCGCAGGCGGCGAAGACGGCGTCCGCGTCGAACTCGCTCTCCTTGCGGGTACGCGCCCGGTGCCCCCGGTCGCCGGGCCCGGTCACCCCCGCGGGCCGGGAGGAGACCATCCGGCCGGTGCAGTGGCCGAGGATGTCCAGGTGCGGGTTCGCGATCGCGGTCAGCATCCGGCGGGTCATCTTCGCCCGGTCGTCGTTCAGGCCGCTGTGCACCGAGCCGACCACCACGTCCAGGCGGGCCAGCAGCTTCTCGTCCTGGTCGAGCGAGCCGTCGGCGAGGATGTCGACCTCGATGCCGGTGAGGATGCGGAAACCCTTCGGCAGCGCCTCGTTGACCGCGGCGACGTGGTCGAGCTGCTTGCGCAGCCGCTCCGCGGTCAGACCCCGGGCCACTGTGAGCCGCGGCGAGTGGTCGGTGAGCACCAGATACTCGTGGCCCAGCTCGACCGCCGCCAGCGCCATCTCCTCGATCGGCGAGCCGCCGTCGGACCAGTCCGAGTGGGTGTGGCAGTCGCCGCGCAGCGCGTCCCGCAGCTTCGCCGCCGCCTCGTCCAGATCGGTGCCCTCGGTCGCCAGCAGCCGGCGCAGGTAGACCGGCTCCTCACCGGCCAGCGACTCGGCCACGCAGCGGGCGGTCACGTCACCGACGCCGGACAGCTCGGTCAGCTTGCCGGTGCGGGCCCGCTCGGCCACCTCGGCGGCGGGCAGCGCGCCCAGCGTCTTCGCCGCCGACCGGAACGCCCGGACCCGGTACGTGGCCTCGTTCGCCCGTTCCAGCAGGAACGCGATCCGGCGCAGGTCGGCGATGGGATCCTGGGCACTCATGTCCTGGAAACTACGCGCATCCGCCGTCCGCCGCGTGTCCCCGCGGCGCGAGTCGGTCAGCCGCTGCGGGTGGACCGGCCGGGCGAGGCCGGGCAGCCGTGCTTGCGCTGCCAGGCGGTGACCTCGGCGACCGGCGAGCGGTTGCCGCCCTTGCGCCAGGAGTTCAGGTACGGCGCCGGCCAGACCACGCCCCGGCGGATCCACCAGTCGTCGGCGCCGGTGCACTTCGGGGACAGCCCGAAGTGCAGGTGGCAGACGTTGTTGGCGTTGCCGGTGCGGCCGACCTTGCCGAGCTGCTGCCCGGCGCGCACCCGCACCCCGGCGTCGACACCCGCGTCGATCGCGCTCAGGTGCGAGCCGTAGTAGCGCACCCCGTCGTCGCCGAGCAGCGAGACGGAGAGCCCGCCGTTGTTCGGGCCCAGCGGCCCGCGCCTGTCGAACCGGTCGACGCGGCTCACCTCCAGCACCACACCGTCGGTGACCGCCACCACCGGTTCCCCGCAGTCGGCGAACACGTCGGTGCCCGGGTAGCCGCCGTGCGTCGGGTGGTAGTCGACGTTGCCGGCCCGCACCGGGAAGACCCGCTTCACGTCGGTGCGCGCCGGTGACGGCGGGGAGGCGGCCGGCGGTACCGGACCGGCCGAGTCGGCGCGCTGCGCGGCCGTCGCCATCGGGCTCGGTTCCTGCCACCTGTCGGCCCGCCCGGTGGGGGAGCCGCACCCGGCGGCGAGCGCCGCGACGAGCAGCAGGACCGGGTACGCCGGCAGCGTGCGACGACCGATCGATGGCGAGCGCATCCGGTCATCCTGACAGACCACTACCGTAGGGACGAAAGCCGAACGCGGGACGGACGGCCCGGGAAAGGGGGCGGCGGTGACGCACGGGTGGCACGGCGGACCCGAGGGGACCGGTCCGGGGGCGTTCCCACCGCCGCCGCGTACGCCGTCGGGGCTGTTCCCGTCGAGCACGTCGATGCGGCCCAGCTACCGCGAGCCGTACCCGGTCACCGGCGCCGGCGTCGCGGTCGGCGCGCTCGTCGCGTTCGCCTGGTTGCTGTTGTTCGGGCTGGTCGGCGGCGGCGTCGCCGGTTACGCCTGGTGGACGCTGCTGGCCGGCGGCCTGGCGTGGCTGGCCGCCGCGGTGCTGGTCCGCCACGGCGACCGGGGGGTGGCGACGGGCGTGGCGATCGTCACCGCGGGTGGCTGGAGCATCGCCGCCGCGATCGTCGCGACGCGGTGGGCGCAGACCGGAGACTGGCCGCTCTGGTGACCTTCGGTGCCGGTCTCGCTGCGTAGCGAAGGCCACCTTGACGTACGCCTGAGGACGGTCCACGCTCGCGGTATGGCCTGGACCACACCGCCGCGGCTCGACCCCGATCGGAGCCGCCGTCGCCTGCAACTCCTCGCCGAGTTGGCCGGTGCCCGTGCGGTACAGCAGCGCCAGCGGCCGCAGCGGGCCCGCACCGAGCGGCTGCGCCAACTCATCGCCACCCGCCGGCGCGTCGTCGGCTGACCGGCTTTTCTCTGAAGGAACGGCCGGCCCATACGGGGCGTTGACCGCTCGCCCGCCGACCCGACCGGTTAACGTGCATCGCGTGACGTGTCGGCGTGCTGCCGAGGCCAATTTGGGGGGACCGTGTCGTACTTCGCTGCTGCCGTGGCGCGCGTCGACGGCGGCTGGACCGCCGGTGAGGTGAGCCTGCGTGGCGTCACCGACATCGAGGAGGTGGCCGACCGGCTGCGCGACGTCGAGCCGGACGCCGACCTCTCGCTGCTGTTCGTCGAGGCCGACGACACGTACCTGGTCATCCTGCGCCTGGACGAGGGGGAGGATCTGCGGATCTTCGGCTCGGACTCGGCGTACGCGGAGGAGTCCCGGCTGGGCGCGCTGCTCGTCGGTGACCTGAAGACCTCGGTGACCGGCCTGGAGGACGTCGACGAGCCGCGCGCCTCCGGCGGCGACTACGACACCGAGCAGCCCGCTGTGGACCCGGAGGCCGACCCGGTCGGCGACGCGGACCTCCTCGCCGACCTGGGCATCCCGGCGCAGAAGCTGCTGGCGCTCTGCGCGCACGAGGGCTCCATGCCGGCCGACGTGACCGCCGAGATCTGCCAGGTGCTCGGCTGCGCGGACGAGGTCGAGGAGCTGCGTGAGGTCTGAGCCCGGGGAGTCCCTGACGCCCGGCGCCGCCGAACCGGCCGACGCGACCGATCCGGCGCTGGAGACCGTACGCCCGGGGCAGCCCACCCCCGGCCGGGCCGCGCGCGTCGGTCCCGGCGCCGACGAGGCGCTCGCCGACCCGGGCGCGGTGGGTCGCCGGCAGCGGCACGAGCTGTGGATGCGCCGGGCCCTCGAGGTCGCGGTGACCGGCCCGGACGACGCGGCCCCCGACGCCGACGACGTGCCGGTCGGCGCGGTGCTCTACGGCCCCGACGGCACCGAACTGGCGATCGGACGCAACGAGCGGGAGCTGACCGGCGACCCGACCGCGCACGCCGAGGTGCTGGCGTTGCGCCGGGCCGCGCAGCGGCTGGGCCGCTGGCGGCTGGACGACTGCACGCTGGTGGTGACGCTGGAACCGTGCACCATGTGCGCCGGTGCGATCGCGCTGGCCCGCGTCTCGACTGTGGTGTTCGGCGCCTGGGAACCGAAGACCGGCGCGGTCGGGTCGCTCTGGGACGTGCTGCGCGACCGCCGCGTCACGCACCGCCCCGAGGTGTACGGCGGCGTGCTGGAACGCGAGAGCGCGGCGGTGCTGCGCGCCTTCTTCCGCTGACCGTCCCGACTCAGGCGTGCGTCGTCGTCGGACGCAGCAGCGTCGCGGCGATCGCGCGGCCGACCTCGGTCCAGGCGGTCGGGCGCAGGGTGGCCGGGTCCAGCCGGACGATGGACCGGGTGCCGGTGGCGTGCACGGTGTCGCCGTCGGTCGAGCGGAACTCGAAGGCGTAGCGGGCGCTGCTGGTGCCGAAGTGCTCCAGCCAGAAGTGCACCGCCACCGTGCCGACGCCGATGACCGGCGCCTGGTAGGTGATGGTGAACTCGCGGACCGCGTGGAACACGTCGGGGGCGGCGTGCACGTCGCCCCGGAAGGCGACGCCGCGCTCGGCCCAGTAGGGCGTCAAAGCGCGTTCCAGCAGCACCGCGTAGCGGGCGTTGTGCAGGATGCCCATGGCGTCGAGGTCGTCGAAGTGCACGGGCACGTGCTCGACGTGCCCGAACTCGGCGACCGGCCGGTCGACTGCGGCGTGGCTCATGACTGGCCTTCCGGTAGCAGGGTCGGATCCGGGCAGAGCGCCCGCAGCCGGGTCAGCAGGCCCTGGCGGGCATGCCGGTAGGTGGCGTCCGGGTCGAGCAGCCGGGACCGCATCACCGCGCTGATCCCCAGCGCGTCGATCTCGTACGCGAGCAGCGGCACGTCCAGGTCGGCGGGAAGTTCGCCGAGGTCGACGGCCTCCTGGACGATGCGTTCGAGGAGCGCGGTCCAGCGGGCGAACGCCTCGGCGAGCCGGTCCCGGACCGGGCCGGGACGGGCGTTGTACTCGAACTCGGTGTTGGCGAAGAAACAGCCGCCGGGCAGCACCCGGGCGGCGTAGAAGTCGATCCGGGCCTCGTGCAGCGCCCGCAGCCGGCGTACGCCCCGTGGGGCGTGCAGGGCGGGGGCGACGATCCGCTCCTGCCACTGCGCGACCGCCCGCTCGACGGTGGCGAGTTGCAGCGCCTCCTTGGAACGCCAGTGCGCGAAGAGGCCGGACTTGCTCACCTCCAGCCGGTCGGCGAGCTGGGCCAGGGAGAGGCCGTGCAGGCCGACCTCGGTGGCCAGCGCCACTGCGGTGTCCAGCACCGCGGTGCGGGTGCGGTCGCCACGGGCGACGCGGCCGTCGGAGGTCATGCGGTCAGCGTAGAGGAAACAAGCACGACCGGTCGTATTTATTTCTGTGACCCGGGTAACGCGAACCGCCCCGCCACCTTGCGGCGACGAGGCGGTCCAGGATCGATCAGGTCAGGCGATGATGGTGTCCAGCGCGATCTCGACCATCTGGCCGAACGTCTGCTCGCGCTCCTGCGACGTGGTCTTCTCGCCGGTCTTGATGTGGTCGCTGACGGTCAGGATGGTCAGCGCGCGGGCCTTGAAGCGCGCCGCGATCGTGTAGAGCGCCGCCGACTCCATCTCCACCGCCAGCACGCCGTAGTCGGCGAGCCGGTCGTACAGGTCCGGCCGGTCCGTGTAGAAGGCGTCCGCCGCCAGGATCGGCCCCACCCGCATGCTGATGCCGCGCCGCTCGGCCACCTCGACCGAGGTACGCAGCAGCCCGAAGTCGGCCACCGGGGCGTAGTCGATCAGCCCGTCGAAGCGCATCCGGTTCATGTTCGAGTCGGTGGACGACCCGATCGCCGCCACCACGTCCCGCAGCTGCAGATCCTCGGTCAGGGCCCCGCAGGAGCCGACCCGGATCAGCGACTTCACGCCGTACTCGTTGACCAGCTCGTGGGCGTAGATCGAGGCGGACGGCATGCCCATGCCGGAGCCCTGGACGGACACGTCGACACCGTTCCACTTCCCGGTGAAGCCCAGCATGCCGCGCACCGTCGTGTAGCAGCGGGCCCCCTCCAGGTAGGTCTCCGCGATCCACTTGGCCCGCAGCGGGTCGCCCGGCATCAGGACCCGCTCGGCGATCTCTCCCGGCTCAGCGCCGATGTGCGTACTCATGGCAAAGATCCTGCCAGGCCGGGCCGAGGGATACCGGTTCGGCGTCCAAGCCGGCGGTCCTGTACCCTCGTCGGCGGTGGCGTGTCCGAGTGGCCTAAGGAGCACGCCTCGAAAGCGTGTGAGGGTTTACGCCCTCCGCGGGTTCAAATCCCGCCGCCACCGCTCGTGAACAGCGAGAACGCCCGGTCGATCCGTGAGGATCGGCCGGGCGTTCCGCATCTGGCCGTGTGGTGGAGCTGAGTACTCGACCCCGGCCCGGCCTACGTATCCGGGCTCGTGTATCTCCGGTGATCTGCGGGTTAGTGTCAGCGTCCGCGCAAGGGAGGAATCGCTGTGGTTTTCACGCCTGCACAACCGTCGGCACCCGCCGGACCGGTCACGTCCCGTTCCGATAATTCCTTTCGGCCGCACCTGTTCTGGGAGGCGGTGCTGCTGGCGCTGACCGTCGTCGCCGCGGTGGTGTGGTACTCCCAAGACGGGTCGCGGCTGTCGCCGCTGGTGTTCAACATCGCCTCCACCGGCCTGTTGGCGACCGCTTTCGCGCTGTCGATGCGCACGGCCACGCCCAACCTCGCGGTCGTCGGCGTCGCGGCCCTCGCCGGCCTGACGTACGCGGAGGTGCTCGACGGCGGCGCCCCGGTCTTCGTCGCGGCGGTCGCCGCGATCGCCGCCGCGGCGTTCGTCGGTCTCGGGATGGGCCTGGTCGCCGGGCTGCTGCGGGCGCCCGGGTGGGCGGTGTCGCTGGGCGGGCTGGCGCTGACGCAGGGCATACTGCTCGCCGCCATCGGCAGCGGCGGTCCGCAGCGGCTCGCGAGGGAAGGTTGGATCCGATCCGACGGCGCCGCGGCCGGGTGGCTGGTGCTGTTTCTCCTGCTGTCGATCGGCGGCGCGGTGGTGTGGTCGATCCCGGCGGTGCGGCGGGCGCTGAGCGGCAACCGGGTCGTCGCCGGGGAGCCGCCGTCGCCCCTCGGCGCACGGCTGCTGGGCGCGGTCGTCGGCCTGGGCGGTTCCAGCCTGATCGCGGGCGCGGGCGGGGTCCTGCTGGTCGGCGGGATCGGCGCCACGACCCTGTCGGCCGACATCGGCCAGCTGGCGTTCGTGGCCGGCGCCGTCCTGCTCGGTGGCGTGAGCGTGGCCGGCGGGCGGGGCGGCTTCGCGGGCACCGTGCTGGGAGTCGCCCTGCTGAGCCTGGTGCAGATGACCATCCTCCTCGCGGACGGCCCCCGGTGGCTGTCGACGGTCGTCTTCGCGCTGGCGGTCCTCGTCGGCCTGGGCGTCAGCCGGGCGCTGGAGGCCCTGCAACCGGCACTGCCCGCGAGCGTGCCGGGTGCCGAGCCGTCGCGGAAGTACTGACCGCTGTCAGCTCGGCCGGGCGTTCGACAGCTGGGTCGAGCCGGATGTCAGCAGGGGCCGTAGCCCTCTTCGAAGAGGCGGCGGGCCCAGTCCGCGTACCCGGCGATGATCTCGCGGACGGTGACCCCGTCGTGCAGGAACAGGTACGCGCGGTCGCCGTCGCGGGCGAGCAGCCCGTCGAAGCGGTGACTGCCGGGCGGCGCCGGCAGGTCGACGGCGCCGGGGTACGCGGCGCGGACCTCGCCGACCGGCGTGCCGGCGCTGATGCCCTCGGGCGTGCTCATCGGGTCGTCCAGCCAGAGCAGGACGAGCCGGTCGTCCACGAAGATCGGGCTGACCGCACCGTGCCCGACCAGCGCAGGCCCGCAGGCCGCCTCGTCGGCGCGCAGTACGCCGCGCCGGGTCAGGTCCGCCTCGGTGTCGCCGAACTCCGCGTTGCGCAGGCCCTCCAGGCTGACCACCTGAGCGGCGCCGACCGGGCGGGCGGGCCACTGTGGATGAACGCCGCTGCCGGCCGCGGACGCGGCAGCAAGCAGTGCGGCAATAAAGCCGAATTGTCGTAGTTTCATGCAATCCCCCAGTCACCAACGGGACCGGGGCGATGAGGTTGCTGTTGTTGGTCGGATTGGCGTAGTTCCCACTCCTCGGCCAGCTCGTCCCAGTAGTCGGCGGACAGTCCACGCCGACCGTGCGCCAGCCAGCCGTCCGTGTCGCGCTCCAGGTGCAGGCCCAGCTCGGCGAACGGGTCGATCCACGCGCCCGGCTCCGCGCCCAGGCGGGCGAGCGCCGTGTTGATCGGCCACTCGGTCCGCGGCCGGTCCAGCGCGGCGTCGTACCGCGGGCCCCAGCTCACCTCGCCGCCGAGCCACACCACGGCCGACTGGTGGCCCAGGCCGCCCGCGAACTCCGCTTCCAGGTACGCCACCGGGCCGCTCCTCGACCACCGGGCCAGCACCCCCGCCAGCGGCGGTGACAGCACCAGCCGGAACGGGCGCTCGGCGCGCGGCTCGTCGGTGGCGTAGTCCGGCAGGCCGCCGGTCAGTTCCTGCACCAGTTGCGGGGTGACCGGCAGCAGCGCGAAGTCCTGGCGGAGCGCGGCGAGCACCGCGTGGTCCAGGTCGGCGGTCTGCTCACGAAGCAACTCGACGTCGGCGACCACGGCGCTGAGCTGGTAACTCATCCGGTCCTCTCGGCGTCCACAGGCTGTGGATGGAACATGTGTACGACGGCCTCAGGCGGTTCCGTTGGTCAGGTACCTCGGGCGTCCGTCGCTCAGCGCGGCCACCGCGTGACGCAGCCGATGCCAAACGTACGGGCGAAGCAGCGCCTGCGCATCATCGAGCGCAACGAATCGTGCGTCGGCCAGTTCGCCGTCAGCCGGTTTCAACGGCTCGGCGGGAGGCAGCGCGCCGCCGTCGAAGATGAACATCAAGCTGTCGTCCCAGGGGCCGTGCGGTGCCACCCAGTCCACCACCAGCAACGGTCCGACGCGCAGTTCGAGACCCAGCTCCTCGCGTACCTCCCGCTCGGCGGCCAGGTGCGGCGGCTCGTTCGCCTCCGCCATGCCGCCCGGCAGGTCCCAGTCGGGCTTGTAGCGTGGATCTACCAACAGGATGTCGCCGTCACCGTTGCGCAGCAGTACGTCGGCTCCCACCCGCTTCCGGGGCTGCCGCGCGTTGCCCTCGGCGAGGTGGACCTGCCAGGCAGCCGGATCTCGCTCGTACAGGGGACGCTCGTCGGCCATACCGACGATTGTCAGCCGTCCTCACCCCGTCGGCAGCGGCAGCGCCACCCATCTCCGCTCCCAGATGGTGTCGCGAAGCCGGTCCAGAAGCTGTGGCACGTCCGGGCACCGGACGGCATGCGACCGCAGGAGCAGTGCGAGATGTCTGAGCTGGTCGAGGACGACAGCCGAGCCCAGACCGTGGGTGAGTTCGACGGTCTGGTGCGTCAGGTCGCACGCCTCCTCGATCCGGGCCTGTCCGACGAGCGCGGTGGCAAGGAGCATCCGGGCGAGCGCCTGACTCCGCACCCGGCCGCCCGGCCGCTCGGCGACGTTGCCGTTGAGGATGCGAAGAGCGGCCGTGACGTCACCGAGGCGAAGCAGGCAGCGCGCCGACTCGATATCGAACGAGGTGCGGTCGAATGGAGTCAGCCATTCGGTGGGTGCAGGTGCCGCCTCCGCGAAGGCGGACTCAGCCCGCTGAAGGGAAGCGTGGCAGTCGGCGGTGAGACCCGCTGCGGCGAGGCCGCGTGCCTGCAAGGCGAGAAGACGGGCGCGTATCAGAGCACCGGCCTCCTCTTGAGCGACGGCCCCGAGCCCGTCGCTGGCATGTGAGATCGCGGCCTCCGCGCTTCCGCCGTGGCAGGCGAGGTGGCTCAGGCTTCCGTGTACCTGCGCCACCAGCAGCGCGTCTCTGCTGTCGACGGCGAGCGCCAAGGCGTCAAGGAAGTGCCGTCTACTCGTCGTGCTGTCCCCGGAATCGTGTGCCATCCAACCGGCCATCTCGTGCAGGGCGGCCACCGCCATGAGTATTTGCGGGGGCATGGCAGGAGGACGACCTGTCGGCGTGGAGAAGGTGGCGAGGTGTGCCAGCACGGTGCTGTAGAGGTATTTGCCGCCGACTTGACGATCTGCGGACCGGAGTGCGCGGATCAGTTGAGGACCCACCTCCACGACATCGGCCGGCAGCGGGGTGTCGCCTGGTGCGGCCGGTAGTCGGAACCACAAGGTGTGCGCGGGTATCCGCAGCACGCGGGCCCAATGTGCCAGTCGGTCGAGGTGCACCACCGCCGGTCCGTTCTCGATGCGGCTCAGTTGCGCCTGCGTAATCCCGAACCAGCCAGCGACCGTGGTTTGGGGCAGCGGCTGTCGCCCGTGATAGGGATGGTGACGGTAGGCGCGGACAACGCGACCGAGGTGCCGATCCGCAAGCGCATGGCGAAGCGGTTCATGGGACCAGAAGCTGGGTGGAACGTCGGGAGCAGCGACGATGCGGTCCCGTTCCGCTCGTTGACAGGGAGCGCACCGTCCCGAGCCGTTGTCGGCAGCCAGGTTGGCGCCGCAGCGCGCACACCTGCTTGGCCTCGATGCCTCGATCACGTACTCATTCAACCTGCTCAGTGACTGTCGGTTATACATGCAACGCATAACCGGCCATGACTACGACGAGAGCTTTGACGTGCCACGTACGAGAATCGCCTGATCGACCTCGTCGGAGGCTGTCGGATCGGGGTGGCGGCGTTCGTAGCCGGGGTGACGGCGGCCCGGCCGGCGGCCGACGAGAGCGAAAGAGGGACCGATGGCGCAGTACCTGATCTCCGTACTCGACGACACGACCGGCTCGGCCACCGACGCGGAGATGGCCGCGATCGGTGAGTTCAACGAGCAGCTGCGAGCCGACGGCCACTGGGTCTTCGCCGGTGGGCTCGCGGCGCCAGAGACGGCCACAGTCGTGGACGCGCGGGACGGCAGCCCGCTGCTCACCGACGGGCCCTACGTGGAGACGAAGGAGTACGTCGGCGGGTTCTGGATCATCGAGGCGCCGGACTTCGACGTGGCGCTGCCACTCGCCGCGCTGGCGTCGCAGCGGTGCAACAGGCGGGTCGAGCTGCGGCCGTTCCTGAGCGCGTGACAGACGTCGGCGAGGCGCTCACCCGGGTCCACCGCGAGGAGTGGGCCCGGGTCGTCGCCACGCTCGCCCGGCGCATCGGCGACCTCGACGTCGCGGAGGAGATGACAGCCGAGGCGTTCGCCGCTGCCGTCGAGCGGTGGTCGGCCGACGGCGTACCGCCGAACCCCGGCGCGTGGCTCACCACCACCGCGTACCGGCGGGCCGTCGACCGGATCCGGCGCGAGAGCCGGCGGGAGGACAAGCACCGGGAGGCGCTGATGCTGGCCGACGCCCCGGAACCGCTCGGTGTCATCGACGACGACCGGCTCCGTCTGATTTTCACCTGCTGCCACCCGGCGCTGGCCATGGAGGCGCGAGTGGCGTTGACGCTGCGCCTGGTCGGCGGCCTCACCGTGCCGGAGATCGCCCGGGCGTACCTGGTCCAGGAAGCCGCCATGAGCAGGCGGATCACCCGGGCCAAGACGAAGATCAAGGCGGCCGGGATCCCGTACCGGGTGCCGTCCCGCGACGACCTGCCGTCCCGGGTCAGCGGTGTGCTCGCCGTCCTGTACCTGATCTTCAACGAGGGCTACCTCGCCTCCGACCCCGGCAAGGAGGCGGTCCGCGCCGACCTGACCGCCGAGGCGATCCGGCTCACCCGGCTGGTCCGTACGCTGCTGCCCGACGACCACGAAGCTGCCGGCCTCCTGGCGCTGATGCTGCTCACCGAGGCCCGCCGACCCGCCCGGGTGTCCGCGACAGGCGAACTCGTCGTCCTCGCCGAGCAGGACCGCAGCGCGTGGGACCGCGACC
This sequence comes from Micromonospora sp. CPM1, assembly GCF_023896895.1. Classification (NCBI taxonomy): domain Bacteria; kingdom Bacillati; phylum Actinomycetota; class Actinomycetes; order Micromonosporales; family Micromonosporaceae; genus Micromonospora; species Micromonospora sp. CPM1. The sequence continues at coordinate 34,670 of NZ_JAMHIU010000002.1, forward strand.
TCATCGCCGAGGGCCACGCCCTGGTCCGCACGTGCATCGCCGCCGGCCGGCCGCCGGGCCGCTACCAGATCCTCGCCGCGATCAACGCCGTCCACACCGACGCCCGCGACGCCCGGGACACCGACTGGGCGCAGGTCGCCGCGCTCTACGACCATTTGGTACGGGTCGACCCGTCACCGATCGTGCGGCTCAACCGGGCCGTGGCGATCGCCGAACTGGACGGGCCGCAGGTGGCGCTGGCGGAGGTGGACGGGCTGCCGCTGGAGGGTTACCACGCGTACCACGCGACGCGCGCCGAGTTGTTGCGCCGGATGGGGCGGGGTGGGGAGGCGCGGGCGGCGTACGACCGGGCGATCGAATTGGCGGGCAACAGCGCGGAGACGGCGTACCTGAAGCGGCGACGGGACCAGTTGGGCGGCCGGTGAGGGGTGCCGCAGAGAACGGCTCGGGGCCGGTCCCCCTGCGGGTACCGGCCCTGACGTCTGCGAGCGGCGGATACGAGATTCGAACTCGTGAGCGTGTGAAACCCAGCACGCTTTCGAAGTCTGCTTGCTGCCGTTCACCAGCGAACACGCGGTCTGCAGCCTGTGTAGCACTTCTGGAAAGGACCTCGCCGGGCACTGGCGTACGTGAACGAACGAGGCACGACAGCTGCTAATTGCGGCGTCAGGTTGCTCTGCTGGTCGCCGAGGCGATACGACGGCCTAGGTGCCAGCTTACGCGCATCCTGCGCGACAGCCGTTTCGGAAGTGCGCCTCAACGAGGCGAGGCGGTAGATTTGCTGGAACCACGCACGCCCCATCCCCCAAGTCGATTTCAGGCGAGAGGTGCGGCTTTGTTCGGAAGGCGCAAACCCTGCAAATGTCCACACTGTGACTTTCGTTCCAGTGAGCACCTTTCGCATTGTCCGCTTTGCGGCGTACGAACGGTTGACGATAATGAAGAATTGGAAGGGCTTCGGCTTTCGCTTGCGTTCACAGTCTGGGATTGTGAAGAATGCGGTGGTGTTTCTAGACTGACGACGGAGGGTAAGTGCCTCCATTGTGGCGCGTTCGGTAAAGATGCTGCCCAAGAGGATCAGCGAGTGTCCGAACGCAAATCGGCGTACGGGCCGGAAATTACATTGCTGCAAGAACGAGTTCAATCATTGCTCAACATGGAATTCGCCTCGAAGGGGCGCCGCGCCGAGGTGGGAGAATATTCGCGATGGCTTCATCGCGAAGTATTCGAGCCTTTCTCGGAATACACCCAGCGCTTGAACCATATTTTCGATAAGACGAATTGGAATGATGTCGAGAATGCTCGGACGGTTGCAGGCTGGACTGGCGTACAGGAAATATGCCACGATGCGATAGACCGCGCTATCAAAGGGCATTTGGTAGTTCCGCCTATCCTCCTGCTCGCGATTCACCGGCAGAGCATACGAGCGGTTACGAGGGCTGCCCGGGCCCTCGCTGAATTCGTGGGGTGTTTCGTGGCACCTGATCCAGGCGCGGCAATAGCGAGGGCTAAGGAATTCGAAAGCTATATGCTGGCAGCTGGAATCCTTTTGTCCGACGTTGCCGAACTCATTGGGAATCTAACCCCAGTCGCTGCGCGTCGCATACCTCTCGCCTCTGTTAGTGGCGTCGCGCTGGGGTCGGTCATTGAGGTGTTTCCAGAGCTCTCTAGTGTCGCACGTGCCGACCCTGCAATGCTTCGTCCAGTCGAGAAGCTCCAACTGATGGCTCGGGTGGGCCAGGACCGGCACCGACGGGAAGAGCGCTTCAGTGAGGCGGCGAACATTCTCGAAAGCGCTAGTATCTCCAATCCGAATTGGATTGAAGATGGGGCGCTCTTTGTTGATAGCTTCTCTGCAGCGTGGAGCCAACTGAATTCCCAATCGGCACGGATTCTCGGTGAGTTCGAAGGCGCAAACTCCCTAGTCCGTGTTGACGGCGTTCTCGACGCGCTTAGCAAAATTGCGGAAGGCCCCTTCCGCAGACTGGGATCGCTGCTCGTCGTCGCCGGAAAGGTCGCAGCCGGGACTGCTCCTTCGCTGAACTCTGAGACGCTATTTCAGAACAGGCGTTTAAGCGGGGTTCATAGGGATCTGACGGGTTCAGCGCCAACAATTACGAGTAGCGTCGACCGCACGCTTCGTAATGCTGAGGCTCATTACGACTACGAGGTCCTGGCAGATACGGTAAAGATACGACACCTTCCGCCCCACGCAAGATCTCCTGCTGATGCTATCGTGGAAGAGTTGTTTCACGACGACATTCTGGAGCAGGCATTGGATATTTTAGAGGCGACGTGCGCCATGTCCTTTGCGCTAATGGCCTTCGTGTGGCGGTATCCGAATGTAGCAACGCGGGAACGCTTTCGCGCCACTTGGCTTTCACTTCACCGGATATGAATCGGTGTGCGGGCTACGCCAGGGCGAAGCGCTCGGCCTGAATGGCCGGACGTCGATTTAGACCACGGGATGACCCACCGTGCGGCGAGCGCTACTCCGGCCGAAAGGGCGGCATGGTGCGACGGAAAGTGCGGATAAGACCCCCGGTCAATGCCCTGACCGAGTGAACGAACGCCCGGTATCGGCGACACCAAATTGTGCGCTGGCCGCCGCTCCATCGGCCTGCCGGATCCCTGATCGAACTACTCCGGCAGCACCAAAAGTAACAGAACGCCGAGCGCAAAACCGCGCGCAGCTCTGACGCGATGAGGGGTGGGTATTCGCCTCGCCAACGGAGAAGCGATCCATCAGGCGAGGCACTACGACGAATGGAAGCGGCTACTCAAGCTCGCCGGAGTGCGGGACGCCGGCTGCACGACGCCCGGCACACCGCCGCGACCGTCCTCCTGGTACTCGGCGTTTTCGGCCGCGTCGTGATGGGCATCATGGGCTGGTCGAACTCGGCAATGGCCGTCCGGTACCAGCAATGACCGATCAGGTTCGTCGCGACATCGCGCAGCAAACTTGGCGGGCTGCTCTGAGGGCGACCCGCCGCGCCGGCCGGGGGAGTCCGGCGAGTGGCAGCCAGAGGGGCTGGAACAGGGCAAATGAGACGACAACTGAGACGAGAGCGACCGTAGAGACGACGAAGGGCCGGTCCCCGACGGGGCCGGCCCTCGCGTTCGTGCTGCTCAAGAGAGCGGAGGATACGAGATTCGAACTCGTGAGGGTGTTAACCCAACACGCTTTCCAAGCGTGCGCCCTAGGCCTCTAGGCGAATCCTCCGCGAGCCAGGATACAGGTCTCCCGACGGCGGGCCACCCCACCCTCCCGGAAGATCCACAACCCTTCGGGTAGGCTTGGCGTCACCTCCCGTGCGGCGGTACCTCGTGAACCTCCCCAGGGCCGGAAGGCAGCAAGGATAAGCGAGCTCTGCCGGGTGCACGGGAGGCCTTTCTGTCTCCCGGGCCGGGTAACGTCGCTGCGGGTCGGGTCACGGGGTGGTGGGTGGTCACCCGGGGCCGACCGGCGCAGAATGGCTCGGTCGAGAGGAGGCGGGACGGGTGGCACTGGCCCTTTACCGCAAGTACCGGCCGCGGACGTTCGCCGAGATGATCGGCCAGGAGCAGGTCACCGAGCCGCTGTCGCAGGCGCTGCGCAGCGGGCGGCTCAACCACGCCTACCTCTTCTCCGGTCCGCGGGGCTGCGGCAAGACCTCCAGCGCCCGGATCCTGGCCCGCTCCCTCAACTGCGAGCAGGGCCCCACCCCCGAGCCGTGCGGGCAGTGTGACTCGTGCCGCGGGCTGGCTCCCGACGGCGGCGGCTCGATCGACGTCATCGAGATCGACGCGGCCAGCCACGGTGGTGTCGACGACGCCCGTGAGCTGCGCGAGAAGGCGTTCTTCGCCCCGGCCCGCAGCCGCTTCAAGATCTACATCATCGACGAGGCGCACATGGTCTCGTCGGCCGGCTTCAACGCGCTGCTCAAGCTGGTCGAGGAGCCCCCGGAGTACGTCAAGTTCATCTTCGCCACCACCGAACCGGAGAAGGTCCTCGGCACGATCAAGTCGCGGACCCACCACTACCCGTTCCGGCTGTTCCCGCCAAAGGTGGTCCGCCCCTACCTCGAGCAGCTCTGCGAGGCAGAAGGCGTCAAGGTCGAGCCGGCGGTCTTCCCGCTGGTGGTGCGCGCCGGCGGGGGCAGCATGCGCGACAGTCTCTCCGTGCTCGACCAGCTCATCGCGGGGGCCGGCCCGGAGGGCGTCGACTACGCCCGGGCCGCCGCGCTGCTCGGGGTCACCGACGCCGCGCTGATCGACGAGATGTGCGACGCGCTCGCCGCCGGTGACGGTGCCGCCGCGTACGCCACCGTCGACCGGGTCGCGGAGGCCGGGCACGACTCGCGCCGCTTCGCCGCCGACCTGCTCGAACGCCTCCGTGACCTGATCGTCCTGCAGCAGGTGCCCGATGCCGCCGCCAGGGGCCTCATCGACGGCCCGGCCGACCAGATCGAGCGGATGGCCGCCCAGGCCCAGCGCCTCGGCCCGGCCACGCTGTCCCGCTGCGCCGACATCGTGCACAACGGCCTGGTCGAGATGCGCGGCACCACAGCGCCCCGGCTGCTGCTGGAGCTGATCTGCGCGCGCATGCTCCTGCCCGGCGCGGACGACTCCTCGGCCGGCCTGCTCCAGCGCCTGGAGCGGATGGAGCGCCGGCTGACGCTCGGGGGCGCCGAGCTGCCGCCGGCCGCCGCCGACTCCGCGCACCCAACCCAGACCCAGGGGGTACGCCCGGCGGCTCCCGCCCCGGGCGCGGCTGCCGCCGCGGTCCACCCGGATTCCGCCGGCACGCCGGCGGCTGCCGGCGCCCCGACCGGTGCCGCCGCCGCACGTGCCGCTGCCGCCGCTGCGGCGGGTACCCGGAACGCCGCACCCGGTTCCCGTCCGGCCCCGACCGGTGCGGGCGCCGATTCCCGCCCCGCGCCGGCCGGTGCGGTTGCCGAGTCCGGCCCGCGTCCCGCCCCGGTGGCGACCGAAGCGGCCGCGGCTGCCGAGGTCCACACCGACACGGACGCCGGGTTCCCTGCGCCGGCCGCCGCCGAGCGACCCGCCGCCGGCTCGACGACGTCCGGGCAGGCCGCTGCCCGACGCCCGGTACCGCCCTCCGCGGTGATGCCGGACCCGGCCACGCCCGAGCCGCCCCGACCCGGAGCGGGCAATCCCGGCGCGCTCGACGCGGTCGCGGTGCGCCGGGTCTGGCCCGAGGTGGTCGGCAAGGTCAACCGCAGCAACAAGCGGATCGCCGCGTTGATGCGGGACGCGGTGGTACGCGACCTGGACGGCGACACGCTGGTGCTGACCGTGAAGTCCACGGTGCTGGCGAAGATGATGGCCGACCACGCCGCCGTGCTGACCGACGCGCTCTACGAGGAGCTGGGCGGTCGCTGGCAGATCCGCTGCGAGGTGGCGGGCGAGCGCGGCGCGGCCTCACTCGGTGGCCCGTCCCGCCCGTCCGGAGCGAGCCGCGGGCAGACCGACGCCGCACCGGGGCGAGGCGCGTCCGACAACGCCCCGGCCCGCCCGGCGGCCGCCCCGTCCGGCCCGGCGTCCGACACCGGGTCCGGTCGCCCGGATTCCGGGGCGGTAGGTACCGCTCAGGGCCGTCCGGACGCCGACGCGGGGCGTGTCCGCCCGAACGCGGGCGCGGCTGACGCGGGGTATGGACAGGACACTTCCGGCGCGGCCGGCACCGCTCACGCGCGCCCCGATTCCGTCGGCGCGGCCGCCTCCCACTCGGCAGCAGCCGACGCGGGACCGGGCCGTCCCGGCTTCGACACCGGACCCAACCGCCCCGGCTCCGACGCAGGACCGGGCCGCCCGGGTTCGGCCCACGCCGGGCCAGGCCGTCCGGACTCCGGTGTCGCCGGACGCCCGGCCTCCGACGCGGTCGGCGGCGCCCCGGGACGGCCGGTATCCGGCTCGGGCAGCCGAGCCACTGGTAACCAGGCCACTGGTAGCCAGGCCGGGGGACCGGCGGGCCGGGCAGGCGCGGGTTCGCCCGACGCCTCGCACCGTTCGACGGCGACCGCTGCGGCAGACCAGGCCGGCGAGGAGGACTGGCCGGAGCCGGCCCGGCCCGGTGGCACGGCCTCTGCCACCGGCACCGCCTCGGCCGCGAGCGGCGGCGACGGGGAGGACTGGCCGGCGGCGGCCCGTCCGGGCGGGGGCACGGCGACCGCTACGGCCCCTGTCGTCGTACCCAAGCCTGCTGCACCCGCGGCGGCGCCGGCGCCTGCCGGTGGGGCGAGGCCGGCGGGGGCGAAGAACAGCGCGATCGCGGCGGCGCGTGCGGCCGCGGCGGCTGCCGCTGCGGGCGGTGGTCCCGGCAAGGGGCCGCGCGCGGCGCAGCCGGCGCGGAAGACGGCTGATGCCGAGTGGGCGGGCGAGCCGCCCTACGACCCGGACTTCGACGGCCCGGTGCGGGGCGGGGGTGCGCCGGCGGCGGCGCCCGCCTACGAGGGGTTCGATCCGGGCGACGAGCCGCTGGACGAGGTGATCGACGAGCGGACCGCCCGGCAGTCGAGCGAGGAGCAGGCGGTGCAGCTGCTGCGCGAGACGTTCGGGGCGGAGAAGATCGACGAGGTGGACGCGCGCTGAGCGCGCGCCGACCGCGATTCAGCGGTGCCGTGGCCCGACTAGGCTGGGCGCGGCCGAGCAGACGAGTGGAAGAAGGAGCGGTCCGTGCGCCCAGGTGGACAGCCGAACATGCAGCAGATGCTGAAGCAGGCGCAGAAGATGCAGCAGCAGATCGCCAAGGCCCAGGCCGAGCTGGCCGAGGCGGAGCTGACCGGCACCGCCGGCGGTGGCCTGGTCACCGCGACCGTCGCCGGTACCGGTGAGCTGAAGGCGATCAAGATCGACCCGAAGGCGGTCGACCCGGAGGACGTCGAGACGCTCGAGGACCTGGTCGTCGCGGCCGTGCACAACGCCGCCGAGGCGGCCCGCGAGCTGACCGAGAAGAAGATGGGCCCGCTCGCGGGCGGCATGGGCGGCCTCGGCCTGCCCGGGTTCTGAGCCGGCAGATGTACGAGGGTGCCATCCAGGATCTGATCGACGAGCTGGGCCGGTTGCCGGGCGTGGGCCCGAAGAGTGCCCAGCGGATCGCGTTCCATGTGCTGTCGGCGGATCCGGCCGACGTCAACCGGCTGGCCGGCGCGCTGCGCAAGGTCAAGGACCTGGTCCGGTTCTGCACGACCTGCTACAACGTGGCCGAGTCGGAGCAGTGCCGGATCTGCCGCGACCCACGGCGCACCGACGAGGTGCTCTGTGTGGTCGAGGAGCCGAAGGACGTGGTGGCGATCGAGCGGACCGGCGAGTTCCGCGGGCGCTACCACGTGCTCGGCGGCGCGATCAATCCGCTGGAGGGCATCGGCCCGGACAACCTGCGGATCCGTGAGCTGATGACCCGACTCGGCGGCGGCGAGGTCCGCGAGCTGATCCTCGCCACCGACCCGAACACCGAGGGCGAGGCGACCGCCACCTACCTGGCGCTGATGGTCAAGCCGATGGGGATCGCGGTGACCCGGCTCGCGAGTGGACTGCCGGTCGGCGGCGACCTGGAGTACGCCGACGAGATCACGCTGGGCCGGGCCTTCGAGGGCCGACGGGCCGTCTGAATCCAGTCGTACCGCCTCCGGCGGGTGCCCTGCGGGGTGCCCGCCGGACGTGTCTCCGGGCCGTACCGGCATGTCCGTCGATCTAACAGGAACGTGCGTCCGGGACCGGATCGACGTAATAAATTCGCCCTTCAAACCGACGAAAGTTCGGCGAGGTAAGGGATCCTCCTTCGATTCGTATGCCTCGTTGCGGAACAGACACGATTCGATACCAACCCGCCCCCCGCCCGTTTCCGCGCCGTCCACCCGAGGGCTAAGGTCTGCGCACATCGGTGACCCTGTCACCACGTTGTCCGTACCCCCAAGGACGAGGTGAAGCACCATGCGTGCATCCAGGCCGAAGGTCGCAATCGCGGCCGTCGCGGTCGCGGCCCTCGCGGTTGCAGGCTGCGCCGAGAGCGACCGTGAGAGTGGCTCCGGAGATAGCAAGAAGGACACCCTCGTCTTCGGCGTCGCCGGAGACCCGAAGGTGCTCGACCCCAGCTTCGCCAGCGACGGTGAGTCGCTGCGCGTGGCACGCCAGGTCTTCGAGACCCTGGTCCGTCCGGAGGAGGGCGGCACCAAGGTGACGCCGGGCCTCGCCGAGTCCTGGACGCCGGATGCGGCGGGCACGACCTGGACGTTCAAGCTCCGCTCGGGTGTCAAGTTCCACGACGGCACCGACTTCAACGCCGAGGCCGTCTGCGTCAACTTCAACCGCTGGTACAACGCCAAGGGCCTCATGCAGAGCCCGGACGTGACCGCGTACTGGCAGGACGTCATGGGCGGGTTCGCCAAGAACGAGAACCCGGACCTGCCGCCGAGCCTCTTCAAGTCCTGCACCGCCAAGGACGCCACCACTGTGGACCTGGCGTTCACCCGGGTCTCCAGCAAGATCCCGGCCGCGCTCATGCTGCCGTCGTTCTCGATCCAGAGCCCGAAGGCGATGGAGCAGTACGACGCCAGCAACGTGACCGGCACCGCCGAGGACATCAAGTACCCGGCGTACGCGATGGAGCACCCGACCGGCACCGGCCCGTTCAAGTTCAAGGCGTGGGACGTCGCGAACAAGTCGCTCACCATCGAGCGCAACGACGACTACTACGGCGACAAGGCCAAGCTGAAGACCATCATCTTCAAGACGATCTCGGACGAGAACGCCCGCAAGCAGGCGCTCCGCTCGGGTGACATCCAGGGCTACGACCTGGTCGGCCCGGCCGACGTCGAGCCGCTGAAGAAGGAGGGCTTCAACGTCCTCACCCGGCCCGCCTTCAACATCCTCTACCTGGCGATCAACCAGAAGGGGAACCCGAAGCTGGCCGACCTGAAGGTCCGGCAGGCCATCGCGCACGCGCTGAACCGGCAGGCCCTGGTCGACTCGAAGCTGCCCCCGGGCGCCAAGGTCGCGATGAACTTCTTCCCGGACACCGTCGAGGGCTGGAACGGCGACGTCACCAAGTACGACTACAACCCGGAGAAGGCCAAGCAGCTGCTGGCCGAGGCCGGCGCGTCGAACCTGACGCTGAAGTTCCACTACCCGACCGAGGTCACCCGGCCGTACATGCCGAACCCGAAGGACATCTTCGAGCTGCTCTCGGCGGACCTCAAGGCGGTCGGCATCAACGTCCAGGCCATCCCGCTGAAGTGGAGCCCGGACTACCTCAACGCCACCACCTCCGGTAACAAGCACGACCTGCACTTCCTCGGCTGGACCGGTGACTACGGCGACGCGTACAACTTCATCGGCACCTTCTTCGACCGTCCGAAGGACGAGTGGGGCTTCAACAACCCCGCACTCTTCGCGCAGTTCAAGGACGCCGACACCACCGCCGACGCGGCGGCGCGGACGGAGAAGTACAAGGCACTGAACAAGTCGATCATGGACTTCCTGCCGGGTGTGCCGATCTCGCACTCCCCGCCGGCGATCGTGTTCGGCAAGGACGTGACCGGGATCAAGGCGAGCCCGCTCACCGACGAGCGGTACGCGACCGCAGAGTTCAAGTGATCTGAAGGCACCGTACGCGGGCGGGCGCTGTGACCACAGCGCCCGCCCGCACCCCTCCGCACCCCTTCCGAGGCGCCCGTGTTCCGGTTCATCATCAGACGCCTGCTACAGCTGATACCAACGCTGTTCGGGCTCTCCGTCCTGCTGTTCATCTGGCTCCACCGACTTCCCGGCGGGCCCGAGACCGCGATCCTCGGTGAACGGGGCACGCCCGAGACGCGCGCCGCCATCCGGCGCAACCTCGGCCTCGACGAGCCGATCCTGGTCCAGTACGCCCGCTTCCTGCGGCGGATGATCCGGCTCGACCTGGGCACCTCGACCGGTACGAAGCGGGCCGTCACCACGGAGTTCGTGGAGCGGTTCCCCGGCACCGTCGAGCTGACCGTCATGGCCATGATCCTCGCGGTCGGCATCGGCATCCCGCTCGGCTACCTGGCCGCCCGCCGCCGCGGCCGGTTCCTCGACCACGCCTCGGTCGGCGGATCGCTCATCGGCATCTGCATCCCGGTCTTCTTCCTGGCGTACGTGCTCAAGGCGATCTTCGCGGAGAACCTGGGCTGGTTCCCCTCCAGCGGCCGGCAGGACCCGACCATCGGGGCGACCCGGGTCACCAACTTCTTCGTCCTCGACGGGCTCATGACCCGCGAGTGGGACGCCGCCGCCGACGCGCTCTGGCACCTCGTGCTGCCGGGCATCGCGCTCGCCAGCATCCCGCTCGCGATCATCGTCCGGATCACCCGGGCCAGCGTGCTGGAGGTGCTCAACGAGGACTTCGTCCGCACCGCCGAGGCCAAGGGCCTGACCGAGCGGACCGTCCGCCGCCGGCACGTGCTGCGCAACGCCATGCTGCCGGTGGCCACCTCGATCGGTCTCCAGACCGGTCTCCTGCTCTCCGGCGCGGTGCTCACCGAGACCGTGTTCGCGTTCAGCGGCATCGGCGCGTTCGTCGCCGAGTCGATCAGTCAGCGCGACTACCCGGTGCTGATGGGCTTCATCATGATCATTGCGGTGGTGTACGTGCTGGTGAATCTCCTGGTCGACCTCTCCTACAGCGTGATCGACCCGAGGGTGAGGGTGCGATGACCATCACCACTGGCAAGAAGCGCGAGAAGATCGACCGGCTCGCCGAGCTGGCCGCCCGCGACGACGAGCAGGGGGTGAGCCTCTGGAAGGAGGCGTTCCGCCGGCTGCGGCGCAACCCGGCGGCCGTCATCGGCGTGGTCATCCTGGCGGTCTTCGTCCTGGTCGCGGTCATCGGGCCGTTCCTCGTCCCGTACAGCCCGACGGACTCCATCGGCATCCGCGAGGGCCTGGTCAAGTCCGGCCAGGGCATCATCCCGGGCGTCTCCGCCGACCACTGGCTCGGCTTCGACCACCAGGGCCGGGACGAGTTCAGCCGGCTCATCGTCGGCGCCCGGCAGACGCTGCTCGTCGGCGTGGTCTCCACCCTGATCGGTCTCGCGGTCGGCGCGCTGATCGGCGGCGTCGCCGGTGCCGCGGCCGGCCTCGGCGGGCGCTGGGGCCGCTGGATCGACACCACCCTGATGCGCTTCATCGACATGCTGCTGGCCATGCCGAGCCTGCTGCTCGCGGTGAGCATCGCGGCGCTGCTCGGCGCCAGCCTCACCACCGTGATGATCGCCGTCGGTGTGGTGTCGGTGCCGATCTTCGCCCGGCTGCTGCGCGGCTCGATGATCGCGCAGGCCAACAGCGACTACGTGCTGGCCGCGACGTCGCTCGGCGTGAAGCGGTCCAAGATCGCCCTCACCCACGTGGTGCCGAACTCGATCGCCCCGGTCATCGTGCAGGCCACGCTGACGCTGGCGACCGCGATCATCGAGGCGGCCGCGCTGTCCTTCCTCGGTCTCGGCAACCCCGACTCGGCCATCCCGGAGTGGGGCGTCATGCTCGCCGACGCGCAGCCGTACCTGGGCATCCGGCCGGGCCTGGCGATCTATCCGGCGCTCGGCATCATCATCACCGCACTGGGGTTCACCCTGCTCGGTGAGGCGATGCGCGAGGCTCTCGATCCGAAGCTGCGGAAGTAGGTCAGTCAGCCATGGCACTGCTCGAAGTGGACGACCTCTCCGTCACGTTCGCCCGTCGTGGGCAGCGCACCGTGCACGCGGTGGACGGGGTGTCCTTCTCGGTCGACGCCGGCGAGGTGGTCGGCCTGGTCGGCGAGTCCGGCTGCGGCAAGAGCGTCACGTCGCTGGCCATCATGGGCCTGCTGCCCAAGCAGCCGGGCCTGCGGGTCGGCGGCAAGGCGGTCTTCGACGGCACCGACCTGCTCCAGCTCGACGACCGGGCCCGCCGCGACATCCGCGGCCGCGACGTGGCGATGATCTTCCAGGACCCGCTCTCCTCGCTGAACCCGGTCATCCCGATCGGGCTCCAGGTGACCGAGGTGCTGGCCCGGCACCGGGGCATGAAGGGCGAGGCGGCCACCAGGGAGGCCGCCGACCTGCTCGACCGGGTGGGCATCCCGGACCCTCGGCGGCGCCTCAAGGAGTACCCGCACCAGCTCTCCGGCGGCATGCGGCAGCGGGCCCTGATCGCCATGGCTGTCGCCTGCCAGCCCCGGCTGCTGATCGCCGACGAGCCGACCACCGCCCTCGACGTCACCATCCAGGCGCAGATCCTGGAACTGCTGAAGGACCTGGTCCGGGACTCCGGCACCGCACTGGTGATGATCACGCACGACCTCGGCGTGGTGGCCGGCATGTGCGACACCGTCAACGTGCTCTACGCCGGTCGGGTGGTGGAGACGGCCACCCGCCGTCCGCTGTTCCGCCAGCCCCGGCACCCGTACACCGAGGGTCTGCTCGCCTCGGTGCCGCGCCTCGACGCCGGCCGTGGCGAACGGCTGAACCCCATCCCCGGCTCGGTGCGCGACGTGCTGCCCTGGCCGGACGGCTGCGCGTTCGCCCCGCGCTGCGCCCGCCGGGTCGACGAGTGCGTGGGCGAACCGCCGGAGCTGGTGCTGACCCACGACGCGCGCAGCTACCGCTGCGTCAATCCGGTGCCGATCCCCGGCCTGACCCCGGAGGCGGACGCCCGGGCGACCGCGCCGACGACCACCGAACCGGGTGCCGTGCCGGCCCAGGCCGAACCGGCCGACCCGCCCGCCGTGCCCGGCTTCGGACCGGCTCCGCGCGAGGAGGAGACCCCATGAGCGACGACGACATCCTCGTCGAGGTCCGCGACCTGAAGGTGCACTTCCCGATCCGCCGGGGCGTGATCTTCGACCGGACCGTCGGGCACGTCAAGGCGGTCGACGGGGTCGACCTGAGCATCCCGCGCGGCAAGACGTACGGGCTGGTGGGCGAGTCGGGTTGCGGCAAGTCCACGCTCGGCCGGGCGCTGCTCCAGCTCACCCCGCCGACCGGCGGCGAGGTGACGTTCGACGGCGTCGAGCTGACCACGCTGCCCGCCGGCAAGCTGCGCACGATGCGCCGCCGGATGCAGATGATCTTCCAGGACCCGATGTCCAGCCTGGACCCCCGGCAGAACGTCGAGTCGATCCTGACCGAGGGCCTCCAGACCCACGGCATCGGCGCGAACCGGGATGACCGGCGGCGGATCATCGGCGAGACGCTCGACGCGGTGGGCCTGCCGAAATGGGCGCTGTCCCGCTACCCGCACGAGTTCTCCGGCGGCCAGCGCCAGCGCATCGGCATCGCCCGCGCCCTGGTCCTCGGCCCGGAGCTGATCGTCGCCGACGAGCCGGTCTCCGCGCTGGACGTGTCGATCCAGGCGCAGGTGGTGAACCTGCTCGACGAACTCCAGGACAGCCTCGGCCTGACCTACCTGGTCATCGCGCACGACCTGGCCGTGGTGCGGCACATCTCCGACATCGTCGGCGTGATGTACCTGGGCGCGCTGGTGGAGGAGGCGCCGAGCGAGCGGCTCTACACCGAGCCGCTGCACCCGTACACCCGGGCGCTGATGTCGGCGGTGCCGGTGCCGGACCCGGACGTGGAGGACCGGCGCGAGCGCATCCTGCTCGCCGGTGACCTGCCGTCGCCCGCCAACCCGCCGTCGGGCTGCCGGTTCCACACCCGCTGCCCGTGGGCGCAGCCGACCCGTTGCGCCGACGAGCGGCCGGAGCTGCGCCAGATCGGCGCCAGCCGGGTCGCCTGCCACTGGGCCGAGCAGATCGCCGCCGGTGAGCTGCGCCCGCACGAGGTGACCGCGAAGATCACCCGGCCGGAGGGCGAGGGCGAGGAGCCGGGCGTGGTCTCCGCGCCCAGCGAGCCCGGATCGTACGTCTGACACGACGAAGCGCGTCCCCACCCGGCCCGGGTGGGGACGCGCTCGTTCGTCGGTCAGCCCTCGGGGCGGTTGAGCAGACCCACCGCGATCGTGTGCACGGCGTCCAGCGCGGCCGGGTCGGCCAGCGGCGCGGAACCGCCGGTGACCGCGTACCACTCGTCGGCGTCCTTGTACTGCACCCGCAGCGTCACCCGGCCGTCGGCGTGCTCGGTGCGCAGCGTCAACTCGCCGGTCACCACGCCCACCTCGTCCGTCATGACCCCGCCCGGGCCGGCGGTGATGTCAGCGGTCCGGTCCGCCGGTCCACCCGGCGCGCCGCCGGCCGGCGCACCCGGCACCGCGTCGGCGGTCATGCCCGCCCCGGCGACGTCGGCGGACGCCGGCTGCCGGCCGTCCGCCGTCATCCCGGCCGAGGCCGGGCCGGCCGGTGCGGACTCCGGGGCCGGTGCGCCGCCTGCCTCCGGGGCCGGTGTGGCGTCCGGCCCGGTCACGGTTTGCTCGCCCATGTGCAGCCCTCCAGCATGTCGGTGAGAGCGGCCTTCTCGGCACTTGTCACAGTCAGCCGCCAGTAGTGCTTGACCGTCACCCAGTCCGCCGCGTACTGACACCAGGACGACCGGTTCGGCGGCTTCCACTGGGACGGATCCTGGTCACCCTTTGCCCGGTTGGACCGCGCCGAAACCGCGATGAGCTGCGGCCGGGTCAGGTCGTTGGCGAAGTCGCCGCGCTTCGAGTCGTCCCACTCGTCCGCGCCCGAACGCCACGCGGCGGCCAGCGGCACCGTGTGGTCGATGTCCACGGCCGACGGATCGTTGAGCACCACGCCGTCGTAGACGCTCTCCCACCGGCCGCCGACCACGTTGCAGCCGGACAGCTTGATGCCCTCGCCGTCGCGTTGCAGCACGCTGTCGCGTACGTCGCAGTTCTTGCCGGTGCCGCGCCAGTGCGGGAAACGGGAGCGGCTGTAGCCCTTCATCGACCCGGCGGTGGCCACTGTGAGCTCACCGAGCTGCTTGTTGACGTTCCCGGCGGCGCTCGGCGGCGCCTCCGGCTCGGTGACCGACACGTCGCAGCCGGCCACGCCGAGGGCGAGCACCGCGCTCAGCGCGGCCGCCAGCCCGGCACGGGCTCCTGATCTCGTACGCACAGACGACACCTCTCCAGCTTGCGTGCTCCGGGCGAGTCCGCACAGTACCCGGCGGCGGTTTCCGCGATTCGTGGCGTCGACGGTGGGCGGCGGGCAGAGTGGTGAGACGTGACCGCACCCGCTCCCGCGCTGCGTACCGGCTCCGCCGCCGGACGCGGCACGCTGCTCGCCGCGATCCTCGCCTCCGGCATGGTGTTCCTGGACAGCACGGTCGTCAACGTCGCGCTGCCGCGCCTCGGCGCCGAACTGGGCGCCACCGTCGCCGGTCTGCAGTGGACGGTGAACGGCTACCTGCTCATGCTCGCCGCGTTCGTGCTGCTCGGCGGCGCACTCGGGGACCGGTTCGGGCGGCGGCGCGTCTTCCTGCTCGGCGTGGTCTGGTTCGCGGTGGCGTCGGTGCTCTGCGGGCTGGCCCAGGACACCGGGTGGCTCGTCGCCGCCCGGTTCCTCCAGGGCGCCGGCGGGGCGCTGCTCACCCCCGGCTCGCTGTCGGTGCTCCAGGCCAGCTTCCACCCGGACGACCGGGGCCGGGCCATCGGCACCTGGTCCGGGCTGTCCGGGGTGTCCACAGCGCTCGGTCCGCTGCTCGGCGGTTGGCTCATCGACACGCTCTCCTGGCGGTGGATCTTCTTCGTCAACCTGCCGCTGGCCGTCGGCGTGGTGCTCGCCGCGCTTCGCTGGGTGCCGGAGAGCCGGGACGAGGAGGCGTCGCGTACCGGGGAGGGGCGTCGGTTCGACGTGGCCGGTGCGCTGCTCGGCGCGCTCGCGCTCGGCGGGGTCACGTACGCGCTGATCGACGCGCCGGCGCGCGGCCTGGACTCCCCGGCGGTGCTGGTCACGGCGGTGCTCGGAGTGGCCGCCGTGGTGGTGTTCGTGCTGGTCGAGCGGCGGCGCGGCGACACCGCGATGCTGCCCACCGGGCTGTTCTCCAGCCGGCTGTTCTCCGTGCTGAACGTCTTCACGGTGGTGGTGTACGCGGCGCTCGGCGGGTTCACCTTCTTCCTCGCCGTCTACCTGCAGAACGTGGTCGGCTGGTCGGCGCTGCTCACCGGCCTGGCCACGGTGCCGATGACGGTGCTGCTGCTGGTCGGCTCGCCGCGCGCGGGCGCGCTGTCGGCCCGCATCGGCCCCCGGCTGCCGCTCACCGTCGGCCCGGTGATCGCCGCGGCGGGTCTGCTGCTGTTGCGCCGGGTCGGGCCGGGCGCGTCGTACTGGGTGGACGTGCTGCCGGGCGTGACGCTGTTCGGCGCCGGGCTCACGCTCGTGGTGGCGCCGCTGACCACGTCGGTGCTCGGCGCGGTCTCGGACCGCTTCGCCGGGGTGGCGAGCGGCTTCAACAACGCCGCCTCCCGGGCCGGCGGCCTGCTCGCGGTGGCCGCGCTGCCGCTGCTGGTCGGGCTCTCCGGCACCGGGTACGAGCAGAAGGGCGCACTGGCCGACGCGTACCGGGGGGCGCTGGCGTGGTGCGCCGGGCTGCTGCTCGCCGGCGCGGTGCTCGCCGCCGTGCTGATCCACCGCCCGCCGAAGCAGAGCGGGGGCCCGGCCTGAGGCCGGACCCCCGCGTCGCCGGGATCAGGCGCGGGTGCGGTTCACCGCGCTTGTGACCGCCTTGATCGAGGCGGTGACGATGTTGGCGTCCACCCCGACGCCCCACATCGTGCGGCCGTCCACCTCGCACTCCACGTACGCGGCGGCCTGCGCGTCCCCGCCGGAGGACAGCGCGTGCTCGTGGTAGTCGAGCACCCGTACCGCCACGCCCAGGGACTGCAACGCGTTGACGTACGCGTCGATCGGGCCGTTGCCGACGGCGGTGAGCGCGCGGGTGTCGCCGCCGAAGCCGACGCGGGCGTCGATCTCGACCTTGCCGTCGACGGTGCCGATGGTGTACTCGGCCAGCTTGACGGCCGGGTCGACCTGGTGGTCGACCAGGTAGTTGCGGGCGAAGATCCCCCACATGGCGCCCGGCTCGACCTCGCCGCCGTCGTGGTCGGTGACCTGCTGCACCACGCCGGAGAACTCGATCTGGAGGCGGCGCGGCAGGTCGAGCTGGTGCTCGGTCTTCATGATGTACGCGACGCCGCCCTTGCCGGACTGCGAGTTGACCCGGATGACCGCCTCGTAGGTGCGGCCCAGGTCCTTCGGGTCGATCGGCAGGTAGGGCACCGCCCAGGTGAAGTCGTCGACCGGCACCCCGGCCGCCGTGGCGTCGGCGTTCAGCGCGGCGAAGCCCTTGTTGATCGCGTCCTGGTGCGAGCCGGAGAACGCCGTGTAGACCAGGTCGCCCGCGTACGGGTGGCGCTCGTGCACCGGCAGCTGGTTGCAGTACTCGACGGCGCGCTTGATCTCGTCGATGTTCGAGAAGTCGATCATCGGGTCGATGCCCTGGGAGAACATGTTCAGGCCCAGCGTCACCAGGTCGACGTTGCCGGTGCGCTCGCCGTTGCCGAACAGGCAGCCCTCGATCCGGTCGGCGCCGGCCAGCAGGCCCAGCTCGGCGGCGGCCACGCCGGTGCCCCGGTCGTTGTGCGGGTGCAGGCTCAGCACCAGGCTGTCCCGCCGGGGCAGGCGCCGGTGCATCCACTCGATCGAGTCGGCGTAGACGTTCGGCATCGCCATCTCGACGGTGGCCGGCAGGTTGATGATCAGCTTCCGGTCCGGCGTCGGGTCGATCACGTCGATGACCGCCGAGCAGACCTCCAGCGCGTACTCCAGCTCGGTGCCCGTGTACGACTCCGGCGAGTACTCGTAGTGGATGTCGGTGTCCGGGGTGTGGATCTCCGCGTACTTCTGGCACAGCCGCGCGCCCTGCGTGGCGATGTCGGTGATGCCGTCGCGGTCCAGGCCGAAGACCACCCGGCGCTGCAGCGTCGAGGTGGAGTTGTAGAAGTGCACGATGGCTCGGCGGGCGCCGCGCAGCGACTCGAAGGTCCGCTCGATCAGGTGCTCCCGGCACTGGGTCAGCACCTGGATGGTGACGTCCTCGGGAATCAGGTCCTGCTCGATCAGCTGCCGTACGAAGTCGTAGTCGGTCTGGCTCGCCGACGGGAAGCCGACCTCGATCTCCTTGTAGCCCATCTGCACCAGGAGCTGGAACATCCGGCGCTTGCGCTCGGGCGACATCGGGTCGATCAGGGCCTGGTTGCCGTCGCGGAGGTCGACTGCGCACCAGCGGGGCGCGGCCTCGACGCGGCGGGTCGGCCAGGCGCGGTCCGGCAGGTCGACGCCGAACTCACGGTCGTACGGAACGTAGCGGTGGACCGGCATCCGGCTGGGGCGCTGGCTGGCGAACGGATCGGTCTCGGTGACAGGTTGAGCCATCTCGGAGTGCTCCCTGGAACATGTGGCGTCAGCAGATCGGAAAGGTGTCGGCGAGATGCCGGGCGACGGTGCGCGGCGGTGCCGAGAAGAAGATCGGATGTGCTGGACGGCGCGTTTCTACTCCGCGACGAGGTGCCGGCCGGTCAGGCCTCGTCGCGGCAGCCAAGGAGAAGGTACGCGCGCCACATGACAAGGTCACCCTACGTGGTGGGACGTGCGGTGGGAAGGCTGGTCCGGACTATGGGATCGGAGTCACCGGATCGGTGGTCGGCTACGGCGCTCCCGGGCTCGGGGCGTCCCGGCTGACCGGCTCGCCGTCGGTCACCGCGCCGGCCAGCTCGACGGTGCCCGGCGCGGCGCCGGGCTCGCCGGTCAGCGTCAGGGTGCCGAATCCGGCCTTTACCGCCGCCGGTGTGCCGTCCTCCCGGAAGCAGTAGATGCCCACGTCCAGCGGCGCGTTCAGCGACGCCGAGGTGCTGTCGACCGTGTAGCACGGGCCGTCGGCGCCGGGCAGCGGCTCGGCGGGGGAGACCGCGAGCGGCGCGCGCCGGTCGGTCAGCACCTCCAGCCAGTCGGTGAACGGGTGCTGCACCCGGGGGTCGAGCCGGCGCGGCACCGCGTCGTCGGCGTCGCCGAGGCGCACGCAGGTCGCCGCCTGGGCCCAGCCGGCCGACGGCAGCGCGCACTGGAACAGCCCGTCGGAGGTGCCGGCGAGCGAGACGTCCACGGTGCCGGCGTGCCCCCAGCCGGGCACGTCGACCCGCCAGCTGCCGTCGTTGGCGCTGGTGAAGGACACCGTGCGGGGGGAGCCCTCGGCGGGCGCGAAGGCGTACGTGGCGGTGAGGTGCCGGTCCTGTGCCGCGGCGGCCAGCCCGGCCAGTTCCTCGCGGGCGGCGTCGACCTGCACCGGAACCGGGTCGGCGGTGCCGGTGGGCGCCGCCTCGGGAGTGCCGCCGTCGCAGGCGGCCAGCAGTACCGGCAGGGTGAGTGCGACCACGCCGGTCAGGCGGGCCGCACGTCGATGAGCGTGCACCGGCTCATTCTGCGTCGTGGACACGGTCCCGGTCATCCCACCGTACGGCTGTACCGCTTGGCGTGTCGCGTCCTCCCGGGCTGGTGAGCCGCCCCACGCCGGGGCCGGATGGTGGGATCACCCGGCCCGGCGTCGCGGCCCGCCCGATAGGCTGAGGCGGTCTGACACGCGCCGCCGGACCGAGAGACCCGGCGGCGTCGGCACGCTCAGGGTCGTCGCTGGGAGGGAGTGCACCGTCGTGGCACTCGTGGTGCAGAAGTACGGCGGGTCCTCCGTCGCCAACGCCGAGCGGATCAAGCGGGTGGCCGAGCGCATCGTGGCCGCGCGCAAGGCCGGCGACGACGTGGTGGTGGTGGTGTCCGCCATGGGCGACACCACCGACGAGCTGCTCGACCTGGCCAACCAGGTCAGCCCGCTGCCGCCGGGCCGCGAGCTGGACATGCTGCTCACCGCCGGGGAGCGGATCTCCATGGCGCTGCTCGCCATGGCCATCCACAACCTGGGGTACGAGGCCCGCTCGTTCACCGGTTCCCAGGCCGGCGTGATCACCACTTCGGTGCACGGCCGGGCCCGGATCATCGACGTGACCCCGGGGCGGCTCAAGGGCGCGCTGGACGAGGGCGCGGTGGTCATCGTGGCCGGCTTCCAGGGCGTCTCGCAGGACACCAAGGACGTGACCACGCTCGGGCGGGGCGGCTCGGACACCACAGCCGTGGCGCTCGCCGCCGCGCTGGAGGCGGACGTCTGCGAGATCTACACCGACGTGGACGGCATCTTCACCGCCGACCCGCGCATCGTGCCGAACGCCCGGCACATCAAGCAGATCACCTACGAGGAGATGCTGGAGCTGGCCGCCTGCGGCGCGAAGGTGCTGCACCTGCGCAGCGTCGAGTACGCGCGGCGCGCGGGCTTGCCGATCCACGTCCGTTCGTCATACTCGACCAACACCGGCACGATGGTCACCGGATCGATGGAGGACCTTCCTGTGGAACAGGCACTGATCACCGGGGTCGCCCACGACCGCAGCGAAGCGAAGATCACGATCGTCGGCGTGCCCGACGAGCCGGGTGCCGCCGCGGCGATCTTCGACACCGTGGCCGGCGCGGAGATCAACATCGACATGATCGTGCAGAACGTGTCCACCGAGGGCACCGGCCGCACGGACATCTCGTTCACGCTGCCCAAGGCCGACGGCCCGACCGCGATGACCGCGCTCAGCAAGATCCAGGAGTCGGTCAAGTTCAAGGGCCTGCTGTACGACGACCACGTCGGCAAGGTCTCGCTGATCGGCGCGGGCATGCGTTCGCACCCGGGCGTGGCCGCCGGCTTCTTCGCCGCCCTCGGCGCGGCCGGCGTGAACATCGAGATGATCTCCACGTCGGAGATCCGGGTCTCCGTGGTCTGCCGCGACACCGACCTCGACAAGGCGGTCCGGGCCATCCACGACGCCTTCGAGCTGGGTGGTGACACCGAAGCCGTCGTCTACGCCGGCACCGGGCGGTAACGCGCCATGCCGTCGCTGCCCACCCTCGCCGTGGTCGGGGCGACAGGTGCCGTCGGTACGGTGATGTGCCAGATCCTCTCCTCCCGGCGCAACGTGTGGGGCGAGATCCGGCTGCTCGCCTCCGAGCGGTCGGCGGGCCGGCGCGTGCAGTGCCGGGGCGAGGAGCTGACCGTCCAGGCGCTCACCGCCGACGCGCTCGACGGCGTCGACGTGGCGATGTTCGACGTGCCGGACGACGTCTCCGCGCAGTGGGCCCCGGTCGCCGCCGCGCGCGGCGCGGTGGTGGTGGACAACTCCGGCGCGTTCCGGATGGACCGCGACGTGCCGCTCGTCGTCCCCGAGATCAACCCAGAGCAGGTACGCAACCGGCCCAAGGGGATCATCGCCAACGCCAACTGCACCACGCTGGCGATGATCGTGGCGGTCGCGCCGCTGCACCGCGAGTACGGCCTGCGCGAGCTGGTGCTCGCCTCGTACCAGGCGGTCTCCGGGGCGGGGCAGGCCGGCGTGGACGCGCTGCACCTCCAGCTCGGCAAGATCGCCGGTGACCGGGTGCTCGGTTCCCGCGCCGGTGACGTGCGACAGGCCGTCGGCGACGAGCTGGGTCCGTTCCCGGCGCCGCTGGCGCTCAACGTCGTACCGTGGGCGGGCTCGCTCGCCGACGGCGGCTGGTCCTCCGAGGAGATGAAGCTGCGCAACGAGTCGCGCAAGATCCTCGGGCTGCCCGACCTCAAGGTGTCCGCCACCTGCGTACGGGTGCCGGTGGTGACCGGTCACTCGGTCGCCGTGCACGCGGTCTTCGCCACCGAGGTGGACGCCGAGGGCGCCCGCGAGGCGCTGCGCAACGCCCCGGGCGTGATCCTGGTCGACGACCCGGCGGCCGGGGAGTTCCCGATGCCGATCGACGCGGTCGGCACCGACCCGTCCTGGGTGGGCCGCATCCGGCGAGCGGTCGACGACCCCCGCGCCCTGGACCTCTTCGTGACCGGCGACAACCTCCGCAAGGGCGCCGCCCTCAACACGGCCCAGATCGCCGAACTCCTGGCCAAGGACCTGACCCGCCCGTAACCGCCGTCGCCCGGGCCGCGCCCTCGCCTCCTGGCGATGATCTTGCACTTTCGGCCCTGAAGGCAGGGTAATTGCACCTTTCGCCCGGGCGGAAAGTGCAAGATCGCGGGGGAGAGGGGTGGGGTGGGTCAGGCGGCGCTGAGGTGGACTCCGTCTCGGCCGTGGCGCTTTACCGCGTAGAGGGCCTGGTCGGCTCGGTGCAGGGTGCGTTCGGGGGACTCGCCGGGTCTCGGCAGGGCGACGCCGACGCTGATCGTCCGGCCGGTACGGCGGGCCGCCTCGGTGAGCCGTTCGGCGATCCGGACCGCCTCCTCCGGGCGGCTCACCTCGATCACCGCCACGAACTCGTCGCCACCGGTCCGGTACAGCTCGTCGCCCTGACGCAACGCGCCTTCGAGGGCCCGGGCGAGACCCACCAGCAGCCGGTCGCCGGCCTGGTGGCCGTACGTGTCGTTGACGTCCTTGAACCCGTCCACGTCGATCGCCAGCAGCGCGGTACGCCCCGGCGTGGCGGTGGCGATCCGCTGCCCGAAGGAGCCGGTGTGCCGCAGCCCGGTGAGCGGGTCCGAGCTGGCCTGCTCGCGGAGCCGGGCGAGCGTCCGCAGCCGGTCCAGGCAGGTCCACGCCTGCCCGGCGAGCAGCTCGATCAGGTTGACGGTGGTCGGGTCGGGGCGCAGGCGCTGTTCGTCGGCGACGAGCAGCACGCCACCGGAGGCCGGTGTGCCGACCGGTACCGCCACCAGCGTGCGCGCGCCGGCGCGGGTCAGCGGCAGGTACTCGTCGGTGGGCGGGTGGCCGGCCTCGCCCAGCGTGTACGCCGAGCCGTACCGGTGGGCCCGGTCGATCATGCGGTCGAGCCCGGCCGGTCCGGCCTCGTCCAGCTCGGCCCGGATCCGCGCTTCCAGGTCACCCGGGGTGCCGGTGGGCGCGCCGAGGCGCGGGCCGCGCCGGCCGGTGAGCACCAGCACGGCGGCGGCGAGCGCCGACACGTCCCGGGCCGCGGCGAGCGCGGCGGTCATCAGATCCCAGTCGGTCGGCGCGGCGGTGAAGGCGGCGGCGTGCCGGAGCAGCTTCTCGCTGCGGCTCTCGGCCGGCGGTCCGCCGAGCGCGGCGATCCGGCCGCCGAGGCGGTCGGCCACCAGTTCGGCGGTCTCCCGCCACGCCGCGAGCACGACCGGCTCGCTCCACTGCAGGTCGAGCACGCCGATCGGACGGCCGTCCGGGTCGCGTACCGGCACACAGAGCTCGGCGGTGACGTCCGGGCGGACCTCCAGGTAGTCGGGGTCGGCGCTGACGTCGGGCACGGCGGCGGTGATCCCGGAGGCGTAGACCCGCCGCACCACCGAGGGTTCGGGCCGGTGACGGCCCGGCGGGGCGCCGTCGGCGGTGGCCGGCACGTGCGAGAACACCTGCCAGGCACCGGTCGCGGCGACGCAGCGCAGACGGTCGTGGACGCGGAGCAGGACGGTGGCGGTCGCCGGGGTGTGCCGGGCGAGCGCGGCGACGGTCCACTGGCACGCCTCCGGGACGGTGGACGCCGTGGGGAGGCGCACCGTGACGTCGCGGAGGACTCGCTCGTGATCCACGTCGTTCCTGCTCGGAGGGGGGTCGGGTCGCGATCAAGGGTACTCAGCGCAACCGCCGCCGACCTTCGTACACATGTGCTATCCACAGGCTGTGGACGCAGCCTGTGGGCAGGATCGGGCCTGCGCGGGGAGGCCGCGCGGCGATAGCGTGAAGGCCCGGGCACCAGAGGAGGCGGCCGATGCTCATCGCCCAGCTCAGCGACCCGCACGTGACCACCGGCCCGCTCGCGGCCGACCCGGCGTCCGGATTGCACCGGGCGCTCGGCACGGTGCTCGCGCTGCGTCCCCGGCCCGACTGCGTGGTGATCACCGGCGACCTCACCGCCAACGGCCGGCCGGACGAATACCTCGCCCTGCGCGAGATCGTCGGCGCGTTCCCGCTGCCGGTGCACCTGGTCATCGGCAACCACGACGACCGCGAGTCGCTGCTCGACACGTTCGGCGGCACCCCCTACCTGGCCGGTGGCTTCTCGGCGCACTACCACGTCGACCTGCCGGACGCGACGCTCGTGGTGCTCGACTCGCTCACCCCGGGCAGCCCCGGCGGACGGCTCGGCGACGAGCAGCTCGCCTGGCTCGACGGGGTGCTCGCCGGGCGCACCGACGCGCCCGCCGTCGTGTGCCTGCACCATCCGCCGGTCGCGGTGGGCGCACCGGTCATGGACGCGATGGGTCTCGCCGACGCCGACGCGCTCGCCGCCGTGGTCGGCCGGCACCCCCATGTCGTACGCGTCGCCGCGGGTCACCTGCACCGCCAGGTGACGAGCGCGTTCGCCGGTACGGTGCTGACCACCGCGCCGAGCACCTGGATCCAGGTGAGCCTGACCATGACCGACGAGGAGGAGCCGGGTTTCGTCGCCGAGCCGACCGCCTTTCTGCTGCACCGCGTCGCCGACGGCGGCTGTGTGACGCACACCGTCCAGGTCAGTCACGCCGCCGGTCGCACCTGCTGGTTCTGAGCCGCGCCGCCGATGCTCTGGTACGTCGCGTACGGCTCGAATCTGCACGCCGCACGGCTCGACTGGTACCTGCGTGGCGGGTGTCCACCCGGCGGGCTGCGCACGTACCCCGGCTGCCGGGACCGCCGGCCACCGCGCCGGACGGTTCCGGTGCTGATCGACGGCGGCGTCTACTTCGCCGGGGAGTCGCGGGCCTGGACCGGCGGCATGGCGTTCTACGACCCGCTGCTGCCCGGCCTGGCGGCGGCGCGCGGCTACCTGGTGACGGTCGAGCAGTTCGCTGACATCGCGGCGCAGGAGATGTACCGGCCGCCCGGCGCCGACCTGGCCGGGATCCGCGCGGCGGTCGAGACCGGGCGGGCGAGGCTCGGGCCGGGCCGCTACGAGACGCTGCTGCGCGTCGGCGTCCACGAGGGTCTGCCGATGCTCACGTTCACCGCTCCGCACCGGGCGGTGGAGGTGCGGTGGACCCGGCCCGCCCCGGTCTATCTCGGGATGCTGGCGCGCGGGCTGCGCGAGGCGCACGGCTGGGACGCCGCGCGGACCGTCGGCTACCTGGCGGGCCGCCCGGGGGTCGCCGGGCGGTGGACGCGGCCGGCTTTGCGCAGGCTCGTCGGCACCGCCCACAGCGGACCTCCGACCGGCCCTCCGGAGCGTCAGTCGAGTTCGGACAGTTTGCTCGAAATGCCGGGCCGGCGGACATGAACGACCGTTCGGTCCGCGATGGGTGTCCGGCAGGAGGTGATTCCGGCAAGGACGGTTGCCAGCGCAAGGAATTCCGCGTGACATGAGCGTCGGCGCCGGCTCCCTGTCCCTGGGAGCCGGCGCCTTCGACGACGGGCGGCATCGACAGCGTGCGCCGCGCGGAATTTCACCTGACCGTCATGTCCGACTCGTCCGGCAGACCGGTACGGGCCGCCCGAGGCAACGACGATTCCTGATGCCGCCCCGTTCGACCTGGCGGCCGGTGGATGAGAAGCTACCCCGGCGGGGCGGCGTTCCCCCGAAGTACCGCCCTCCGCGATCGACACCTGTCACGGCACGGATCAGGGTCGCCGGGCGAACCATCGCCCGGACGCCACATACCGGCACCTCACGAGGAGTTCCATGTCCGTCACCGGGATGCGACGCCGGGCCGCCGTCGGCCTGGCCGCACTCGCCGCGACCGCGTTCACCGCGGTCGCCGTCACCCCCGACCAGGCCGAGGCCCGCCCGAAGCCGGTCGACGTCCAGTTGCTCGCGATCAACGACTTCCACGGCAACCTGGAGCCGCCGACCGGTTCCAGCGGCAGCATCGACGGCCAGCCCGCCGGTGGTGCGGAATACCTGGCCAGCCACCTGAAGTCGATGCGCGCCGCCGCGAAGCAGCAGGGCAAGGGCACCGTCACGGTCGCCGCCGGCGACCTGATCGGCGCCTCGCCGCTGCTCTCCGCCGCGTTCCACGACGAGCCCACCATCGAGGAGATGAACCTCGCCGGGCTGGAGTTCGCGAGCGTCGGCAACCACGAGTTCGACGAGGGCGCGGCCGAGCTGCTGCGCATGCAGCGCGGCGGCTGCCACCCGGTGGACGGCTGCGCCGACGGCACCCCGTTCGGTGGCGCCAAGTTCACCTACCTCTCGGCGAACGCCTTCAAGACCTCCACCGGCCTGCCGCTGATGCAGCCGTTCGGCATCAAGATCGTCAAGGGCGTCCCGATCGGCTTCATCGGGATGACCCTGGAGGGCACCCCGAACATCGTCAGCCAGCAGGGCGTCGCCGGCCTGCGGTTCACCGACGAGGCCGACACCGCCAACAAGTACGCCAAGATCCTGCGCCTGCTCGGAGTCAAGAGCATCGTCGTGCTGCTGCACGAGGGCGGCGTGCAGAACGGCGGCGGCATCAACGACTGCACCGGGTTCAGCGGCCCGATCGTCGACATCGCCAACCGGATGGACCCGTCCATCGACGTGATCGTCAGCGGGCACACCCACGCCGCGTACAACTGCAACATCAACGGCAAGCTGGTCACCAGCGCCAGCTCGTTCGGCCGCCTGGTCACCCAGATCGACCTGAAGATCGACCCGCGTACCCGCGACGTGGTGAGCGCGTCCGCGAACAACGTGGTGGTCACCCGGGACGTGAAGCCGGACCAGCCCTCGACCGACCTGATCAACCGGTACAAGACCGCGCTCGGCCCGGTGGCCGACCGCGTGGTCGGCGAGACCACCGCCGCGATCACCAAGACCCAGGAGAACCTGTACCAGACCGGGGTCGACGTCAACGGCAAGCCGACGTACCAGACCGGTGAATCGCCGCTGGGCAACGTGATCGCCGACGCGCAGCTCGCCGCGACCGACACCGAGCAGAACGCGGTCGCCGCGTTCATGAACCCCGGTGGCGTCCGCGCCGACCTCGACGCCGGCCCGGTCACCTACGCCGAGGCGTTCACCGTGCAGCCGTTCGCCAACAACCTGGTGACGCTGGACCTGACCGGTGCGCAGCTCTACTGCATGCTGGAGCAGCAGTTCACAGTGGCGCGCGTGCTCTACGCGTCCTCGACGGTCAACTACGTCGTGGACGTCGACGGCACCACCGCACCGGCCGGCACGCCGTGCGCCGGCACCCGGGTGGTCCGCGGCAGCCTCACCATCAACGGCACCCCGGTTACCGACACCGCCACCTACCGGGTCACCGTGAACAACTTCCTCGCCGGTGGCGGCGACGGCTTCAGCGTCCTGACCGGTGGCACCAACGCGGTGACCGGCCAGATCGACCTGGACGCCTTCACCGCGTACCTGACCGAGAAGTCGCCGGTCTCCCCGCCGGCGCTGGACCGGATCCGCACGACCACCGAGGTCGCTGCCGGCTGACGGTCGACCGCACCGCCGAACGGGCCCCGGAGCGACGCTCCAGGGCCCGTTCGTGTCCGGCTGCGCGCTTCGCCGCAGGCCGCCGGCTTTGTGTCAGGTCGCCCGCGCGGGCTCGGGCTCCGGCGTCGCGGCCGCCGTCGGACGGCCGTCCTGCGCGGCGGTGAGCAGCGGACGCAGCGACAGCGCGAGCACCGAGGCGGCCAGGCAGCCGCCCACCACGACGGCGACCCACACCCGCCCGTTCGCCGCGGCGATCAGCGGGCCGGCGGTGACCGGGCCGACCACCCCGCTGATCCCGAAGATCATCGAGCTCATCGCGTTGTACCGGCCGCGCAGCTCGTCGGTGGCGAGCGCGTTGGTCAGGGCGGGCATGACCGGCGACAGCATCGTCTCGCCGAACCCGAAGATCGCCGAGCAGGCCACCACGCCGAGCGCCGCGAGCACCGCGTTGCCGCTGCCCACCACGCCGGCCGCGCCGAGCACCAGCCAGGCGCCGGCGAAGACCGCGCCCACAGTGGCGAGTGCGCGGGTACGGCTGCGCCCCTCCAGCCGCCGGATCACCAGCAGCTGCGAGAGCACGATCATCACGGTGTTCGCGGCCAGCGCCCACGCCACCACCCGGGGCGTCACCTCGACCACCCGCACCGAGTACGCCGCGAAGCCCACCTCGACCTGCGCGTACCCGCAGGTGGTGAGCACCAGGCCGAAGATGACCAGGCGGCGGAACGGCCGGTCCCGCAGCACCGTGAGGTAGCCGCCGGTCCTCCGGTCGTCGGCCTTCGCGCCCGTGGCCACGGCCGGCCGGCGCCCGACGTGCGGCAGGCTCAGCAGGATCAGCGCGGGCGTCAGGTAGCTCACCGCGTCCAGCAGGTAGATCACCTCGAACGTGATCGGACGAGTCACGTCGACCACCGCGCCGGAGATCAGGCCGCCGGTGCCGATACCGAGGTTGAGCAGCGCGAAGTTGAGCCCGAAGACCCGCTGCCGCTCGCCGTCGCCGGTCAGCGAGGCGAGGATCGTGTTCTGCCCGGCCCAGATCGCCGAGCTGCCGACGGCGACGAGCGTCATCACGCCGAACGCCGAGGCCGTCGAGTCGACCAGCGCCAGCGAGCCGGTGCCGATCGCCTCGATCACCAGGCAGGGCAACACCACCCGGCGCGCGCCGAACCGGTCGATGAACGTGCCGGCCAGCGGCGACAGAGCCAGCGTGACCGCGCCGAACCAGCCGATCACCAGCCCGGCCCGGGTGTCGGTCAGACCGCGCACGTCGGTGAGGTAGATGAACAGGAACGGCAGGGTGAGGCCGCGCCCGACAGCGGAGAACAGCGTGCCCAGGAGGATCCGGCGGGCTTCGGGACGGGCGGGCAGGGCGCGGCGCAGCATGCTGGGATTCTCATCGGCGGGTACGACGACCGCGACCCGTTTACCCCTTACACACGCGGTCGCCGGGCCGGAAGGTGAGCGATCACACGTGCTCTGCCATGCTGGCCCGGTGACGACGACCTGGCGGCACCTGCCCGCACCGGCCCGCGAGATCGCCGAGACGGCCACCGACGCGGTGACCGCCGCGCGTGAGCGCGACGCCGAGGCGTACGCCCCGGCCGTCGAGCGGCTGGCCGCCGCCGACCGGGCCGGGCTGGTGCTCGGCGGCGTGGTCCGGCTGCTGCTCGAGGAGGCGCACCCGGACGGGCTGGACGGCGACGACGTACGGCAGGTGCTGGAACAGTGCGTGCGGTCGGCGGCGCCCTGGTGGCCCGACGTCGACCCGCACGTGCTGCTGGTGCTGCTGGCCGGCGCGCTCGGCGTCTACGACCCGGGCGACGACGAGAATCCGCCCGATCCGGCGGCGATCGCCCGGCACGCGCCGCTGCTGGTGGCCGACCTGCTGGCGGTCACGGGACGCCCGTTCGCCGATTACCTGACCGCCGCGTTCGCCGAGGTGGCGCGGACGGAGATGCACGACTGACGGGTCTTCGTTGTCCGGCGGCCTACGGGCCGGCTGCGGGCGTGCCTGCTCAGGGGCTGGCGGCCAGGAAGACGAACGCGGCGAGCAGCACCAGGTGCACGCCGCCCTGGAGCACAGTCGCCCGGCCCGGCACCACGGTGAGCACAGCGGTCACCGCGGTCAGCGCCAGCAGCGTCATCTGGGTGCCGCCCAGGCCCAGCATCAGCGGCCCGTCCAGCCAGATCGAGGCGATCGCGATGGCCGGGATGGTCAGGCCGATGCTGGCCATCGCCGAGCCGAGCGCGAGATTGAGGCTGATCTGCACGCGGTCCCGCCGTGCCGCCCGGGCGGCGGCGAGCGTCTCCGGCAGCAGCACCAGCAGCGCGATGACCACACCGACGAAGGCCTGCGGCAGGTTGGCGGCGCCGACCGCCGTCTCGATCGCCGGGGAGATCGTCTTCGCGTCGCCCACCACCGCGACGAGCGCCACCACGAGCAGGGCCAGGCTGGCCAGCGCGGTACGCGTGGACGGCGGCTCGGCGTGCCCGTCACCGTTCTTGTCCTCGGCGAGGATGCTGCCCTCCTGCGTGACCGGGAGGAAGTAGTCGCGGTGCCGGCCGGTCTGCACCATGACGAACAGCAGGTAGAGCGCCAGCGAGGCGACGGCCGCGAAGGCGAGCTGCGCGGGGGAGAACTCCGGCCCCGGCCGGCTCGTGGTGAACGTCGGCACCACCATGCTGAGCGTGGCGAGCGTGGCCACCGTGGCGAGTGCCCCGCCGGTGCCCTCCGGATTGAACACCGCCACCTGCCGGCGCAGTGCGCCGAGCAGCAGCGACAGGCCGAGGATGCCGTTGCAGGTGATCATGACGGCGGCGAAGACCGTGTCCCGGGCCAGCGCCTGCGTCTTGTCGCCACCGCTGATCATCAGCGTGACGATCAGACCGACTTCGATCACGGTGACCGCCACCGCGAGCACGAGTGACCCGTACGGTTCGCCGACCTTGTGCGCGACCACCTCGGCGTGGTGCACCGCTGCCAGTACGGCCACCGCGAGCAGGGCCGCCACCACGAAGATGAGCGGGCCGGGCAACTCCCGTCCCCAGGTCATCACGAGCACGAGCACAGCGACCAGGGGCGCGACGGTGGTCCAATCGGTCAGACGGGATCGGATCATCGGCGGCATGCGCATACTTTGCCAGGGGGCAGAGTTGACCGCGCGTGGCGGGGTGGCTCCGGGCAGTCCTGTCGATCTATTCGATCGAGGCCGGTTGCTCCACGTGGGCGAGCACCTCACGGAGGTTCCCGATCACGATTCCGATCCAGCCCGGATCGGTGTCCTGGTGTTCGGTCGTCCGGAGCACCGTCATGCCGACCGCCGCCGCACCGGCCAGCTCGCCGTCCGCGCCGTCGCCCACGTACACGCAGTCCGCCGGTGCGACGCCCAGCCGCTGCGCGGCCGCGCGGTAGATCGCCGGGTCCGGCTTGGCCAGCCCGACCTCGCAGGAGAACACCGTGACGTCGAACCGCCGGGCGAGCGGGACGGCCGCCCACGCCTCGGCCGTCTCGGAGGTGGCGTTGCTGATCAGGGCCAGCCGGTGCCCGCGCTCGCGCAGCGCGTCGAGCACGTCCAGCGTGGCGGGCGAGACGCGACCCAGCACCCGGTGGGCGAAGACGACCGGCCGTGGCATGGCGGGATCCTACTGCGACGGTGAGCGGGGCCGGGGAAACGCAGAGGGCACATCCGAGATCGGATGTGCCCTCTTACCTCTGGTCGGGGTGGCCGGATTCGAACCGACGACCTCTTCGTCCCGAACGAAGCGCGCTACCAAGCTGCGCCACACCCCGAGGCGTGCCGACAAATAGTAGCCCACCCGCCCCCACGGTCAAACTCGGTACCCCCCGCCTCGCCCGGTCGGCAGATCTTGGTACGGAACGGCCCTCGGAGGGGCGGCCGCGTACCAAGATCTGCCGGGATCAGCGGGGGTCAGCGGGGGATCAGGGTGAGGATGCTGGCCTCGGGCGGGCAGGCGAAGCGGATCGGGGCGGTGGGGTGGGTGCCGAGGCCGGCGGAGACGTGCAGCCAGGAGTCGGAGCCGGGCCAGCGGTG
Organism: Micromonospora sp. CPM1; assembly: GCF_023896895.1. Lineage (NCBI taxonomy): Bacteria > Bacillati > Actinomycetota > Actinomycetes > Micromonosporales > Micromonosporaceae > Micromonospora > Micromonospora sp. CPM1. The sequence goes on from NZ_JAMHIU010000002.1 coordinate 66,059, forward strand.
CAGCCCGCGCGCCATCGAGCGGGGCAGCCCGCAGTTGGTCACCAGCGCGCCGTACCCGGGCACGCAGACCTGGCCGCCGTGGGTGTGCCCGGCGAGCAGCAGGCCGAAGCCGTCGGCCGCCATCCGGTCCAGCACGACCGGCTCGGGGGAGTGCGACAGCGCGATGGACAGCGCCGCGTCGCGGCTGACCGGGCCGGCCACAGCGTCGTAGTTGTCCCGTTCGATGTGGGGGTCGTCGACGCCTGCCAGCTCGATCTCCCGCCCGCCGGCCTTGAGCGTGGTGCGGGCGTTGTTCAGGTCGGCCCAGCCGGCGCCGGTGAGGATGTCGCGCAGTTCCTCGTACGGCAGCGGCACACCCTCGGTGTACTCCCGGTCGGGCAGGAAGTAGGTGAAGGGGTTCTTCAGGACCGGCCCGGTGTAGTCGTTGGAGCCGAAGACGAACGCGCCGGGCAGGTCGAGCAGCGGTTGCAGGGCGCGCAGCACGCCCGGCACCGACTCGGGGTGCGCCATGTTGTCGCCGGTGACCACGACCAGGTCCGGGTCGAGTGCGGCCAGGGAGGCCACCCAGTCCTGCTTGCGTCGCTGGCCGGGCATCATGTGCAGGTCGGAGAGGTGCAGCACCCGCAGCGGTTCGGCGTCGGTCGGGAGCACCGGCACGTCGTACCGGCGGAGGGTGAACATGTTGCGCTCGACGAGCGACGCGTACGCCAGGGTGGCCGCACCGGCGGCGACGGTTCCGGCCGCGAGCCGGAATAGTGTGCGCTTTCGCATGGCGTTCAGGGTAGTTTCACCGTCCATGAGCACGCTGAAGGACCGTCTCACCGCCGACATGCGCGCCGCTCTCAAGGCGCGCGACGAGCTGACCACCTCCACGCTGCGGATGGCCCTGGCCGCCGTGGGCACCGCCGAGGTCGCCGGCCGGGAAAAGCGCGAGCTCAGCGACGACGAGGTGCTCGCCGTGCTGACCAAGGAGGCGAAGAAGCGCCGCGAGGCGGCGGTGGCGTTCGCCGACGCGGGGCGCGCCGAGCAGGCCGGCAAGGAGACCGCCGAGGGCGAGGTGCTGGAGCGCTACCTGCCCAAGCAGCTCTCCGACGAGGAGCTGGCCGAGCTGGTCTCGGGGGCGCTCGCCGCGGGCGGCTTCACCGGCAAGGCGCAGATGGGCCCGGCCATGAAGGCGGCCCAGGCCGCGGTGGCCGGCCGGGCCGAGGGTGGTCGGGTGGCCGCCGAGGTACGCCGCCAGCTCGGTCTCTGACCCGGCGCTCCCGTAGCGCGGAAACGACGACGGCCACCTCCCGGAGGAGGTGGCCGTCGCTGTCCGCTGTCCGGGATCAGTTTCCGGGGCGTCCCGGTCTGCCGTTACCCGGTCCGCCGGGGCCACCCGGCCGGTCCGGTGTCGCGGTGCCGCCCTGCTCCGGGGTGCCGCCCTGGCCGGAGCTGACCTCGATCATCACCACGCCGCCCTTGATGGTGCGCCCGTCCGGGCTGGTGCCGGCCGCGGTGCCGGCCGGGCACTCCGACGGCACCTTGTTGCTGGAGACCACCGGCTCGAAGCCGGCACCCTTCAGCCGGGACTTCGCGGTCTCGATCGACTCACACTTCACGCCCGGGATGGAGCGCTGGTCGCCCAGGACGATCTTGCCGCTGGGCGGGGTGAAGTTCTTCCGCTCCTTGCCCCTCATGGCGTCACGCAGCGTCTGGTAGACCGCCGGGTTGATGCCCTGGGGCGTCTCGTCGTGGCCCATCTTCTGGTTGGTCTGCGGCCAGTCCGGGTCGGCCATGATGCCGGCCACCGCGTACTGCTTGGTCATCGCGACCAGGGCCGAGGTGCGGTCGGAGTCGGTGGTGCCGGACTTGCCGGCCACCGGCGCGTCGACGATGTTGCGGACGTTGCCGGCGGTGGCGGGGCCGCACTTGGTGGTGGCGGAGCGGTCACCGACCGGGCAGCGCGCGGCGTCGACGGCGGCGCGGGCCACCTCGGTGCTGACCCGCTGCTCGCAGCGGGGGTTGGCGACGTCCAGCTTCTCGCCGTCCGGACCGCGGATCTCCTGCACCGGGATCGGCTCGCAGTACTTGCCGTCGGCGGCGAGCGTGGCGTACGCGTTCGCCAGCTCCAGCGGCGTGGTCTGGGAGACGCCGAGGCTGAACGCGCCCCACTGGTGCGGGTTGGCGGCGAGCTGCGCGTCGCTCGACGAGCGGAACGTGATGCCGAGCTTCTGCGCGGCCTTCACCACGTTCTCCGCGCCGACCCGCTGCTGCAGGTCGATGAAGAACGTGTTGACCGAGTAGCCGAAGCCGCTCCACATGTTGTGCATGCCGGCCATCGCGGGGTTGGCGTTCTTCGGGCAGTACTTGCTGGTGCCCGGGCAGGCGGCGGGCGAGTTGAACTCGACCGGGTAGTTGGACTCGAAGACCGGCTTCGCGTTGATGGGGTAGCTGAGCGGGTAGCCCTTCTCCAGCGCGGCCACCAGCGTGAAGATCTTGAAGGTCGAGCCGGCCTGGTAGCCGGCGATGCCGGGACCGCCGGTGACCAGCGGGTTCACCGTGTTGGGGTAGTTGCCCCGGATCTTCTTCTTGGCCTTCTTCGGGTCGCTGGAGATCTTGTTCTGCGGGTCGGACGGGTCGTCGAGCTTGAAGTTCCGGTTCACCGCCACGGCGCGGACCCGGCCGGTGCCCGGTTCGACGGCGGCCACCATCCGGGCCGCCTTGCTGCTCTCGCCGAGCTTGTTGCGGACGGCCTTGTCGGCGCCCTTCTGCGCCTGGACGTCCAGCGTGGAGATGATCGTGTAGCCGCCGCTCTTCAGCCGCCGCTCCCGGTCGTACGAGGTGGCGCCGAACGTCTCCTGCTGGAGCCACCAGCGGTAGAGGTAGTCGCAGAAGAAGCCCCAGGAGCGGGTGGTGGTCTGGGTGCAGCCGTTCGGGGTGCGCTTGCCCTTGACCTGGAGCTTGATCTTCTTGGCGGCGTCCGCCTCCTGCTGGTTGATCGCGCCGATCTGCACCATGTTGTCGATGACGTAGTCGCGCCGGCCGACCGCCTCGGGGTAGCCCGACTTGGTGGTCGGGTCGAACGAGGTGGGGGCCTTCACCATGCCGGCGAGCATCGCCGACTCCTGGATGTCGAGCTTGCTCGGCGGCTTGTTGAAGTAGACCTGGCTGGCCGCCCAGATGCCGTACGCGCCGTTGCCGAACGCGGCGATGTTCAGGTAGCGCCGGAGGATCTCGTCCTTGGAGAGTTCCTTGTCGACCTGGAGCGCCAGGCTCATCTCGCGCAGCTTGCGGCCGCTGGTGTCCTCGGTCGCGGCGACGACGTCGGCCGGGTGGGTGGCCGAGTAGGAGATGGCCAGCCGGACGTACTGCATGGTGAGCGTCGACGCGCCCTGCCGGGAGGAGCCGGCGGCCTGGTTGTTGACGAAGGCCCGCGCCACACCGTTGATGTCCACGCCGTTGTGCTTGTAGAAGTCGTGGTCCTCGGCCGCGATGATGGCCTTCTGCATGTACGGCGAGATGTCCTTGAGCTGGACGTCCTTGCGGTTCTCGTCGTACATCGTGGCCAGCACGGTCTTGCCGTCGGACGCGAGCAGCTTGGTGATCTGGGGTGCCCGGGCGACTGTCAGCTCCTTGGGCAGCGCCTCGAACGTCTCCGCTCCGGCCTTGGCGGCCAGTCCGGACATCGCTGCCACGGGGAAGGCCGCCGCAGCGACCACCACTCCGGCCAAGAGGCCGCAGATCAGCAGCGATGCGGCGTTGGTCAGCACGTTGTGGTCACGTTTCCGCATCCAGGTCACCTCGACAGGGTACGCGAGTAGGAATCGGCGGGCGCGTGGGGAAGTTTCCCCATTTCCTGCATGCGCCGGCCTCGTTGTGCTAAACGCACGAGCCCTGGTCCGGGGTTGCGTGAGATCCGACGGAAGTCTCTCCGGAGTCCGGGAGTGGCGCAGCGTTTTCACGTACTCGGGCGGGGTAGTCGCGGGGCGAAAGCCCGGGAAGCCGGGAGTGTCCGGAATGATGGATTTCGCCGACAACGTTGCGTAATCGGGCGACTACACAGCATGATGGTGGCGGCGACCGCAGCCATGAGTCGTTTGTGCCGCCCTGGGGAGGCCGGCGCGAACGACCGGGGGGAAGTACGAGGGCTGCTCGCGCGAAGTCGGTAGGTACTGCAAGGGGGGACGTGTACAGATGGGCATGATCACTGACTGGCCGTCACTGGCGGCGTGTCAGAACGGAGACCCGGACGCGTTGTTCGTACAGGGCGCCGAACAGAACGTGGCGAAGAGGATCTGCCGGAGCTGCCCAGTTCGGTACGAGTGCCTGGCCGACGCGCTCGACAACCGGATCGAGTTCGGGGTGTGGGGTGGCATGACCGAGCGCGAGCGCCGGGCGTTGCTGCGCCGCCACCCGCAGGTCACCAGCTGGCGCAAGATGTTCGAGGCGGCCATGAAGAAGAACGCCAAGGAGAAGGCCGGCAAGGACAAGATCCTGGTCACCACGGCCAACTGACCGGACCGGTCAGCTCCGGCTGATCGCCTCGCCGATCGTCCGCAGCCCGTCGACGTCGTGCACGTCGGCGGGCTGCGCCGTCACCGACACCGCCGGCACCGCCGGGAACGCCTCGGTGAACCGGGCCGCCACCTGCTCCTCGCGTACCGCCTGCTGGGCCAGCGCGGCGTGCGCGCGCAACACCTCGACGGTGCCCTCGTGCCCACCCACGCCGGCCAGCCGCTCCGCGGCGGCCAGGCTCTCCGCGGCGGACAGGTCCGCCGCCGGCCGGTGCACCCGGTTGAGCACCAGCCCGGCCAGCGGCATCCGCTCCTCCCGCAGGCGGCCGGCGAAGTAGGCGGCCTCCCGGACCGCGTCCGGCTCCGGCGTCGCGACCAGCAGGAACGCCGTCTCCCGGGCCTGGAGGATCCGGTACGTCTGCTCGGCGCGCTGCCGGAACCCGCCGAACATCGAGTCGAGGGCGGCCACGAAGCCGGACAGGTCGGTGAGCAGCTGGGCGCCGATCACCTTCTGCACCACCTTCGAGAACATCCCGAAGCTCGCCGTGACCAGGCTGAACATGCTCCGCCCGCCGCTGCGCGCCGGGGCCAGCAGCAGCCGCAGCATCCGGCCGTCGAGGAACCGGGACAGCCGGGCCGGCGCGTCCAGGAAGTCGAGCGCGGAGCGCGACGGCGGCGTGTCCACCACGATCAGGTCCCACTCGCCCCGGGCGTGCAACTGGCCCAGCTTCTCCATCGCCATGTATTCCTGCGTGCCGGCGAAGGTGGAACTCATGGCCTGGTAGAAGGGGTTGGCGAAGATCTCCGCCGCCTTCGCCGGGTCGGTGTGCTGGAGCACCACGTCGTCGAACGTGCGCTTCATGTCGAGCATCATGGCGTGCAGTTCACCGCCGCCGGCCTCGACGTCGATGCCCTTGACCTGCCGGGGTGTGTTGTCCAGCTCGGTCAGGCCGAGCGACTGGGCCAGCCGGCGCGCCGGGTCGATGGTGAGCACCACCGTGCGCCGGCCGTGCCGCTCGGCCGCGCGCAGCGCCAGCGCCGCCGCCGTGGTCGTCTTGCCCACGCCGCCCGCCCCGCAGCAGACCACGATCCGTACGCCGTCGTCGGCGAGGATCTGGTCGACGTCAAGCGGAGGCGCCGCGTCTTCGGAAGGCACCAATCGAGCGTATCGGTCCCGAGGGGCACTCTGCTCCGTGCCGGCCGCAGGTGTGAGTCAATCCGCCCGGACGAGGGCCTCGGCGAGCGTCTCCAGCCCGGCCCGGTCGACCCCCTCGGGCAGCAGCGGCAACTCGACCAGGGGCAGGCCGAGATCCACCAGGTCACCCCGGAGGGAGTCCTCCAGCTCACGGCGTACCTGCTGGTCACGGGCCTCCTCGACGAGCCCGGCCACGGTCGGGCCGTCGGTCGGCAGGCCGGCGGCGGCCAGCCCGCGCTTCAGCTCGGCCGCGGTGACCGCCCGCCCGGCCGGCACCGGCGGGCGGACGCCGTTGACGATCACGCGGCCGACCGGGAAACCGAGCTGGGTCAGCTCCGCGACCGCGTCGAGCGTCTCCTGGACCGGCATCTCCTCCAGCAGCGTGACCACGTGCACAGCGGTCATCGGCGACCGGAGCAGCGCGGAGACGCCCTCGCTCTGGGTCTTGATCGGGCCGACCTTCGCCAGCCGGGCCGTCTCCGCCGTCACGTTCAGGAAGCGGCCGATCCGCCCGGTCGGCGGCGCGTCCAGCACCACCGCGTCGTACGTCCGGCGCGACCCGTTCGTCCGGGTGGTCGCCTCCTTGACCTTTCCGGTGAGCAGCACGTCGCGCAGGCCCGGCGCGATCGTGGTGGCGAAGTCGATCGCGCCGAGCTTGCGCAGCGCCCGGCCGGCGGCGCCGAGCTTGTAGAACATGTCCAGGTATTCGAGGAGCGCCTCCTCGGCGTCGACCGCCAGCGCCCGCACCTCACCGCCGCCGGGCGCGTCGGCGAGGTGCCGCTCCTCGTACGGCAGCGGATCGGTGCCGAAGAGCTGGGCGATGCCCTGCCGGCCCTCCACCTCGACCAGCAGGGTGCGCCGGCCCTCGGCGGCCAGGCCGAGGGCCAGCGCGGCGGCCACGCTCGTCTTTCCCGTGCCGCCCTTGCCGGTCACCACGTGCAGGCGGGCCGGCCATCTGCCGGCGGGCTCGGCCGGCTGCTCACTCGCTGCCATCCGTCGAGCCTAACCAGCCGTTGGGACCAGCTCTGTCCGGCCGGTGGGATCAGCCGACCTCGCAGACCCACCAACCCGTCTTCCGCACCACAGTGAAACGCAGCGCCTGCTCGGCGACCTTCTCGTCGGCGGTGGTCATGGTCACCCGGGCGGAGACGGTGGCCCGGTCCCCGGTCTGGTTGTCGACGGTCGGGGTGGGCCAGCGGAACCGGGGGTTCTGGTACTGCGCGACGTACTTCTGCACCTCGGCGACCTTGGTGGCGATCTTCTCGTCGTCGCGGGCCGCGGAGCAGACGAACGTGGCCGCCTTCTCGGCGTCGCGTTCCTGGTAGACGGCCTTGAGGAAGCCGTCCACCGCGACCTGCGGCTCCTTCGCGCCCTGGCCGTCCTCGCTGTCGCGCAGCGCGAGGAACGCGGCAGTGCCCCCGCCGCCGCAGAGCAGGACCGCGGCGGCCAGCACCAGCGAGACGATCAGCACCGCCGGTCGCTTGCGCGGCTGCGGATACGGCGGTGTGCCGGACGGGTACGCCGGCGGGCCGGCTGTGGGTGCGGATCCCGGCGCCGCGCCGCCGGTGGGCGGCGGTTGCGGATTCGGGTCGCCGGGCGTGCCGGTGTCGCCACCGGCGGGCGGTTGGGTCATCTGTCTCCCCCGGGTTGCGGCTCCCGTCGCCGCCCCAGGCGACGGGCACGGGTCGAGGTGTGCGGGCGCGCGTCGGCGCGCGTCCAGTCCGGAAGGGTATCGGTCGGCGGGGCGCTTGCCAGCCCCGCGTACGCGCCCCGCCGGACGGAGTCGGCTACCGCGTTCCCGACCAGCCTTGTGTCGCAAATGTGACTGGAGGTGACGAGGCGTGCGCGTCCCGTTGCCGGGACTTGTCGCAGGATCTACGTTCGTCCCCGACGCGGAGAGCCGGGCCGGGGACGGCTCCGAGCCGGATGGCGGTGTTGGTTGAACAGGTACGACGCCCGGAGGCGAAGGATGCGCGACGCGGAGAACAGTCCCCGAGGTCAGTTCCCGGGTGACCGGGCCGGACGGCCGGGCGAGGCCGAGGGGCCGGCCGCGCCGTTCAACGAGCGCTCCTACGGCTCGGCGGCCGACGGGATCCGGACGCTTCCCCGTTCCGGCGGGAAGGGGCGGGACGAGGACGAGCCCGGCTACGTGATCCACCTCCAGGTCCGGGTGCCCGACCTGGCGGCGGCCACCGCGCTCGCCGGCACGGTGGCCACCTCGCTGGGCTTCCTGGTGGAGCTGGACGCGGGCGAGACCACCGTCTCCACCGCCGACGACCAGAACAACAGGCACCGGGTCTTCTGCGACCTGCTGCTGCCCGACCGCAGCCGGTGCCCGCAGCGCTTCGAGCACGAGGGCCCGTGCGGCGAGCCGCCGCCGGCGCCGGAGCCGCGTCCCGCGTCCTGGTGACCGCGGCGGACCGTAGGCTGTGCCTGACCGAAGTCCAAGTCAGGCAAGGGAGCCCTCCTCCGATGCAGAAGTGGGAATACGCCACGGTGCCGCTGCTGGTCCACGCGACCAAGCAGATCCTCGACAACTGGGGCGAGGACGGCTGGGAACTGGTCTCCGTGGTCCCCGGCCCGAACCCGGAGCAGCTCGTCGCGTACCTGAAGCGTCCGAAGGGCTGACCTCCATGAGCAACGGACCCCACGCGAAGCTCGCCGAGCTCGGCCTCGCGCTGCCTGAGGTGGTGCCGCCGGTGGCCAGCTACGTGCCGGCCGTCCAGTCCGGGCAGCACGTCTACGTGTCCGGCCAGCTGCCGATGGCCGAGGGCAAGCTGCTCGCCACCGGAAAGGTCGGCAACGGCGTCTCGGCCGAGCAGGCGAAGGACCTGGCGGAGCGGTGCGCGCTGAACGCGCTCGCCGCGATCGACGCGCTGGTCGGGCTGGAGAACGTGGTCAAGGTCGTGAAGCTGACCGGCTTCGTGGCCAGCGCACCCGGCTTCACCGGCCAGCCCGGCGTGATCAACGGCGCCTCCGACCTGTTCGGCGCCGTGTTCGGCGAGGCCGGCCGCCACGCCCGCAGCGCCGTAGGCGTGGCGGAGCTTCCCCTGGACGCCCCCGTAGAGGTAGAGGTCATCGTCGAGGTCGCGTGACGCGCCCGCCCGCCACTGAAGCCCGCGATCTTGCGGTTGTGGCCCCGGCAGAAGCCCCAGACGGGGACAAAGCTCGGGCCGGAACTGCAAGATCGCGGGGAGTGGCGGGCGGAGTCGTACGATCGCACCCATGGGTGGGCGTATGGCCGGTGCGGCGGGGGCGCTTGCGGACGGGCTGCCGGGGTGGGTGACGTTGCTGCGTGCGCCGAACCCGGGGCCGATGACGCTCGACGGGACGAACACGTGGGTGCTGCGGGCCGGGCCGGACGCGCCCGCCGTCGTGGTCGACCCGGGGCCCGCCGACGAGGGGCACCTGGCCGCCATCGCGGCGCAGGGGCGCATCGGATGCGTGCTGATCACGCACGGGCACGCCGACCACACCGAGGGCGCGCCTCGGCTGCGCGAGCTGCTCGACGGCGTGCCGGTGCTCGCCGCCGACCCGGCGCACACCATCGGTGGTGAGCCGCTGACCGAGCCGGGCGAGGACTTCGGCGGGTTCGGCCTGGAGATCCGGCTACTGCCCACCCCCGGGCACACCGCCGACTCGGTCTGCCTCGTCGCCGCGCACGACGGCGAGCGCGTCGTGCTGACCGGTGACACCATTCTCGGCCGGGGCACCACAGTGGTCGCCCACCCGGACGGGCACCTCGGCGACTACCTGTCGAGCCTGGAACTGCTCTCCGCGTACCGGGGGATCCCGGCGCTGCCGGGCCACGGCCCGGCGCTGGCCGACTGCGGTGTGGCGGCCGACTTCTACCTGGCCCACCGGCGGGCCCGGCTGGACCAGGTGCGCGCCGCCGTCGCCGCGGGCGCCACCACCGCCGCCGAGGTGGTCGCCGTGGTCTACGCCGACGTCGACAGGTCGTTGTGGTGGGCCGCCGAGTGGTCGGTCCGGGCCCAGCTCGAACACCTCGGGGTGGAGCAGCCGTGACCTGCCCGGTGTGCGGAACCGTAGCCGTGCCCGGGGCGCGGTTCTGCCACAACTGCGGGGCGGCGCTGCCGGCTGCCGCCACGCTGCCCGCCGCCGAGCGCCGCGTGGTGACCGTGCTCTTCGGCGACCTGTCGGACTTCACCTCCTGGTCGGAGGACCTGGACCCGGAACGGGTCGGCGCGGTCACCGACCGGGTGCTCGCCGCCCTCGCGGGCGCGGTCAAGACGTTCGGCGGGCACGTCGACAAGCTCACCGGCGACGGGATCATGGCGGTCTTCGGCGCGCCGGTCGCGCACGAGGACGACGCCGAGCGGGCCGTCCGCGCGGCGCTGTCCATGCAGCGCGCGGTGCGGCGGGTGCTCGACGACGAGCGCGGCGGTGGCGCGCCGCTGGGCCTGCGCGTCGGCCTCAACACCGGCGACGTGATCGCCGGCATCCAGGCGGCGATCGAGTACACGGTCATCGGCGACACGGTGAACACCGCCGCCCGGCTGGCCGACGCCGCAGCGGTCGGCGCGGTCTACGCCGGGGCGCGCACCTCCGCCGCGACCCGGCACGTCGCCTCCTGGCGTGCGCTGCGCCCGCTGCGGCTCAAGGGCAAGCGGGAGCCGGTCGAGGCGTACGAGCTGCTGGGCCTGCTCGACGCGCCCGGCACCCGGTCCGGCCTGGGCGACGAGGCGCCGTTCGTGGGCCGGGAGACCGAGATCGGCCGGGTGGCCGGCCGGCTCGCCGAGGTGATCGACCGGAGTGAGCCCCGGGTGCTGCTGATGACCGCCGAGGCGGGGATCGGCAAGTCCCGGTTCGCGGCCGAGGTGGAACGCCTCGCCGCCGGCTACGACGTCGGCGCCGGGCGGTACGCGGCGCACACCGGCGCCCGGGTGCTCTCGGTGCGGTGCGCGGCGTTCGGCGAGCGTCGCCGGCTGGCGCCGCTGGCCGACCTGGTCCGGGCCGCCGTCGGCCTGCCCGGCGACGCGGCCACCGCCGTCACCCGGCCGGCCGTCGAGGAGCGGCTGCGCCGCCTCGGCCAGCGCCTGTCCCGGCTGCCCGGCGACCCGCCGCCGATCGCCGTGGACCAGCTCCTGGCCCTGCTCGGGTACGCCGAACTCCCGCCCGCCACGGAGAACGGCGAGTGGAACGCGGCCGGACCACCGCCGGACGACGAGGCGGTGCCGACGGCTGTCGCGGACCTGCTCAGCGCGCTCGCCGTGGAGGCGCCGCTGGTGATCGTGGTGGACGACCTGCACGACGCGACCGCCGAGACGCTCAAGGCGCTGGCGCTGACCCTCAACCGGCTCAGCGGGCCGGTGCTGGTGATGCTGCTCGGCCGTCCCGAGCTGGTACGCACCGCCGGTGCGCTGACCCGCGTCGCGGACGCCGAGGTGCACGCGCTGCCGCCGCTGCGCGGCGCGGACGCGTCCCGGCTTCTCACCAGCTACCTGTCCGGCGGCCGCATGCCCCAGGCCGACGCGGACCGGCTGCTCGCCACCGCGCAGGGCAACCCGTTCTACCTGGCCGAGCTGGTCACGCTGCTGATGGAGCGCGGAGCGCTCACCGCCGGCCCGGGCCGGGGCGCCGACGTCGGCTGGCGGCTCGCTCCCGGCTCGCTGGGCAGCCGGCTGCTCTCCCGCGACCTGGCCGCGGTGCTCGCGGCGCGTATCGACGCGCTGCCGCCCAACGCCCGCTCAGCGCTGCGCGACGCCGCTGTGGTGGGCGACACCGTACCGGCGGGCGCGCTGGAGGCGCTTCGGGAGCAGCGGGTCGGACAGGACGGGCGGCCCGCCGCGGTGGCCGCCGTCGAGCTGGACCGGGCCGTTGAGGAACTGCTGCAACGGCGCATGCTGCACCGCACCCGCAGCGGGTTCGCCTTCGCCACCCCGCTGATGCGGGAGGCCGCGTACGCCGGGGTGAGCAAGGCCGAGCTGGCCGAGCGGCACGCGGCGCTGGCCCGCTGGGCCGCGCCGGAGAGCGTCGACGAGACCGGCGCCGCACCGGGCGGCGCGTTCACCGAGTCCGTCCGGGACGACTTCGTCGCCGAGCACGTCGAGCGGGCCACAGCGCTCGCCGACGCGGTCAAGCTGCGCCCGGACGCGCCGGCCCGGGCGGTCACCCCGCTGGGCGTGGCCGCGCTGGGCCGGGCCGCCCGCCGGTCGCTGCGGTCGGGGGAGCCGGCGCTCGCCGTCGAGTACGCCGAGCGCGCGGCCGAGCTGGCCCGCGACGGGGTGCCACCGGCCGACCGGGTGGTGCACGCCCGGGCGCTGCTCCAGATCGGCCGCCCGGCCGACGCGCTCGCGTTCGCCGAGAAGATCGCCGCGAACACCGGCGACCCGGCCACCCGGACCGCCGCGCTGCTGCTGGCCGGGCAGGCCCAGCAGACCCTCGGTGACGCCGGGCGGGCCGAGTGCAACTGGCAGGAGGCGCTGCAGGTGGCCACCGACGCCGGCCTGCCCACCCTGCGGGCCTCGGCGATGCGGCGGCTCGGCATGGCCGACTTCATCGCCGGCCGGCTCGGGCAGGCGAGCAGCCGGCTGGCCGCGTCCTACCAGGTCAGCCTCGCCGCACGGGATCCCCGTGGGCAGGCCTGGTCGTTGCAGAACCTGGCCTGGGTGACCACCACCCGGGGCGACTTCGCCGGCACCGACGCGGTGCTCGGCCGGGCCGCCCGGCTGTTCGCCGAGCTGAAGGACCCGTACGGGCGGGCCTGGCTGCGCGGCACCACCGCGTTCGCCCGGCTGCTCGCGGGCCGGCTGCGGGAGGCGTGCCGGATGGCGCGGGTGTTCCTGCCGTTCGGGGAGCGGGTCGGCGAGGCGTGGGCGGTGGGGACGCTGCGCGCGGTCGAGGCGTACGCCACCGCCGAACTGGGCGACCTGGCCGAGGCGGACCGGGCTGCGCGGCGCGCGTACCGGGACTTCGCCGAGGTGGGCGACGACTGGGGGCAGGGCTTCGCGCTGGTGGTGCGCGGGGTGGTGGCGCGTGGGCTGGGCGAGCCGGAACACGCGGCCGACCTGTTCACCGAGGCGCTCGAGTACGCCGACCGGACCACCCACCCGCTGCTCACCGGCATGGCCGGCACGCTGCGCGGCTTCGTGGCGCTGGACATGGGCGACCACGAGACCGCCGAGCGGGAGGCGCGGTCGGTGCTGACCCGGGTGGAGCCGCACAACCCGCAGGCACCGGCCCAGGTCGCGCCGCGGGTGCTGCTCGCCATGGCCCGCCTCGCGGCGGGTGATCCGGGCACCGCGGTGGGGCTGCTCGCCCCGGTGGCCACCGGCGCGGCGAACGCGCCCTCGCTGCTGTTCTCGCGGCGGCAGACGATGGCCCGGTACGCCGCCGCGCTGCTCGCCCACGGCCAGCGCGAGCAGGCGCTCGACTGGGCGCAGCGGTCGATCACCGCTCCGGCCGAGGACGTGCGCAGCCAGGTGGTGGCGCTGCTGGTGCTGGCCGAGGCGCTCGACGCCTGCGGTCGCCGGGCCGAGGCGCTGACGAACGCGGAGGAGGCGGTACGCCTGGCGTACGCCACCGAGCAGCGCAGTGAGCGGATGGTCGCGGACGCGTTGCGGGTCCGCCTCTCCGGCGGCTGATCGTCCTTGTTCTGACGGTTCCGGGGATGTGTTCGTCGGTGGGGCCGGTTAGCGTGGGGCGGCGACAGCCGTGGATCGGCTGTCGCCTCCCGGTGCGCGCGCCTGCGTCACCGGCAGACCATGCTGGGGAGGAACGATGAGGCTGCCGCGCTCGGTCGCCGGCTGGACGATCGCGGTCTTCGGGCTCCTCGCGCTGCTGCTCGGTGCGCTCGGTCTGATCTGGCCGGAGACGCAGCTACGCCTGCTCGGCTTCGAGGTGCCGGCCGAGCGCGCTCCGGGCGACTACACCGGCACGTTCCTCACCGCGTCCTCGATGGCCTCGTTCAACATGGGGGTCTACTACCTGCTCGCGGTCGCCACCGAGTGGCGGCCGTTCTACCGGTTCACCGTGTGGTTCCGCCTGGTCACCTTCACCGTGTTCACCATCGCGGTGCTCTCCGACGTGGCGCCGGACCGCTTCTTCGCGGTCGCCGCGTGGGAGGGGCTGGGCGCTGTCGCGACAGCTGCCGGCCTGTGGTGGGACGGCCGCCGGGCGGGTGCCGCCACTGACGACTCCGTCCCGGGTCCGGTGCCGGCCACCGACGCGGCGCGCTGACGGGTCCGGATCGTTGGGTATTTTCGAGCCGTGACCGAGACCCCGCCCGGCGCCCTGCGGCTGCCCATCGTGCCCGGTCTGACCGATCTGCAGGTGTTCGCCCGGGGCGGCTACGCCACCATCTACCGGGCCACGCAGATCTCCGTGGGCCGCGAGGTCGCGGTCAAGATTGAGAACCGCACACTGGACAGCGAGCGCGACCAGGCCCGCTTCCTGCGCGAGGCCCGTGCCGCCGGGCGGATGTCGTCGCACCCGCACGTGGTGGACCTGTTCGACGTGGGTGTCACAGTCGACCAGCACCCCTACCTCATCATGGAGCTGTGCGACGGCTCGTACGCCGAACGGATGCGCACCTCGCCGCTGGGCCCGGCGGAGACCCGCGACCTCGGCGTGAAGATCGCCGACGCGCTGGCCCACTCGCACGCGGCGGGCGTCCTGCACCGCGACGTCAAGCCGGCGAACATCCTGCACTCCGAGTTCAACTCGGCCGTCCTGGCCGACTTCGGCCTGGCGGTGCTCGCCGAGTTCCGCGACTCCTCGGTGATGCTGGAGGCGCTCACCCCGGCGTACGCGCCACCGGAGACGTTCAACCACAGCCCGCCCACGCCCGCCGTCGACGTCTACTCGCTGTGCGCCACGCTCTACGCGGTGATGCACGGCCGTCCGCCGCGCTGGCACTCCGAACGCAACCCGAGCCTGGTCACCGTGCTGGAGATGTTCCAGCAGCCGATCCCGGGCCTGCCCGGCGTGCCCGGCGAGCTGATCGACGTACTCCGGTTGGGCATGTCGAACGACCCGGGCGCGCGGCCCTCCGCGGTCGAGCTGCGTGGCCTGCTCGCCTCGCTGCCGCTGGACGGCGCGCCGGCGACCGGCGGTCTGTACGACGGCGCCACCGGCGACCGGTTCCACCGCACCGGCGGGCCGAATCCGCGACCGCCGGCCGACGACGACCACCCGACGGTGGCCTCGCGTGCCCGGCGCTGGCCCAAGCGCTGGTTCCTCGGCGGCGCCGGCGTGCTGGCGCTGGCCGCCTCGGCCGGCGGCGGCTGGGTCGCGGGCGGCCACGCGCTGCCCGTCGCGCCGACGCCGGCGCCCAGCGGCGTGGCCGGTGCCGCGCCGGTGCCCGGCTGCGCGTCCGCCGACGTGCGGCTGCCCGCGGGGGCGCGCTGCGCGACGGAGCTGGAGTGCTTCGGTCCGGTACGGCTGCGCCGTGACCGGGCCGAGGCGAGCCGGGTGCCGTGCGACGGCCAGCACACCTGGGAGACCTACGCCGCCGGTGACCTGCCGGCCGGTCTCGCCGGGGCCCGGCACGAGACGGTCGCGGCCGACCCGGTTGTCGGCAAGGTGTGCAACGCCGACACGTTCCGGCTGGTCAGCGGCGGCAAGTCGGCGAGCGGGTGGAACCTGGAGGTGCTGCCGCCGGAGGCCGAGGCGGACCGCACCTACCGCTGTCTGGCCGGCCGGGGCGTCAACGCGCTCGCCGGCCCCACGCTCACCGGTCGCTGAGCCCGTTCACGGTCCGGCCCTGCCGCACCGACCGCGGGTCGAGCGTCTCCAGCGTGTCGGCGTCCACCGCCGTCGGCGCCCGCATGCCGCGTACCACCCGCGGGTCCAGCGTCTCCAGCGTGTCCGCGTCGATCGGCTGGCCCGCCGGGGTGCGCAGGTTCCGCACCGCGCGCGGATCGATGGCCTCCAGCGTGTCGGCGTCCACTCCGTACCCCTGGTGGGGGACCGGCCAGGTCTCGGCCTGCGGCGCGGGCCCGCCGGTGCCACCGGGCTGGCGCGCGGCGGTGATCGTCACTCCCGTGATCATGGCGAGCAGGACGCAGACCAGGGCCAGCACGACCGACAGGATGCCGGACGGACGCCACACGGCGAGGGTCACCACCGCCGCCACCGTCGCCATGGACGCGACGACGGCCTTCGCCCGCGCATCGGGCTTCGGGAACGATCTCACCCGACAAGCATGGCCCAGCGCGTCCACCTGTCAACCGGCGGGATGAGACGGCTTCCCGTCACCGACGCTCCACTTCGGAGTCGCAGGTAGCGACGATCGAGAAAAAATCGTTACATCATCTGGTCGTTTGCCGTATCGATCCAGGTTTGGGGGCCACCAACGTGGGCGTCGATCCCTAAAGTGACGGGGGTCGAGGTCTCCTCGACGGATTCGTTCCCCGACGGAAGGCAGCTCCATGCCCCGTTCAATCCGATCCCTGGCCGCAACCGGGATCGCCGGCGTCCTCCTCGCCGGACCGGCCGTCGCGCCCGCCGCGGCGGCGACTCCGCAACCACCCGCGCACGACAGCACCAGCGCCGCCGAGGCACGCCGGGTGGACCGCGTGCCGACGCCGAAGCTCGACTGGTACGCCTGCTACGACTACGCCGAGTGCGCCACGGTCCGGCTGCCGCTGGACTACGACAACCCGAAGGGCGCCACCACCGAGGTCGCGTTGCTGCGGGTCA
The DNA here is from genome assembly GCF_023896895.1 of Micromonospora sp. CPM1. Lineage (NCBI taxonomy): Bacteria > Bacillati > Actinomycetota > Actinomycetes > Micromonosporales > Micromonosporaceae > Micromonospora > Micromonospora sp. CPM1. Next base: position 82,412 of record NZ_JAMHIU010000002.1, read on the forward strand.
AGGCCCGCGACCAGCAGCGCAAGGTCGGCAGCCTGTTCCTCAACCCGGGTGGCCCGGGCGGCTCCGGCACGAGCATCGCGCTCGCCGCGCCCTACTTCCTCGGCGACGACCTGCTCGACCGCTTCGACATCGTCGGCGTCGACCCGCGCGGCGTCGAGGCCAGCGAGAACATCAAGTGCTTCCGCTCGGTGAAGGACCAGACCCGGGCGTACGCCGGGCTGAACGTCGCGTTCCCGTGGACCAGGGCGGAGGAGAAGGCGTACGTCGCCGCGTCGAAGGCGGTCGGGAAGGCGTGCTCCACCACCGGCAAGCCGCTGACCGGCGCGGCGTCCACCGCCGAGGTGGCCCGCGACATGGAGGTGCTGCGCCGGGCCGTCGGCGACAAGTTGCTCAGCTACCTCGGGTTCAGCTACGGCACCGCGCTGGGCCAGTACTACGCCAACATGTTCCCGGACCGCTTCCGCGCGCTCGTCGTCGACGGCGTGCTCGACCCGAACGCCTGGGTCGGCCAGGGCAGTGCCCGCAACCAGCTCCAGGAGACGCGGCTGCGCAGCGCCGACGGGGCGTACCGGGCGCTGCGGGAGATCCTGGCCCGGTGCGGCAGGGCCGGCGCCGAGCAGTGCGCGCTGGCCGCCACCGGCGATCCGCTCGCCGCGTACGACACGGTGGCCAAGCGGCTGCGCAAGAAGCCGGTGGTGATCGAGGACCCGGACTTCGGCTCCTTCACGGTCAGCTACGCCGACTTCGTCGGCGCCACGCTCGGCGCGCTCTACGACCCGTACGGCTGGCAGTCGGTCGTCGACATCACCGTGCAGCTCCTGGCCGCGACCGACCCGGCCGCCGGCAAGGCCGCCACCGCGTCGGCCCGCAAGGCGCTCGCCGCCCGCGCCGCGCAGGCGCGCCAGCAGCGCGGGTACGACTTCCCGTACGACAACGGGCTGGAGACGTTCCTGACCGTCGACTGCACCGACGCGTACCACCCGAAGAGCGCCGACGCCTGGCCGGCGCTGTCGGCGAAGGAGGACAAGCGGGCGCCGTACTTCGGGCGGGCGTGGGCCTGGGGCACCGCGCCCTGCGCCCGCAACACGTGGACGGTACGGGACGAGGACGCCTGGACCGGGCCGTTCAACCGGGTCACCGCCGCCCCGGTGCTCGTGGTCGGCAACTACTGGGACCCGGCGACCAACTACCAGGGCGCGGTCAGCTCGGCCGAGCTGCTGCCGAACAGCCGTCTGCTGAGCAGCGACAGCTGGGGCCACACCGCGTACGGCACCTCGGCGTGCGCGACCGGCCGGATCGACGCGTACCTGCTGACCGGCAAGCTGCCGGCCAAGGGCACGCTATGCGTCGGTGACGCGCAGCCGTTCCAGGAGGACGCGGCGGCAAGCCGGGCGGACGCGTCGAAGAGCGCGCTGGCCCGGGCGGGCGAGCCGGGCCGGGGCGAGCCGAAGCGGCTGCCGCCGGTGGCGACGCCGCGCCCGGCGGTCGGCACGCTGACCGTCCGCTGACGGACCCCCGGGGTACGGCGGGTGATCGGGCACCCGCCGTACCCCGGGCCCACCCCGCGCTCGGGCGAGGCGGGCGTCAGCCGCCCGGGTGGAAACCGTGGGTCAGTAGGACTTGTCCTGGCCCAGGACGTGCTGAGCGACGAAGTTGAGGATCATCTCCCGGCTGACCGGGGCGATCCGGCCCGCGCGTACCGCGCCGAGCAGCGTCGCCACGCCGTACTCGGTGGTCATGCCGGCCCCGCCGAGCGCCTGGACGGCGGTGTCGACGGCGAGCGCGGCGGCCTCGCCCGCCGCGTACTTGGCCATGTTGCCGGAGATGCCGGCTTCCAGGTCGCGGCCCGCGTCGTAGAGCGTCGCCGCCTTGTGGATCATCAACCGGGCCAGCTCGACCTGCACTGCCGCGTGCGCCAGCGGGTGCGCCACCCCCTGGTGCGAGCCGATCGAGCGCCCGCCCCACACCTTGCGGGTGGCGGTGTAGTCGCTTGCCTTCTCGATCGCGTACCGGCCGGTGCCGGCACCCATCGCGGCCACCGTGATCCGCTCCGGGTTGAGCCCGGCGAACAGCGCCGGCAGCCCGGCGTCGAGCGACTCGCCGACGAGCGCGTCGGCGGGGAGCCGGACGTCGTCGAGGAACAGCAGGAACTGGTTCTCCGGCGACAGGATCTCCATGTCCAGCTTGGACTTCTCCAGGCCGGGCGCGTCGGTCGGCACGATGAACAGCGCCGGCTTGAGCTTCCCGGTGGACGCGTCCTCGGTACGAGCGACCACGAGGACGTGCCCGGCCTCGTCCACCCCGGAGATGTAGATCTTCCGGCCGCTGAGCAGCCAGTCGTCTCCGTCGCGGCGGGCCACGGTGCCCAGCCGGTGGAAGTTCGAGCCCGCGTCCGGCTCGGTGATCGCGAAGACGATCTTCTGGGAGCCGTCGGCGAGGCCGGGAAGGTGCTTCTTGCGCTGCTCCTCGGTGCCGTGCTTGTTGATGATCGTGGCGGCGATGGCGGGGGAGACCACGAGCAGCAGCAGCGGGCAGCCCGTCGCGGCCAGTTCCTCGCACACCAGCGCCAGCTCGGTGATGCCGCCGCCCCCGCCGCCGTACTCGGTGGGGATGTTCACGCCCAGGTAGCCCAGCCGGCCGGCCTCGTGCCACAGCTCGGTGGTGTGCTCACCGGACTTGGCCTTCTCGACGAAGTAGGAGTGGCCGTACTTGCGGCCCAACGCCCGTACGGCGTCGCGGAGCTGGTCCTGCTCGGGGGTCAGGTCGAAGTTCACTGCGGGTCCTCCTCGGGGTCCACCACGGCAAGTACGGCACCCGTCTCGACCTGGCCGCCGGCCGGCACCGGCAGCTCCGTCACCACGCCGTCGGCGGGGGCGAGCACGGGATGTTCGAGCTTCATCGCTTCCAGCGTCAGCAGCAGGTCACCGACGGCGACCCGCTGGCCGACCTCCACGTGCACCCGGGTCACCGCGCCGGGCAGCGGCGCGAGCAGCGACCCGGCCGCCAGCTCCGCGGTGGGCAGTGGGAGGCGGGGCAGCTCGGTGAGGCTCGCCGCCCCGTCCGGGCCGTCCACGAAGACCGACGACCCCACCCGGTGTACGCGGAAGACCCGACGCACCCCGTCCACGTCGAGCAGCACCCGGTCCGGGGCGGCGTCCACGACCGTCACGGCCGGCGTGGCGTCGGACGGGGACACCGACCATTCGGCGAGCCCGCCGGTGCGGTCGAGCCGGTACCGGACCTCGATCTCCTCGTCGCCTGGTCCGGTGAACCGGGTGACCTGCGGGAAAGCAGGCACGTTGCGCCAGCCCGACGGCAACCCGGCCAGTACCGGTGCGGCGGCCCGGCGCGTGGCGGCCCCGGACAGCGCCGCCGCCAGTGCCACCACCGGAAGCTGCTCGGCCGGCAGCAGCGGCTCGAACACCTCGGGGTGCCGGTCCAGGAAGCCGGTGTCCACGTCCACGGCCGCGAACTCCGCGCTGCGCAGCACGCGGACCAGTAGATCCCGGTTGGTCGCCACGCCGTGCAGTTCGGCGCGGGCGAGCGCACCGGCCAGCGCGCGGGCCGCCTCGGTACGGGTGGGCGCCCAGGCGACCAGCTTCGCCAGCATCGAGTCGTAGTGCACGCTCACCGCCGAGCCGTCCACCACACCGGAGTCCAGGCGCAGCCCACGGGCCGGACCGAACTCGGCGGCCACCCCGGGAATCGCGAACCGGTGCAGCGTGCCGGTGGCCGGGCGGAAGCCCTGAGCCGGGTCCTCGGCGCACAGCCGTACCTCGATGGCGTGGCCGTCGGCGGGCGGCGTGGCGGTGACCGGCAGCGGCTCGCCCTCGGCGACGAGCAGTTGCAGCCGGACCAGGTCCAGCCCGGTGGTCAGCTCGGTGACCGGATGTTCCACCTGGAGGCGGGTGTTCATCTCCAGGAAGTGAACCTGCCCGTCCGGCGCGAGCAGGAACTCCACGGTTCCCGCGCCGACGTAGTCGACGGCCCGCCCGGCCGCCACCGCCGCCTCGTGCAGCGCCGCGCGCACGTCGTCGGGCAGCACACCGGGCGCCTCCTCGACGATCTTCTGGTGGCGGCGCTGGATCGAGCAGTCGCGTACCCCGAGGGCCACGACGGTGCCGTGGGTGTCGCCGAAGATCTGCACCTCGACATGGCGGCCGCGTTCCACGTACCGCTCGATGAAGACGGTGCCGTCGCCGAACGCCGCCGCCGCCTCGCGGCGCGCGCCCGCGACGGCCTCGGCCAGCCCGGCGGCGTCGCGGACGATCCGCATGCCCCGGCCGCCGCCGCCCGCCGATGCCTTGACCAGCACCGGGAAGGCGGTGACCTCGGCCGGGTCGGTCCAGGTGGGCAGCATCGGCACGCCCGCGTCGGCGAGCAGCGCCTTGGCTGCCATCTTGTCGCCCATCGCGGCGATCGCCTTGGCCGACGGCCCGACCCAGGTCAGGCCCGCGTCGGTCACCGCCGCCGCGAACTCGGCGTTCTCCGCCAGGAACCCGTAGCCGGGGTGGACGGCGTCCGCGCCGGAGCGCCGGGCCGCGTCCAGGACGGCGTCGATGCGCAGGTACGTCTCGGCCGGCGTGTTACCTGGTAGCCGCACGGCCTGGTCGGCGTCGGCGACGAACGGCGCGTCGGCGTCCGCGTCGGAGTGCACGGCGACGGTGGCCACACCGAGGGCGCGGCAGGTGGCGAAGACCCGGCGGGCGATCTCCCCCCGGTTCGCAACCAGAAGCTTCGTGATCATTGTGAGAACGCCCCCTACATCCGGAAGACGCCGAAACCGTCGGCGCCCTTCACCGGTCCGTTGTGGATCGCCGACAGGCAGAGCCCGAGGACGGTACGGGTGTCCCGGGGGTCGATCACCCCGTCGTCGTAGAGCCGCCCGGACAGGAACAGCGCGCCGGACTGCGACTCGATCTGCTGCTCGACCATCATCCGCATGGCGGCGTCGGTGTCCTCGTCGTACTCGCGTCCCCGGGCGGCGGCGGCCTGCCGGGCCACGATGGACAGCACCCCGGCGAGCTGCGCCGGGCCCATCACCGCCGACTTCGCGTTCGGCCAGGTGAACAGGAACCGCGGCTCGTACGCCCGGCCGCACATGCCGTAGTTGCCGGCGCCGTAGGAGGCGCCCAGGTTGACGGTCAGATGCGGCACCTTCGAGTTCGACACCGCGTTGATCATGAAGGCGCCGTGCTTGATGATGCCGCGCTGCTCGTACTCGGTGCCGACCATGTAGCCGGTGGTGTTCTGGAGGAAGACCAGCGGTGTGTCCGCCGCGTTGGCGAGCTGGATGAACTGGGCCGCCTTCTGCGCCTCCTCGCTGAACAGCACGCCCCGGGCGTTCGCCAGCACGCCGACCGGGTAGCCGTGCAGCTCACCCCAGCCGGTCACCAGCGCGGTGCCGTAGCCGGGCTTGAACTCGTCGAACGCGCTGTCGTCGAGCACCCGGGCCAGCACCTCGCGCGGGTCGAACGGCACCTTCAGGTCGGCGCTGGCTATGCCGAGCAGCTCCTCCGGGTCGTACCGGGGTGGCAGCGGGTGCGGGTTGCGCGGCGGCGGGCCGTGCTTGCGCCAGTTGAGCCGGCGGACGCACTGCCGGGCCAGCCGGATGCCGTCGCGCTCGTCCTCGGCGAGGAAGTCGGCCAGGCCGGACGTGGTGGCGTGCATCGACGCGCCGCCGAGTGACTCGTCGTCGGTGACCTCGCCGGTGGCCATCTTCACCAGCGGCGGTCCGGCCAGGTAGACCTGCGACCGGTCGCGGATCATGACGGTGAAGTCCGACATGCCGGGCACGTACGCGCCGCCGGCCGTGGCGTTGCCGAAGACCACGCTCACGGTCGGGATCCGCTGCGCGGACAGGCGGGTCAGGTCGCGGAACACCCGGCCGCCGGGAATGAAGATCTCCGCCTGGGTGGGCAGGTCCGCGCCGGCCGACTCGACCAGGTTCACCATCGGCAGCCGGTTGGCCGCGGCGATCTCACCCGCCCGCCGGGTCTTCGCCAGCGACCACGGGTTGATCGCGCCGCCGCGTACCGTCGGGTCGTTCGCCACGATCAGGCACTCGACGCCCTCGACCACGCCGATGCCGGTCACGGTGCTGGCGCCGACCGGGAAGTCCGTGCCGTACGCGGCCACCGACGACAGCTCCAGGAACGGGCTGTCCGGGTCGAGCAGCAGCTCGATGCGTTCCCGGGGGAGCAGCTTGCCGCGACCGTGGTGGCGGGTCACGTACTTCTCGCCGCCACCGCCCCGGGCCTGGTCGAGCGCCTCCTCCAGCTCGGCCAGGCGCTCCAGCAGCGCCTCCCGGTTGGCGGTGAAGGCGGGTGCGGACGGGTCGATCGTGCTCTGCAGGACTGTCGTACTCACAGGCCCATGCCCTTCGCGATGATCTCGTTCATGATCTCGGTGGTGCCGCCGCCGATGCCGAGCAGACGGGCGTCGCGGTAGTGCCGCTCCACCTCGGCGTCACGCATGTAGCCGAAGCCACCGTGCAGTTGCAGCGCCGCGTCGACGACGAAGTCGCACGCCGACACCGCCACGTTCTTCGCGATCGCCACCTCGGTCACCACCGGCTGCCCGGCGGCCACCCGCTCGGCGACGTCGTGCACGTACGCCCGCGCCGCGTCGGTGCGGCTGTGCATCTCGGCCAGCTTGTGCCGGACGACCTGGCGCCCGACGAGCGGACGGCCGAACGTCTGGCGGTCCCGGCACCACTGCACCGCCAGGTCCACGCAGCGCTGCGCGGTCGCGTACGCCTGCGTGGCGAGCGACAGCCGCTCGTTGGCGAACTGCTGCATGATGGCGAGGAACCCGGTGTCCTCCGGGCCGACCCGGTTCGTCACCGGCACCCGGACGTCGACGAAGGACAGTTCGGCGGTGTCCGAGCAGTGCCAGCCCAGCTTTTCCAGCCGCCGCCCCACCGTGAACCCGGGCGAGCCCTTGTCGATCACGAGCAGGCTGACCGAGCCCGAACCGGGGAAGTCGGTGCAGACCGCGGTGGTGACGAAGTCGGCGCGGGCCCCGCTGGTGATGTACGTCTTGGAGCCGTTGACGACGTAGTGGTCGCCGTCGCGGACCGCGCAGGTGCGGATGCCCGCCACGTCCGAGCCGCCGTCCGGCTCGGTGATCGCCAGCGCGCCGATCATCGTCCCGGCGAGCGCGGGCCGCACGTACCTCTCGATCAGCCCTTCGTCCTGGGTCTCGACCATGTGCGGCAGCGCGATCCCGTGCGTGAACAACGCGGCGACCAGCCCGGACGACCCGCCCGAGCGGATGATCTCCTCGGTGACCACCATCGAGTCGAGCAGGTCACCGCCGCTGCCGCCGACCGACTCCGGGAAGCCGATGCCGAGCAGGCCGATCTTCGCGGCGGTCTCGTGCAGCGAGCGGGGCACCTCGCCCGCCCGTTCCCAGTCGGACAGGTGCGGCAGCACCTCCCGGGTCACGAACGAGCGGGTCAGCTCGCGCAGTTGCCGGCGTTCCGGCGTGTCCACGATGGTCATGCCGGAACCTCCGTCGGTAGGTCGACCACTCGCGAACGCAGCAGCTCGCCGAGCGCCTTGGCCTGGGGGTCGAACCGGGTGGAGGCGGCCACGCCCTGCCCGAGCAGCCCTCGGATCACGAAGTTGACCGCGCGCAGGTTCGGCAGCTCGTACCGCTCGACTGTGAGCGCCGCGGTCTCCGGCAGCAGCTCGGCCAGCCGCTCCACCGTCAGCCAGTCGCGCAGCCAGGGCCAGGTCGCGTCGGTGCGGGCCCAGACGCCCAGGTTGGCGTCGCCGCCCTTGTCGCCGGACCGCGCGCCGACCAGCTCACCGAGCGGCCCGCGCCGGGTGGCGGCCGGAGCCGGTACGGCGGTGACCTCCCGTGCCGGTGCTTCGGCCGGTGTCGCCGTGACCACCGGCGGGGAGATCGGTACCCGCTCGCCGGACGGCAGCACCGCGACGTGCTCGACCTCGTCCTGCGCGATCGTGTCGGCGGTGAACACCCCGTACGGCGTGGCGTCACCGGGCAGCGTGGTGAGCGTGCAGCCCGGGTACGAGGCCAGCGCCAGCTCCACCGCCGCCGCCGAGAACGCCCGCCCGGCCCGCGACTTGTCGCCGTCGCGCAGGTGTACGTGCAGCAGCGCGCTGGCCGCCTCGGTGTCGCCGGTGTCCGGGTGGTCGGTACGGGCCAGCGTGAACTCCAGCCCCTCCGCGCCGACCGACTCCTCGATCTGGCCCCGGACCAGTGCCGCCTTGGCCGGGATGTCCAGCCCGCACAGCACGAACGTCATCGCGTTGCGGAAGCCGCCCAGGTTGTTGACGCCCACCTTGAGCGTGTCCGGCGGTGGCGTGCCCCGCACCCCGGACACGCGTACCCGGTCCGGGCCCTCCTGCTCCAGCCGCACGGTGTCCAGCCGGGTCACCACGTCCGGCCCGAGGTAGTCCGGCCCGCCCACCTCGTACAGCAGCTGGGCGGTGACCGTCTCGACCGTCACCGCGCCGCCGGTGCCGGAATGCTTGGTGAGCACCGACGAGCCGTCCGGGTGCAGCTCGGCGATCGGGAAGCCGGGCCGGTGCCCGCCGTCCGGCAGCTCGGTGAAGAAGCTGAAGTTGCCGCCGGTGACCTGCGCCCCGCACTCGATCAGGTGCCCGGCCACAGTCGCGCCGGCCAGCGCGTCGAGGTCGTCGCGGGTCCACCCGAAGCGGGCGATGGCCGGGCCGACCGCCAGCGAGGCGTCGGTGACCCGCCCGGTGACCACCACGTCCGCGCCCGCGTCGAGGCAGGCCGCGATCCCGAACGCGCCCAGGTAGGCGTTCGCGGTCAGCGCGTCCGGCCGCTGGATCGCGTCGCCCTCGACGTACCCGACCCGCACCTGGAGGCCGAGCCGGTCGCCGAGCGACCGGATCGCGTCGGCCAGCCCGGCCGGGTTGAGGCCGCCCGCGTTGGTGACCAGCGTGACGCCGCGGTCCAGCGCGGTGCCGAGCACGCCCTCCGCCTGGCGCAGGAACGTCTTGGCGTAGCCGAGCGACGGGTCGCGCATCCGGTCGCGGCCGAGGATGAGCATGGTCAGCTCGGCCAGGTAGTCGCCGGTCAGCACGTCCAGCTCGCCGCCGTCGAGCATCTCCCGCCAGGCGGTGAAGCGGTCGCCGTAGAAGCCGGACGCGTTCCCGACCCGCAGCACGCTCACGAGGAGGCTCCGTCCGGCTCACGCTTGCCGCCGGGCGGGCCGGCGAACGCCTGGGCCACGTCCAGCCACTCGTCGGCGACCGGTCCGGTGGCGGTCAGGGCCAGGTCCGCGCGGTGCCGGCGCTGCGTGACGAGCAGGCAGAAGTCGAGCGCCGGGCCGGTCACCCGGTCGGCCGCGTCGGCCGGCCCGAACTCCCACACGTCGCCGCCCGCGGGCGCGGTCAGCTCGACCCGCACCGGCACCGTGGGCACCTCGCGGCCGTGGGCTGCGAAGCCGTGCCCGAGGGTACGGAAGCCGAGGTGCGCGATGTGCCGCAGACGCTCGGTCGGGGTGCGGCTGACGCCCAGTGCGTCGGCCACGTCCTCGCCGTGCGCCCACGTCTCCATCAGCCGGGCGGTCACCATCGACGTGGGTGACATGCTGGTGCCGTACCAGGGGATCTTCTGCCCGGCCGGGACGGCGGTGAGCGCCCCGGCGAGCGCCGACCGGCCGGCGCGCCAGCGGGCCAGCAGCGCGGGCGGTGGCGCGAGGAACGATTCGGCGCCGTCCTCGACCAGGCGCGACGGGTCCGGCGCGGCCATGACCGAGGCGAAGAACGCCGACTCGTCGGTGGCCGCCAGGTAGGCGACGTGGTCGGTCCAGGCCAGGTGCGCGACCTGGTGCGCGACGGTCCAGCCCGGGGCCGGTGTCGGCCGCTCCCATCCCTCCGGCGGCAGTTCCGCGACGAGCGCGTCGAGCTGTTCGGACTCGGCGGCCAGATCCGCGAGCAGGGCTGTCAGGTCGACCATTGTGCCTCCGGCGGGGATGGGCGTCAGGGGATCAGTGCCGCTCGCTCTCGGGGGTGAGCAGCGCGGCGAGCTGGCGTTTCCAGGTGTGCAGCAGGGCGGCGCGGCGGGGTGAGTCGTCGCTGAGCAGGTTGGCCACGCCGAGACCGCGGAGCAGGTCGAGGGTGGCCTGCACCGACTCGCGTACGCCCGGCCTGCGCTCGTCCACGCCGAGCAGCTCGACGGTGAGCCGGTGCATCTCGCGGCCGATCCGCGCCTCCAGCGGCACCAGCGCGGCGCGCAGCTCGGCGTCGGTCCGGGCGGCCACCCACAGCTCCAGCGCGGCCACGAACAGGGGGCCGGTGAAGGAGGCGGCGAGCAGGTCGACCACCCCGTCGAGCCGCTGCGGCCCGGACGGCAGGGCCGCGGCCTCGGCGCGCAGCTCGGCCGCCCGGCGCTCGGTCAGGTGCGTGACGGCGGCGGTCACCAGCGCGGTCCTGGTGGGGTAGTGGTGCAGCTGGGCGCCCCGGGAGACACCCGCGTGGGCGGCCACCACGGTCGTCGTGGTGCCGGACCAGCCGTGCTCCACCAGGCACTCGACGGTCGCTTCCAGCAGCCGGGCCTGGGTGGCGCGGCTGCGCTCCTGCTGCGGGACTCGGCTCGACACGCAGACAGCGTGCCCCGCCCAAAACAAACAGTCAAGCCTGACTTTTTTCGGGGTGTCGCCGACGCGGCCCCGACCGCTATCCGACACCTCCACACGGCTGTTTTCCGCGATATCGTGCGGGCTCACGGGGAGGCACAACATGAATGACTTTGTGCTCGTCGGAGGGGCAGGCTTTCTGGGCACGGCGACCGCCGGGGCGCTGCTGGCCGCCGGCGCGCGGGTCACCGCAGTGGACCGTCATCCGCCCGCCGAGGCGAACACCGCCGCCGGCCTCGACTGGATCAGGGCGGACCTGCTCGCCGCCGACCCACCCGAGCTGCCGCCCGGCATCGTCGTGGTGCTGCTCGGCGCGAGCCACCCCCGGCCCCGCCACCCGTGGACGCTGCCGCTGGACAACGCCGTCAGCACTGCCCGGCTCCTGCCCCGCCTGGCCGGACGCCAGGTGGTGCTCACCTCCTCCGTCGAGGTCTACGGTGCCGCGCCCGGCCCGCTCACCGAGGACACCACGCCCGACCTGCCGTGGTCCGCCGGAGAACTCGACCGCTGGTGCGCACTCGTGCGCGACCTGGCCCGGGAACCCTGCCCGCCGTGGCGGGCCGCCCCACTCGCCCGGGCGATGGCCGACGCCGACCCCACCCACCGGTGGACGTACGCGATGGCGAAGCTCGCACAGGAACGACTCGTCGCGGACGCGATCCCGCCCGACCGGCTGACCGTGCTCCGGCTCGCGAACGTCTTCGGCGCGGGCCAGCACCGCGTGACCACCCGGCTGGTCCGCCGGGCCCGCCAGGGACTGCCACTGCCGGTCACCGCGGACACCGTACGCAGCTTCCTGCCCGCGGACACGCTCGCACGGATCCTCCTGCGCGGAATCGGCCCCGGCGTGTGGAACGTGGGCGGGGAACCGGTGCCGCTGACCGACCTCGCGACCTGGATCCGCGACCTGTGCGGCTCGTCGGCGCCGCTGCTCACCATGCCGCGCCCGGCATCGGACAGCTCCGGCCTGGTGGTCACCGACAAGCTGACCGCCGCCGGCCACCGGGTCGAGCCGCTCCGCCCGGCCCTGGCGAAGCTGGTGGCCGAGGTCGGCGACGACAGGGCTCCCCTGTTCCGGCCGCCGCTGCCGGTCGTCGTGCCGCCCCCGCCGGCCCGCCCCGAGACGGTCGTCGCCCGCCAGCAGGAGGCGCTCGTCAGCGGGGAGGTCAAGCACGGCAACCGGTGGACGCGCGAGCTGACCGAACGCCTCGGCAAGGAGTTGCAACTCGACGACGACCACCGGGTGCTGGTCACCGCCTCGGGGACCGCCGCCCTGCGGATCATGGTGGCCGCCACCGTCGGGCCGGCCCGCCCCGGCGACGTGGCGGTGCTGCCGTCCTACACGTTCCCCGCGACCGCCGAGATCCTGGTCCAACTCGGGTACACGCTGCGCTTCGTCGACGTGGACGCCGCGACCTGGACGATCGACCCCGTGGCTGTCGCCGCCGCGATCGAGCGGGGCGGCGTACGACTGGTGCTCTGCGTCGACACCTTCGGTAACCCGTGCGACTATCCGGCCCTGCGGGCGGTCTGCGACCCCGCCGGGGTGGCCCTGCTGGCCGACTCCGCCGCCGCCCTCGGCAGCCTGCACCAGGGGCGTCCGGTGGCACAGCAGGCGTTGTCGCACTCGTACTCGATGAGCTTCGCCAAGGTCGTGTCGGCCGGTGGCGCCGGCGGCGCGCTGGTGCTGCCCGCCGACGCCGCCGAGGCGGTCCTCGCCACACCCGCCGGCTGGACCCGCTCCGAGCTGATGAACGAACTGCACGCCGTCGTCGCGGTCGACCAGCTCGCGGAGCTGGACACGCTGGTCCGGTGCCGGGCAGAGGTGGCCGAGGTCTACGCCGCCGCCGCGTCCGCTCTGCCGGTGGAGGTCCAGCAGGTCCGTCCCGGGGACCGGCACTGCTGGGTGCACTGGGTGGCGCGCTTCGCCCGGCGCGACCGCGTGGCGACGCGGCTGGCCGCCCTCGGCGTACAGACCAAGCCCTACTTCGCGGCCGTCCACAGTGGTCCGCTCGGCGGCGGCGAGCGCCTACCGGTGACCGAACTGCTGGACGCCGAGGCGCTGGCCCTGCCGATGTCCTCGGAGATCACCGTGGAACAGGCGGAACGGGTCGTCGCGGCGCTCCGCCGCTGCCTGGACTGAACCGGGCCGGGCGGTCAACCCGGAACGCGGCGGCCGGTCACCAGCAGTTGCTTGCCGGCGTCGGCGAGGACCGGGTCGTCGCCCAGCCGTCGCTCCAGCGCCAGCAGCGCGTCCCGGTCGGCGGCCAGCCGCCCGGCCAGCCTGGCCCGCCCCACCGCGGCGGCGCTGACCAGCAGCCCGGCGCTGCGGATCTCGACCAGGCCGGCGGCGCGGAACGCGGCCTCCAACCGGGCCCGGTCCAGCAGGTGCAGGTCGGCGGCGTGCCCCTCGGCACGCCAGACACCCCGCCGGCGGGTCAGCCGGTCCACCGCCTCGTCGTCCCGGCCCGCACCGACCAGTTCGAGGACCAGGCCCACCAGTGAGTCGACCAGCACGGCCAGCACGCCACCCGGGCGCAACCACCCGGCCAGGTGCCGGACCGCCTGCTCGGGATCGGCTGTGTACTGCAGGGAACCCATCGCCAGCACCGCGCCGGCCGTAGCCGGCAGCGTCACCTCCGTCATCGAGCCCTCGACCAGCGTGAAGCCGGGACCGGGCGGATGACGGCGCAGCTCGGCGACCATTCCCGGCGCCTGCTCGACGCCGGTCACCGGATGGCCGAGGTCGAGCAGCCGCCGGGCCCACCGGCCCACGCCGCAACCGGCGTCCACCACCGGGGCGCCCGGCGGCAGCAACGCCTCGACCCGCTCCCACGCCAGGTCGTCGTAGGCACGCCGGTGCGGCACCGCGAAATGCTCCTCGTAGCCGGCCGCCAGCGCGTCGTACAGCGGCTGGCTCGGGCGCATCGGCTCAGACAAGACGGCGCCGCCCCCGCAGCCACTGCCGGTCGGCCAGGTAGGTGCCCGGCCGCCAGCGGAGGTTGAGGCTGTAGTTGCTGCCGCAGCCGACACACTCCTTGCGGAACAGCCGCGCGTGCTCGTCCCGGTATTCCGGCGCGTCGATGATCTCGGCGATCGGGCGCTGCCGGACCGAGGCGGTCGGGTCGTGCGCCCAGCAGCCGCCGATCTCCCCCCGGGAGTGCACCATCAACTTGAGCTGCGACTCGGCGCACGGCAGGTCGCGCTGGACGAGATCGTCGAAGTGCCCACGCAGGTAACGCAGCTCCGAGTAACGCGGCAACCACCGCCGGTCGGCCCGGGCCATCGTCTCCAGCTCGGCCAGCGCCGCGTCGAGCCGGTCGCCGGCCACGTCGGTCTGGTCGGTGACCGCGTCGGTGCGGAACAGGAACGTCCGGTCGGTGACCAGGTTGAGATAGAGCGCCACGCCCAGCTCCTGGGCCAGCGCCGCGATGCCGGGCAGGCTGTCCACGTTGTCCCGCATGACGGTGAAGTTCATCCGTACCTTCAGGCCGAGCCGGTCCCGGGCGGCGATCAGGTTCCGCAGGTGCCGGGTCGTCGTCTCGAAGGCGCCGAGTCGCCCGCGGATCCGGTCGTGCACCAGCGCCGTCGGGCCGTCGACGGAGACGTTGAAGCTGCGTACGCCCGCGGCGAGCACCTCGTCCAGAACGGGCGGGGTGAGGCGGATGCCGTTGGTGTTCAGGTGCAGGTGGCGTACCCCCACCTCGCGGGCGTACGACATCAGGGCCAGCGCGTCCGGCCGGATCAGCGGCTCGCCGCCGGTGAAGTTCACCTTGTGGATGCGCAGCGCGACGAGCTGACGCAGGACGTCGCGCCACTCGTCGGTGGAGAGTTCACCCTTGGTGTTCGTGGTCCAGCAGCCGCAGCTCGTGCAGCGCAGGTTGCAGTTGTCGGTGAGGAACAGCTCGGCGACCAGCGGCCGTACGTGCAGCCGGGGCGCGATGCGTTCCTTGACGGCGAGCCGGCCGAAGAACCAGGCGAGGCGGGCGGTGTCGGCGACGGTCACGGCAGTCTCCGGGCGGTGACGAAGAGGTTGGCCGAGCGGAACAGCCGGCCGTCGAGGTGGATGCCGCGCTCCAGCAGGCGGCGCACCGGGCCGCCGGTGAGCAGCGCCGGGATCTGCAACCACCGCCAGAAGAGGTTGGCGCCGGTCACAGTGGCCGGGGTGAAGCCCGCCGTGCGCAGCAGCCGGAGCAGGTCTTCGGTGCGGTAGTTGGTGTGCCGGTCCCGGCCGACCGACATGTCGCCGCGCAGGTTGTCGGAGAGGTCGGCGAACCGGCTGTGCCACACCTGCGACCCGAACCGCCACGAGTAGATCCGGCGGTGCAGCCGGGGGAAGTCGAACTTGGCATTGTCCGGATCGAGGAAGGTGAAGACGTGCCGCCGGGGCACGGTGAGCACCAGCAGCCCGCCGGGCGCGAGCACCCGGTGCGTCTCGGTCAGCAGCGCGATCTCGTCGGGTACGTGTTCCAGCACGTCGAGCAGGCTCACCGAGTCGAAGTGGCGGTCGGCGAACGGCAGCGGCTCGCCGACCCCGAGCCGGTGCAGCGGCAGATCCGGGTGGCGGGCCGCCAGCTCGGCGAGGTAACCCGGGTGCGGGTCGGCGCCCTCGCAGGCCACGGTGCCGTGTTCGTGCAGCACGGCGAGGAAGTCTCCGGTGCCGCAGCCCAGGTCGAGGTGCCGGCCGGTGCGGCCGGACAGTGCGGCCCAGGCGAACGCGTACCGGCGTAGCGGGTGGGTGGCGAAGGGCTGCACACCCGCCCGGGATGCCGCCTCGTCGGCCCGGCTCATCGGACCAGCCGGGCGCAGAGCGCGTCCATTGTGGCGGCCAGGCGTTCGCCGTCGACCGGGCCGGGCAACGGGCGTTCCGCGAGCAACAGGTGTTGCCGCTGCGGGTGCGCGGCCACCACGGCCGGCAGCTCGGCCACGTCCCACACCGCGACCACCCGGCCCGAGCGTTCCTCCTCGCGCAGGTATTCGACCTGGTGGTCGTTGCCCATCTCACCCCGTGCCGCCTCCCGGGCCACCGCGACCGGCACCCGGCCGAGCCGCTGGACCAGCCGCACCGTGTTCCCGGCGTGGGTGATCACCACGTCGGCGGCGGCCAGCCGCCTTCGCAGGTCGTCCAGGGGCAGGAACGGGGCGTGCGGGCACGGCGGGGTCACCGCCGACGTACCGGTCTGCACGAACACCTCGTGGGCGGCACACAGCGGCGCGACACCCTCGATCAGGCGGTCGAACGGCCACGGGCCCATACCGACGGTGACCAGGAGGCGGGCCATGGCTAGTAGAGCTCTCCGATGAGGACCGCGCGGGGCCGGGACGCCAGCAGGGCGGGTCGCTGCACCAGCACGGCGGCGGCGAGGCGTGAGCAGAGCCGGGCGGCGGCTCCGGCGGGCCCGGTCATGTTGAACGTCTCCAGCCACAGCGACGGCACCCGGAGCAGGCGGGCGGCGAGGAAGACGCCCACGGCCACGCCGGTGCCGGCCGAGACCACCACGTCGGGTCGCTCCCGGCGCAGCAGCCGCAGGGCCCGCCAGGCCGCCGGCAGCACCCGCCACCGGGTGCGCGTCGACAGCTCGGGCTGCCAGTGCACCCGCTGCCCGGTCAGCGCCACCTCGGTGTCGGGGGCGCGGACCGCCACCCACACCGGGTCGTGCCGCTCCCACCACGGTCGGAGCGCGAGCAGGTCGAGCAGGACGCCGCCGCTGCTGGAGACGAGGAGGATCCGATACCGCCGGTCCGTCACTACTTCACGCTAGCCCAGCGTCGCGGATCGCGATGCCCCGCTCCAGGCTGGACGGACGCCCCCCGGAGGGCTCGGGTCAGCGGCCGTCCCGCGGGGCGAAGACCGTGAGGGCGTCGGCGTCGGAGTGGCGGGAGCGGACGTACTCGTCGGCCCAGGCCGCCGCGTCCGGAAACGCCGACTCGGCGGCGACCCGGGCGCAGGCGGCGTCCACGTCGAAGCCGGTCCGGCGCAACTGCACACCCGGGCCGAGCAGCGCCCACCAGGCGCCCGCGCCCCCGTACGGCATACCGACGCTGCCCGGGTTCACCACCAGGCGGCGGTCGACCAGCCGGGTGAACGGCATGTGCGTGTGCCCGCAGACCACGGTGCCGACCCCGGCCGGCAGGCCGGCGAAGACCTCGGCCCAGCGGTCGAGCCGCGAGTCGACGAGCACGACCTCCTCGTCGTCGCGTGGGGTCGCGTGGCAGAACAGCACCTCGCCCAGGCCGGTGACCGGCAGCGTGACGGACGGCGGCAGCGCGGCCAGCCGGGCCACCTGGTCGTCGCGGAGCTGCCCGGCGGCCCAGTTCGAGACCTCGATCGGGGAAGCCACCCCGGCCCGCGCCTGCACCAGCTCCCGGTCGGCGTTCCCGCCGACCCAGCAGGCCCGGTCACCGAGTTCGGCCAACCGGTCCAGCACCTCGACCGGCTGCGGACCGGCCGCCAGGTCACCGGTGAGGACGATCAGGTCGGCGGCGGCCACGTCCGGCTCGGCCAGGACGGCTTCCAGCGCGGGCAGCACACCGTGGATGTCGGAGAGGACGGCGACACGATCAGGCATCGTCCCAGCCTGGCGACACCGGCCCGGGAGGACCAAGCGATTCTGCGGCGGGCAGAGACGGCGCCGGCCCGGCTCGCACGGAGGCGGGCCGGGCCGGGAAGCCGGTACGGAGGTCAGACCCGCGCGCGGCGGGCCAGGCGCTCCGGGTCGAGGATGATGATGCTCTTGCCGTCCAGCCGCAGCCAGCCGCGCGAGGCGAAGTCGGCCAGCGCCTTGTTGACGGTCTCCCGGGAGGCGCCGACGAGCTGGGCGATCTCCTCCTGGGTGAGGTCGTGCGTCACGCGCAGCACGCCGCCGTCGCGGGTGCCGAAGCGGCCGGCCATCTGGAGCAGGTTCTTGGCGACCCGGCCCGGCACGTCCGTGAAGATCAGGTCGGCGAGCGAGTCGTTGGTCCGGCGCAGCCGGCGGGCCAGCACCCGCAGCAGCTGCTCGGCGATCTCGGGCCGGTTGTTCAGCCACGGCCGCAGCGCCTGCTTGCGCAGCCGGACCAGCCGGGTGTCGGTGACCGCCGTCGCGGTCGCCGTACGCGGACCCGGGTCGAAGAGCGACAGCTCACCGACCATGTCCGACGGGCCCATCACGGCGATCAGGTTCTGCCGGCCGTCCGCCGCGCGGCGACCCACCTTGATCTTGCCGGACAGGAGGATGTAGAGACTGTCGCCGGGTTCGCCCTCGTTGAACACGATCTCGCCCTTGCGGACCTCGATCGTCTCCATCTCCTTGGCGAGCGCCTCGGCAGCCTCCGGGTCGACACCCTGGAAGATCCCGCTGCGGGCCAGTACCTCGTCCATCGCGCACCTCCGCCTGCGCGTGCCGTCCGTCGGCCGGGTCCGCCGTCCGCTGATCCCTCGCGCGCCGCCAGTCTAGGCGCACATGAGTAGGAATCAGAGGTGCACCCCTGGAATCTTGATCGTTGGGCGTAACCCGCCCGACCCGGTGAGCAGCTAAGATCCCGCTTCCGGTCCGGGCCGGCGCCACCCGTTCCCTCCTGTGATCGTAGGGTGACCGGCGTGCTGTGTGAGCCGTTCCTGACCAGCCGGTCCGAATCCGGGTCGGACATCCCCGTGCTGGCCTGGCGGGCCGAGGCGCCGCTGCTGGCGGTCGGCTCCGCGCCGCTCGGCGGGGGGATCGGCGTCCGCGGGTGGGTGCTGAACGCGACGGTGCCGATGTCGTACGACCGGGACGACCCCGCCGCGCACCTGGCCGAGCTGGCCCACGGCCTCGACCTCGACGGCCCCGGGGTCGGGCTGCTGACCGGCGTGGACGTGACCGAGGTGGTCCGCCGCGCCGACGGCGGCGTCCGGGTCTGGGCGACTGTCGGCCTGGGCACGCCGGTCTGGGCCGCCGTGCCCGAGCCGGCGCCGCCCGCCGCGAGCGAGCCGGCCCGGCCCGCTCAGCGCGTCGGCACGGTCAACATCGTCGCGTACGTGCCGGTGCGGCTCGGCGACGCCGCCCTGGTCAACGCCGTGGCCACCGCCACCGAGGCGAAGGCGCAGGCGATCTGGGAACTGGGACTGCCCGCCACCGGCACCCCCACCGACGCGGTGACGGTCCTCTGCCCGGCCGAGGGCGATCCGGCCCCGTACGGCGGTCCCCGGTCGGCCTGGGGCGCGCCGCTGGCCCGGGCCGTGCACGCCGCCGTCCGCTCCGGCGGCGCCGGGACCGTCGTGCCCTGGTCCGACCGGCGGGCGGGCTGACGTGCGCCCGTCACATGCGACACGCCGGGTTTTCCGACCGATCGGCCCTCGTCGCGGCGTTCCGGGGACGGTAGCGTCGCCGACGATGTACGCTTCCGCCCGCTCTGTGCCCCGTACCCTCCGCGCCGCCGTCGCCGGGTCGCCTGCCGCCGTTCCCGCACCGCGTAGCGCGGTGCCCGGCCGGCGCCTGGCCGCGTTCGCCGCGCTCGTCGCCGTCCTCTTCGTCGCCGGCTGCGGCGGCGACGCCGGCGGGTCCGGCGGCGACCCCAGGTGGCAGGCGGGGCAGGGCGGCGGATCGACCGGCTCGGCCGGGCCCCAGACGGGTGACCAGCCGGCGGCGCCCGACGCGTCCAAGGAGCCGTCGATCTCGCTCACCGCCACCGGTGACGTGATCATGGGCAACGCGCCGGACCGGCTGCCGCCCAACGGCGGCAAGGGCTTCTTCGACGACGTGAAGTCGGCGCTCAAGGGCGACCTCGTGATGGGCAACCTGGAGGAACCGCTCACCGACGACACCGGCGCCGGCAAGTGCGGCCCGGAGCCGAAGAACTGCTACCAGTTCCGCGCGCCGCCCGGCTACGCCGCGCACCTGCGGTCGGCCGGGTTCCAACTGCTCAACCAGGCCAACAACCACGGCTACGACTACGGCCGCCAGGGCTACGAGAACACCCAGTCGGCGCTGGAGGCGCACGGCCTCAAGCACACCGGCGCGCCGGGCGAGATCACCGTGGTGGACGTCAAGGGCATCAAGGTCGCCGTGGTGGGCTTCTCGTCGTACCCCTGGTCCAACAGCCTGGTCGACCTGAACGCCGCCAAGCAGGTGATCGAGATGGCCAAGGAGCAGGCCCAGATCGTCGTGGTGCAGGTGCACATGGGCGCCGAGGGGGCGGACAAGACCCGGGTCAAGCCGGGCACCGAGATGTTCTTCGGCGAGAACCGGGGCGACCCGATCCGCTTCTCCCGGACCGTCATCGACGCCGGCGCCGACCTGGTCATCGGCCACGGCCCGCACGTGCTGCGCGGGATGGAGTTCTACAAGGGGCGGCTGATCGCGTACAGCCTGGGCAACTTCGCCGGTGGCGGGAAGTCGCTGAACAGCTCCGGGCGGCTCGGCTGGGGCGGCGTGCTCAAGGTGTCGCTCACCGCCGAGGGGAAGTTCGCCGGCGGCACGTTCACCTCCACCGTGATGAACGGCGTGGGCCGTCCGTCGGTGGACCGGCAGAACCGCGGCCTCGGACTGGTCCGCGAGCTGAACCGGGCCGACTTCCCGGACACCGGCGCGAAACTCGACGGGACCGGCAAGATCACCGCACCGGCGGGTGGCTGAGCGCACCCCGGCCGCGCCGAGCCGCCGGAGCGTCGGCCCCGCGACGTAGGCTGGCCGACGTGACCACGCGCTCCCCCGAGACCGACCTCGGCCGTACGCGCCGCGCCCGGCGCATCGGCCGCGTGCTGACCGAGACGCACCCCGACGCGCACTGTGAACTCGACCACTCCAACGCGCTGGAGCTGGCAGTGGCGACGATCCTGTCCGCCCAGTGCACCGACAAGAAGGTCAACGAGGTCACGCCGAAGCTGTTCGCCCGCTACCGCACCGCCGCCGACTACGCCGGGGCGGACCGCGCCGAGCTGGAGGAGATGATCCGGCCCACCGGGTTCTACCGCAACAAGACCAGCTCCCTGATCAACCTCGGGCGGGCGCTCTGCGAGCGGTACGACGGCGAGGTGCCCGGCCGGCTGGCGGACCTGGTGACCCTGCCGGGCATCGGCCGCAAGACCGCCAACGTCATCCTCGGCAACGCGTTCGGCGTCCCCGGCATCACCGTCGACACGCATTTCCAGCGGCTGGTGCAGCGGTGGCAGCTCACCACCGAGACCGACCCGGTCAAGATCGAGCACGCGATCGGCGCGCTCTACCCCAAGCGCGACTGGACGATGCTGTCGCACCGGGTGATCTTCCACGGCCGCCGGGTCTGCCACGCCCGCAAGCCCGCCTGCGGCGCGTGCACGCTGGCGAAGCTGTGCCCCGCGTACGGCACCGGGCCGACCGAGCCGGCCGCCGCGGCGAAGCTGCTCAAGGGGCCCCGCGCCCGTGACCTGGCGGTGGCCGTCGGCCTCGACCCCGACCTGGTGCCGCAGCAGGCCGCCGCGGCGGACGTGCCGTGATGCGCCGGTTCGCCTACCTTCTCGCCCCGCTGCTGCTCGCGGCCGCGGGCTGCACCGCCACGACCGAGCAGCCGGAACGTCCCGCACCGGCGACCCGGGCCGAACGTCCCTCGCCGTTCGCCGACTGCACCCCGCTGACCGTCGCGCCCGCCGCCGCGTCCCCGACGTCCCCCGGAAAGGCCGTGTCCCCGACGCTTGCAGGGAAGGCCGGGGACCAGCTCCCCGACCTGACGCTCAACTGCTTCACCGGCGGCACGCCGGTGAGTCTGCGTGACGTCAAGGGTCCGGCGGTGATCAACGTGTGGGCGTCCTGGTGCCCGCCGTGCCGCAAGGAGCTGCCCGCGTTCCAGCGGCTCAGCGAGCGGGCCGACGGCCGGTTCCAGGTCATCGGCGTGAACAGCCGGGACAGCCGCGGCGGCGCGCAGTCCATCGGCGAGGACTACGGCGTCGACTTCCCGATGCTGCTCGACCAGGGCGACGCGTTCCAGCGCGCGCTCGGACGCAACGCGTTCCCGCTGACGGTGCTCGTCGACGCCGACGGGCGGATCCGGCACACCGACGCGACCGGCGCGCTCGACGACGCCCGCCTCGCCGCGCTGCTCCAGCGTCACCTCGGGGTGCGGGTATGACCCGACGGCCGCCGCTGTGGTTCGACCCGCTGCTGGGCCGGCTCGGCACCGCACGGGCGGAGGACTTCACCCGCATCGTCACGCCGTCCAGCGGCGGCCGGGAGAGCGCCGTGCTGGTGCTGCTCGGCGAGGAGCCCGGCGCCGGGCCGGACGTGCTGGTCCTCCAGCGCGCCGCGACGCTGCGCAACCACGCCGGGCAGCCGGCCTTCCCGGGTGGTGCGGCCGACCCGGAGGACGCCGACGCCCGCGCCACCGCGCTGCGCGAGGCGAACGAGGAGGTCGGCCTCGACCCGGGCAGCGTCACGGTGCTGGCCGAGCTGCCCCGGCTCTGGATCCCGGTCAGCGACTTCGTGGTCACCCCGGTGCTCGCCTGGTGGCACGACCCGCACCCGGTGCACCCGCGCGAGCCGGCCGAGGTCGCGCACGTCGCCCGGCTGCCGGTCACCGAGCTGGTCGACCCGGACAACCGCATGCGGGTACGCCACCCGAGCGGCTGGATCGGTCCCGCCTTCTCGGTGCGCGGCATGCTCGTCTGGGGCTTCACCGCGGGCGTGATCGACCGGCTGCTGGAGATGGGCGGCTGGTCCCGGCCCTGGCCGCACTCGCGCGTGGTGGAGCTGCCGCCCGTCGACGCCACGCCCGCTCCCTCGGCGGGCACCGAGCCGGCCGACGAGAGCCCGGTGCGGTGATCACCCGTACGCATCCCCGGGTCACGTTCCGCGAGCGCTGAGCCGAGCGCGGGCCAGGTGCCCGTACCCTTGGGGCGTGTCCGCCGTGGATCTCGTCCTCCTTCTGCTCATGCTCGTGTTCGCGATCAGCGGATACCGTCAGGGCTTCGTCATCGGGGCACTGTCGTTCTCCGGCTTCTTCCTGGGCGCGCTGCTCGGCCTCCAGGTGGGGCCGCTGATCGCGCAGCAGTTCGCGACGAGCGGCACACGCGTGCTGATCTCCCTGGTGGCGATCTTCGGGCTCGCGGTGCTGGGGCAGGCGCTGGCCGGCTGGCTCGGCTCCAACCTGCGGGCCGCCATCACCGGGCCGGCCGGCCGGAAGATCGACGACGTCGGCGGCGCGTTCATCTCGGTCGTCGCGGTCATGCTCGTGGCGTGGCTGGTCGCCGTGCCGCTCGGCTCCTCCTCGGTGCCGTGGCTGGCCTCCTCGGTCCGCAACAGCGCGCTGCTCACAGTCGTCGACCAGGTGCTGCCGGACAAGGCGCAGGACCTGTCCACCGCGCTGCGCGACACTGTCGACACCAACGGCTTCCCGGACGTCTTCGGCGACCTCGCGCCGACCCGGGCCCGGCAGGTCGCACCGCCCGACCCGGCGCTCGCCAACTCCCAGGTGGTGCAGAACAGCAGGCGGTCGGTGGTGAAGGTGCTCGGCTCCGCGCCGAGCTGCTCGCGCCGCATCGAGGGCTCCGGCTTCGTGTACGCCGACGACCGGGTGATGACCAACGCGCACGTGGTCGCCGGCACCCGCTCGGTGGCTGTGGAACTGCGCGGCGAGCGGTACGACGGCGAGGTCGTCGTCTACGACCCGGACCGGGACCTGGCAGTGCTCTACGTACCGGGGCTGCCCGGGCCGTCGCTGCGCTTCGCCGCCGGCCCGGCCGCCACCGGCGCCGACGCGATCGTGCTCGGCTTCCCGCTCGACGGCCCGTACGACGCCCGCCCGGCCCGGATCCGGGACGTCGACCGGATCACCGGCCCGGACATCTACTCGGCCGGTGACGTCAACCGGGAGATCTACACGATCCGGGCGCTGGTGCGCAGCGGCAACTCCGGCGGCCCGCTGGTCTCCTCGAACGGCCTGGTGCTCGGCGTGATCTTCGCGGCGGCTGCGGACGACCCGAACACCGGCTTCGCGGTGACCGCCGCCGAGGCGCGACCGGTGGCGCTGGCGGGCGCGGAGCGTACCCGGGGAGTGGCCACCGGCGACTGCACCTGAGCCGGCGGGCGGCGCTCAGCCACCCGCCGGTGCTCCCGCCGGTGTCGACTCGTCGCCGGAGCGGGACAGCGGCAGCCGGGCGCGGCCCCAGGTGAGCGTGCGGTCGAGTGCCGCCCGCGCCATGATCGCCACGCAGGCGCCGCCGTTGAGGAACGAGGCGACCACGTCGCTGGGGTGGTGCATGCCCCGGTACATCCGGGTGAGCGCCACACCGATCGGCACCAGCACCAGCAGCGTCCACCAGCCGACCTTGGCCGGGGTGCTGCGTGCCCGCAGCGCCAGCAGCACCGCGAGACCGACGTAGAGCGCTGTGGCCGCCGAGGTGTGCCCGGACGGGAAGCTGGACGTGGGCGGGGACGCGTCCATGTGCGCGACGGCCGGGCGGTTCCGGTCGATGGCCATCGTGGTGAACAGGAAGATCAGCGCCTGCGCGGTCACCGCCGCGCACAGGAACAGCGGCTCCCGCCAGCGGTGCAGCACCAGCCGCAGCACCAGCGCCGCCAGCACCGTCACCACGACGATCATCTGGGTGCTGGCGAGCGTGCTGAACACCAGCGAGACGTCGTTCCACCCCGGCGTCCGGTCGCCGGCCAGCTCACGGTTGACCGTGTCCTCCACGGTGAACGGCCAGGTGCGGGCCAGCACCCGGGTCACCAGCAGGCCCAGGCCCACCATCAGCGCGAACAGCAGGGCCAGCGGCAGCAGGACACGCCGGGTGACTCGGATCACGACGTCGGACATGGGCTCGCCTGTACCCCGGCGGGGGTCCGGCTACGCCCGGCCGCCCTCCGGCCGCCGGTCGGCCAGCTCCGGCTCGACCCCCTCGCGTAGCGGACGGGTGGACGGCCGCCCGGATCCGCTGCGCCAGGTGGCGAACGCGGCCGAGGTCGCGGCCACCACCGCCACCCCGAGCACCCAGCCGCCCACCACGTCACTGGTCCAGTGCACGCCGAGCGTGATCCGGCTGAGCCCGGTCACCACCGTGACCAGCAGGGCGGCGGTCCACAACGCGACCCGGCCCCGGCGGCTGTTCCGCACGAACGGCAGGAACACCAGCAGCAGCACACCCGCCGCCAGCGTGGCGTTGAGCGCGTGACCGGACGGGAAGGAGTAGCCGGCGGCGCGGGCCACCGGGTCCAGCAGATCCGGCCGGTCCCGGCCCACGAGCAGCTTGAGCAGCGCGCCGAGCAGCCCGCCCGCGACCATGGTGACCACCACCCAGACCGCGAGGCGGGGCGCGCCGCGCCGGACCAGCCACACCACCACCACGACCGCTGCCACCCGCAGCGGGCCGGGGCCGAACACGTGCGTCCAGACCGTCATCACACCGGCCCAGGCGGGATGGGCCTGCGCGTACCCGTGGAACGCGTCGGTGATCGAGGCGTCCAGCCGCAGCAGGGGCGGCCAGGCGCCGAGCACCAGCAGCGCGAGCAGGGCGAACGGCACCAGCACCAGGAACGCCGCGAGCACGGTCAGGGTGAGCCGCAGGCCCAGCGAGTGCTCGGGGTCGAGGCGGCGGCTCCGCCACGACCGGTGCGTGACCGTCGCCCCGGTGGTGGTCTCCATGGGGCTTCCCCTACCCACCCGGGGACGGGATCAGACCGGTTCAGCGACGGGTCTGCCGGAACCGGCGAACCATCAAGGCGGTGCCGGTGACGAGCGCGACGAACAGGGCCAGGCCGGTCCAGAGCCGCTCCGGCGCGGAGACGTCCGTCTGGCCCGCCGGCCGGGCGTTCCAGCTCTCCGCCGTACGCCCGAGCGGGTCGCCACCCCGGCCCGCCGCGGCGGCCCGGGTGTCCCGCTCGTCGCCGGGCGCCGGCCCGAAGCCCACCACGCCGGGGGAGTCGTTGTCGTCGAGCGGGTTGTGGCCCACCGTCGGCACGTCGGCGGTGAGCGCGGCCACCGGGTCGACCAGGCCGTAGCCGAACCGGTCGTCCCGGCCGGTCGGACCGAGATCCCGGGCGGTGGCGATCAGCCGGTTGACCACGTCCCCGGCCGACATCTTCGGATAGCGCGCGCGGACCAGGGCAGCGGTCGCGGCGACGAGCGGCGCGGCGAAGCTCGTCCCCTGCACCCGCCAGTAGCCCTCCGGCCGGGCGCCGTAGAGCCCGGTGGCCGGGGCGCTGAGCACCGTCTCGTGACCCGTGATCGAGCCGGACCAGAGGTTCTCGCTGGTCCGCTCCAGCCCGGCGACCGCGAGCACGCCCGGCTCCCGGGCCGGGTACCAGACCTCGGTGGTCGTCGAGGTGGCCAGGTTGCCGGTGCAGGCGACCACCACCACGTTCCGGGCGAACGCGTAGTCGAGCGCCGCGGCCAGGGCCGGGTTGTCGCTGCTGCCGCCGAGCGACAGGTTGACCACCTGGGCGCCGTTGTCGACCGCCCAGCGCACCGCCTTGGCGATGATCAGCGCGTCGTCGTAGCGGTTCTCGGCGTCGAGGACCCGGATCGGAAGGATCTTGGCGTCCGGCGCCAGCCCCAGCACGCCCCGGTCGTCGTCGGCCCGCCCGGCGATCAGCCCGGCGACAGTGGTGCCGTGCCCCACCGGGTCCGGGCCGTCCGAGCCGTCCGGCGTCACCAGGTCCAGGCCGGGCAGCACCTGACCGGCCAGGTCGGGATGGGTGCCGTCCACACCGGAGTCGATCACCGCGACCACCACGCCGCGCCCGGTCGAGGTGCGCCACGCGGTCTTCGCCCGCAACTCCTCCAGCTGCCACTGCTCGTCGCGTACCTGGTCGGTGCGCAGCAGGAGGTCGGGGCTCACCCAGGGGCGCGCCACAGTGGCCGGGGCGGCGGGTGCGGCATGGGCCGGCGGCGCCAGCGGACCGGCCACGGTGACCAGCGCCGACACGGCGGCGAGCAGCGCGCGTCCGGCGCGACGCCGGGGCAGCCCACCGGGCGGTCCCTGCCGATCCCCTGTCACATTCCCCAGCCGTTCGGTCGCCTCAGACACATGCTGCACGGAGATTACCGGTTGTCCCGACCGTCACGGGGCAACTCGGCCAGCCCGATCACCCGGGCGGGAGATGCGCCAGCTGCACCAGGCGCACCCCCTCCCGGCGGGTGACCAGACGCGCCCGGCCCGGGGGCAGCGGCCCGGCCTTCACCTGACCGACGAGCGCACCCTCCTCCGGGCCGCCCGACATCACCAGCCCGGCCGTGGACAGCTCGCGCAGCCGCTGCACGATCGGCTCGTACGCGGTCCGCCCGGCGCCGCCGGTACGCCGCACCAGCACCAGGTGCAGCCCGACGTCCCGGGCGTGCGGGAGGTGGTCCTCCAGCGCCCGCAACGGGTTCGTCGGCCCGCCGGCCACCAGGTCGTAGTCGTCCACGAGCACGAACAGCTCCGGCCCCTTCCACCACGACCGGCTGCGCAGCTGCGCCGGGGTCACCTCCGGCCCCGGCTGCCGCCCCTGGAGATAGCCGGCGGCCGACTCGATCAGCTCGGCGGTGTGCGGCGCGGCAGTGCCGTACCCGATCAGGTGCGGGGTCTCGATCACGCCCATCAGGCTGCGCCGGTAGTCCACAAGCATCACCCGGGCCTGCTCCGGGGTGAACCGGTTGACGATCGAGGTGGCGAGCGCGCGCAGGAACGACGACTTGCCGCACTCGGCGTCGCCGAAGACCACGAAGTTCGGCTCGGTGGCGAAGTCCAGCACCACCTGGGACAGGTCCGCCTCGGCCACGCCGATCGGGAACGCCAGCCCGCTCGTCGCGCTCTGGTCCAGCTCGGCGTACGGCAGCACCGGCGGAAGCAACCGCACCCGGGGCGCGGAGGGACCGGTCCACGCGCCTGCCACCGCCTTCACCAGATCGGCGGTCTCCGCGCCGAGCGCCTCGACACGGGGCTCGGCGGTCAGGAAGTGCAGCCCGCCCGCCGTGATGCCGCGACCCGGACGCTCCTCCGGCACGGTGGCCGCCAGCGCCCGCTTGACCACCACCGAGTCGGCCGGGTCGCCGAGCCGCAACTCCAGCCGGGAGCCGAACAGGTCGCGGATCGCCGGGCGGAAGTCCGACCAGCGCAGGGCGCTCGCCACCACGTGCACCCCGTACGCCAGGCCCCGCGTGGCGAGTTCGGTGACCAGCGGTTCCAGGTCCTCGTACTCGCCGCGCAGCGTGTTCCACCCGTCCACCACCAGGAACACGTCCCCGAACGGGTCCGGCGCGCCCGCCGCCCGCCGCCGTCGCCACGCGGCCATCGACTCCACGCCGGCCTCGGCGAAACGCCGTTCCCGCTCGGCCAGCAGGCCGGCGACCTCGCCGACGGTACGGCGCACGGCGGTGCCGTCGGTCCGCCCGCTGACGCCGCCCACATGGGGCAGGTCGCGCAGCGTGCCGAGCGTCCCGCTGCCGAAGTCGAGGCAGTAGACCTGCACCTCGGCCGGGGTGTGGGTGAGCGCGAGCGCGCAGACCAGCGTGCGCAGCAGGCTGGACCGGCCGCTGCGGGTGGTGCCGACCACCGCGACGTGCCCGGCCGCGCCGTCCAGCGCCAGCCAGAGCAGGTCACGCCGCTGCTCGAACGGCTTGTCCACCACCGCCACCGGCACCTGGAGCGCCCCGTGCAGCTCCGGATTCGCCACGGTGAGCCCGCGTGCCGGGTCGGCACCGATCGGGCCGAGCAGCTCGTCCAGCGCGGGGGAGGTGTCCAGCGGCGGCAGCCACACCTGGTGCGCCGGCGGGCCCTGCCCGGCCAGCCGGTCCACGAGCAGGTCGAGGAGCGTCTCGCCGCCGTCGTCCTCGGCGGGCAGGGCGACGGGCGCGGGCGGCTCGGGCACCGGGACCAGGTGGGTGGAGAACGCGAGCACGCGTGCCTCACCGGTGCCGGACGCGCCCGCCGCACCGCCGCGGCGGCGGACCGCGCCGGAGACGTACGCGGCCTTGAACCGGACCAGCGGGTCGGTGCCCGAGCGCAGGTAACCGTGCCCCGGGCTGCGCGGCAACTCGTGCGCGTCCGGCACGCCCAGCACCGTCCGG
This sequence comes from Micromonospora sp. CPM1, assembly GCF_023896895.1. Classification (NCBI taxonomy): domain Bacteria; kingdom Bacillati; phylum Actinomycetota; class Actinomycetes; order Micromonosporales; family Micromonosporaceae; genus Micromonospora; species Micromonospora sp. CPM1. The sequence continues at coordinate 111,027 of NZ_JAMHIU010000002.1, forward strand.
GACTCCAGAGCGGAGAACGTCCGCAACCCGATCCGGTACGACAGGTGCGTGTCCAGCCCGCGCAGCCGCCCCTCCTCCAGCCGCTGGCTCGCCAGCAGCAGGTGCACACCGAGCGACCGGCCCAGCCGCCCGATCTGCACGAACAGGTCGATGAAGTCGGGCTTGGCCGACAGCAGCTCGGAGAACTCGTCGCAGATCAGCAGCAGCGACGGCAGCGGGGCCAGCGGCGAGCCGGCCGCCCGGGCCCGCTCGTAGTCGCGCACGCTCGCGAAGTTGCCGGCCCGGCGCAGCAGTTCCTGCCGGCGCATCAGCTCACCGTTGATCGCGTCCACCATCCGGTCCACCAGCGGCAGCGCGTCGGCCAGGTTGGTGATCACGGCGGCGGTGTGCGGCAGCCGCTCGAACGGCGCGAACGTGGCGCCGCCCTTGAAGTCGACGAGCACGAAGTTGAGCTGCTCCGAGCTGTGCGTGGCGGCCAGCCCGAGTACCAGCGTGCGCAGCAGCTCCGACTTGCCCGAGCCGGTCGCGCCGATCAGCAGGCCGTGCGGGCCCATGCCGTCCTGCGCCGACTCCTTCAGGTCGAGGTCGATCGCCCCGCCGTCGGCGCCCACCCCGATCGGCACCCGCATCCGGTCCCGCGCGGCCCGGGGCGCCCAGCCCTGCTCGGCGGTGAAGCTCTCCGGGTCGCCGAGACCGAGCAGCTCGGGCAGGCCCAGCTCGGCGCCGGGCGGCGCGTCCGGCCCGCGTACCGTGCCGGCCAGCCGCAGCGGCGCGAGCCGCCGGGCCACCGCCTCGGCGTCGGCGGGCGCCAGCGCGTCGGCGGCGCCCACCTCGGCGTGCCCCTCCGCGGAGTGCGAGTGCAGCCGGCCGTCGACCAGGTCGAGCAGGAGCGCGTACCGGTCGAGCAGCCGGGGCGGCGGGGTGTCCAGGTCGAGCACGGTGACCGCGTCGATCCCGCCGTCGCCGGCCAGGTCGGTCGCGCCGGTCAGGTCGCCGCCGTCGAGCACCACCACGACGTGCGGCCCGTCGGTCGCGGTGCCGTGCGGGCTGAACCGGGACCGGGCGCCGAGCACGTCGTCGAGCAGCCGCTCCAGGTCGGCGGCGGAGCTGGTGACCAGCCGCACCGGGCCCAGCGCGTCGGTACGCGCCGGATGGTGCGCGTGCGGCAGCCACTTCACCCACTCCCAGGCGGCGCGGCGCTCCGGCCCGGCGCAGACCGCGATCAGCAGCTCGTCCGGCGCGTGGAAGACGGCGAGCTGGGTGAGCACCGCCCGGGCCAGCGCCTGCGCGGCGGGCGACCCGGCGCCGCGTACCGGGCCGGCCGGCCCGCGCACGAAGACCCGGGCGAAACTGCGCAGCGACAGCGCCACCGGCAGGTCCGGCACCACCGAGTACGCGTCCAGGAAACGCCGCAGCGCCCCGGCCGTCATCGGCTCCAGTTCCTCCAGCGGGCGGGTGACCGGCGGAACCAGCGGGGTGGCCAGCGTCTGCGGCCCCACACCGACCCGGACCACGGCGAAGTCGGGGTCCCCCGGACGGCGTTCCCAGACCCGGTGACTGTCGACAGTCGACCAGAGCCGCCCCGGCTCGGGATGGCGGTAGGACAGCCCGGCCCGCTGGGCCCCGGCGGTCTCCCGCACCCGGCGCCGGAGCGTGGCCAGGTGGCGCAGGTACTCCCGGCGGGCGGCCATCAGCTCGGACTTCTTCGGCCCGGCGCTGCCCCAGGTGGTCACCAGCATCGCCAGCGAGGAGAGGCCGAACATGCCGCCCACCACGTACGAGTAGGCCCCGCCGCCGCGGCCGAACATCATCGCCATGGCCACCGTCCCGCCGAGCATCGGCAGCACCATCAGCGCCTGCTGCCAGCGCCCGCCCGCAGCGGCGGGGATCTCCGGCGGGGCCTCGACGGGCAGCTCACCGACCGGGATCTCCGGGGCCGGGCGGCGTGGTGGCCGCTTGATGACGACAGTGGACACTCACCCTCCCCGAAAGTGGCTCTGGGTAACCCGAGCCTGGCTCATCGTAGGTAAAGTCCTCTCGTCCGTCAGCCCACTCCCTCCGCTCGATATGGAGATGCCTCGATGACAAGCGGGCTCGCCCGGGTCACGATCAGCGCGCCCAGGCGGCGGGTCGACGTGGCCCTACCGGAGCAGGTGCCCCTGGCCGAGCTGCTGCCCGAGGTGCTCCGGCACGCCGGTGAGGGACTGGCCGACGACGGGGAACGGCACGGCGGATGGGTGCTCCGCCGCACCGACGGCGCGGTGCTGGCCACCGCCCAGGCGCTGCTGCCGCAGGGCGTCCGCGACGGCGAGGTGCTGCACCTGGTGCCGGCCCGCGCCCAGTGGCCCGAGCTGGAGTACGACGACGTGGTCGAGGCGATAGTGGACGGCGCCCGGCGCCGGGGCGCCGCCTGGTCGGGCCGGGCCACCCGGGCCGCCGCGCTCGCCGGTGCCGCCGTACCCCTCGCGGTCGGGCTGCTCGCCGTGGTCGCCGCCGGTCCGGGCGCGCGGGGCTGGCCGGTCGCCGCGGCGGTCGCCCTGATCCTGGTGCTCACCGCCACCGCCGCGTCCCGGGCGTACGGGGACGGCCCGGTCGGCGCCACGCTCGGCGGGTACGCGCTGCCCTGGGCCGCCGTGTCCGGAGCGCTGGCCGTCGCCTCGGGCGACCCGGTCGGCCCGATCCCCGGCCTGCGCTGGGTGGGCGCCCCCGAACTGCTGGTGGGCTCGGTGGCGCTGCTGCTGGTGGCGGTGCTCGGCCTGCTCGGCGTGGCCAGCCGGTCCCGCGTCTTCGTGGCCGGGGTGACTGTCGGCGCGGCCGGCGTGACAGCAGCGCTCGGCGGGCTGCTGCTCGACCCGGACGGCACCGCCGCGGTCCTGCTCGCCGTGCTGGTGTTCGCGCTCGGCGGGCTGCCGCTGCTGGCCATCCGGGTCGGCAAGCTGCCGCTGCCGCCGCTCACCCTGCCCAGCCCGGCCGGCACCCGCGACCTGCCGGACCGGGGCCGGGTGCACGCGGCGGTGGCCCGCGCCGAGGAGGTGCTCACCGGGATGCTGCTCGGCCACGCGGTGCTGGCCGTCGGCGCGGTCGCGGTGCTCGTCTCCGTCGGCCGGACCGCCGGGCTGCTGCTCGCCGCCGTCGCCTGCGGGGTGCTGCTGCTGCGCTCCCGTCTGTTCGTGGCGGTACGGCACCGGATGCCCGCGATCGTCGCCGGGCTGGCCGGGTTCGCCCTGCTCGGCGTGGTGCTGGCCGACCGGGCCGGTCCGGGTGGCCGGCTCGCGCTGACGGTGGGCGGGCTGGCCCTGGCCCTGACGGCGGTCACCGCCGGCGCCACGTACGCCCGGCGCCCGGTCTCCCCGTACCTCGGCCGGCTGGCCGACCTGACCGACACCGCGCTCGTGGTCGCTGTCGTGCCGGTGGCCTGTGCGGTGCTCGGCCTCTACGACCGGGCCCGCGACCTGCTCGCCTGAACATGCGGAGGCCCGGGTCGCGAAGCGCGACCCGGGCCTCCGGCAGGCGTGATCGTCAGTGCAGCGTCTCGCCGCGCTCCTCGGCCTCCTTGGCGCGCCGGTACGAGGCGGCGATCTCCGCCTCGGCCTCGACCCGGCCCACCCAGGTCGCGCCCTCGACCGACTTGCCCGGCTCCAGGTCCTTGTAGACCTCGAAGAAGTGCTGGATCTCCAGCCGGTCGAACTCGCCCAGGTGGTGGATGTCGCGCAGGTGCTCCTGACGCGGGTCCTCGTAGGGCACGCAGAGGACCTTGTCGTCGCCGCCCTTCTCGTCCGTCATCCGGAACATGCCGATGGTGCGGCAGCGGATCAGGCAGCCCGGGAACGTGGGCTCGGGCACCAGCACCAGCGCGTCCAGCGGGTCGCCGTCCTCGCCCAGGGTGCCCTCGATGAACCCGTAGTCGGCCGGGTACTGCGTGGAGGTGAAGAGGGTGCGGTCCAGCCGGATGCGGCCGGTCGCGTGGTCTACCTCGTACTTGTTGCGGTGACCCTTGGGGATCTCAACCGTGACGTCGAAATCCATCTTCCACGCTCCCTCGTTTGCCCACGCTGGCTAACGGAAACCAGCGGCTCACCCCCGGCGCGGGGTGAACGCCCCCCGTCGGCTCCGGCCGCCGCATAGTGTTCGGACCGAAGTAGTGTCGCCCAAGGCGATTTCGAGCGGGGAGGAGGGGGCCGTGGGGAGGGAAGATTCACACTACCGCCCCGAGAGGGTTGACGGGCGCGGGTCCGCCGGTTCCGGTTCCGGCGGGGCCACCGGACGGGTGTCCGTCCCGGGGGCGAACGTCCCTCATCGTCCCTCTCCGGCCACCGGGTCCGCCCGCGTCGGCCCGCCGCACCACGGCTCCGGCCCGCCGCACCACGGCTCCGGCCCGCCGCACCACGGCTCCGGCCCGCCGCACCACGGCTCCGGCCCGGCGAGCGGCTCGGCCCGCGTCGGGCCGCCGCACGACCCGGCGGCGCCGCTGAACTGGCCCGGAGCGCCGGCACCGATCCCGGTCAGCCCGCCGGTTCCGCCGGTCGGCGCCGCGCCGCCCGTACCCTCCGGGCCGCCCCCGGCTCGACCGCGACGCCGCCTGCGGCTCGTCGCGGCGCTCGCCTGCGTGCTCGTGCTGGCCCTGGTGGTGGCCGGGCTCGCCGTGCTGCGCCCGGGCCCGGTCGCCGGGTGGCTGGGCGACGACGACAGCACGGGTACGGCGGTCGCCGCGCCGCCCGAGCCCTCCCCGCAGGCCGTGCTTACCGGGCCGGACGGCAACGCCCCGCTGCCCACCGAGGCCGGTATCCGATCCGCGCTGGACCCGCTGGTCCGCGCCGCCGCGCTCGGTGACCGGGTGCACGTGTCGGTGGCCGACGTGAGCACCGGCCAGGCGCTCTACGGCAGCGGCCAGGACACGCCCACCGTGCCCGCCTCGGTGACCAAGCTGGCGACCGGCGTGGCGGTGCTCGCGGCGCGTGGCCCGGCCTACCGGATCCCGACCCGCGCGGTGGCCGGGGCGAACCCGGGCGAGGTGGTCCTGGTCGGCGGCGGTGACCCCACGCTCGCCGTGGACAAGAACGGCTTCTACCCGGGCGCGGCCCGGCTGGACGACCTCGCCGCCCAGGTGCGCGACGCGCTCGGCGGCACCGCCCCGACCAAGGTGATCGTCGACTCGTCGCTGTTCAGCGGCCCGGTCTTCGAGCCCGGCTGGGACGCCGACATCCCCACCGGCGGCTTCGGCGCGGCGATCACCGCGTTGATGACCGACGGCGCCCGGAAGAACCCGGCGGAGGCGCGGCGCACCGCCGAGCAGACCAACCACGCCGCCGAGCGGGTGCCGCAGCCCGACCTGACCGCCGGCCGGCAGTTCGCCAAGCTGCTCGGCCTGACCGGCGGCGCCGCCCAGGTCGCCCGGGGCACCGCGCCGGCCGCGTCCGGCGCCACGGGCACCGCCGCCGGCGCCGAACTCGGCAAGGTCGAGTCCCTGCCGATGATCCGGCTGGTCGACATCATGATCAGCGACAGCGACAACGTGATCGCCGAGGCGATGGCCCGCCAGGTGGCGCTCGCCAAGGGCAAGCCCGGCTCGTTCGTCGGCGGTGCGGCCGCCACCGACCAGGTGCTCGGTGAGCTGGGCCTGCCCGCCGGCGAGATCAGCCTGGCCGACGGCAGCGGACTGTCCCGCACCAACCGGATCAGCCCCTCGCTGCTCACCGACCTGATCACGCTCGCCGGCAACGGCAGCCACCCCGAACTGGCGGCGATCTTCGGCGGCCTGCCCGTCGGCGGCTGGTCCGGCACGCTCGACGAGCGCTACCGGGCGGCGGCGACCCGCGCCGGAGCGGGCGTCGTCCGGGCCAAGACCGGCACGCTGAGCGGCGTCAACGCGATCGCCGGCACGGTGACCACAGCCGACGGCCGGCTGCTCACGTTCGCCGTGCTCACCGACCGCACGCAGGGCTCGCTGGACGAGACCCGGGCGGCGCTGGACCGGATCAGCTCCGCGCTGGCCGGGTGCGGCTGCCGCTGACCGACGGGCGTCGATCGGCCGGCGCGAGCCCGGGTGGGGGTGTTCCGGCGCGGGTACGGTGGGTTCATGGCGCAGTTCGTGGACTGGGATCTGGCCGCCGCTACCGCGGGGGCGCTGAGCAAGTCGGGCCCTCGGGTGTCGTACGCCGAGGCCACCGACGTGGTCGGCGACCTGCGCCGGCTGACCGACGAGGCGGCCGGTCACGTCGCCGACTACACCGGCCTGCGGGCGCAGGTCGCGCACCCGCCGGTACGCGTGGTCGACCGCCGGGACTGGGCGGCGGCGAACATCGCCGGGCTGCGTGAGGTGGTCTCCCCGCTGGTCGAACGCCTCTCCGGCGACAAGCGGCCCGGCGCGCTCACCGAGGCGATCGGCTCCCGGGTCACAGGTGTGCAGGCCGGCACCGTGCTGGCGTACCTCTCCGGCCGCGTGCTCGGCCAGTACGAGGTCTTCGCCGGCGACCCCGGCCAGCTGCTGCTGGTGGCGCCGAACATCCTCGAGGTCGAGCGGAAGCTCGGTGCCGACTCGCGCGACTTCCGGCTCTGGGTGTGCCTGCACGAGGTCACCCACCGCACCCAGTTCACCGCCGTGCCGTGGATGCGCGCGTACTTCCTCGGCGAGGTGCAGGCGTTCGTGGACGCCTCCCAGGGCGGCGAGCACCTGCTGGAACGGCTGCGCCGCGGCGTCGCGACGCTCTCCGACGCGGTGAAGGACCCGGAGAGCCGGGCCAGCGTGCTGGACATCGTGCAGACCCCGGCCCAGCGCGCCGTGCTGGACCGGCTGACCGCGCTGATGACGCTGCTGGAGGGCCACGCCGAGTTCGTGATGGACGGCGTGGGACCGCAGGTCATCCCCAGCGTCGAGTCGATCCGGGCGGCGTTCAACCGGCGCCGCGAGTCCGGCAACCCGCTGGAGAAGGCGATCCGGCGGCTGCTCGGCATCGAGGTCAAGATGCGCCAGTACGCCGAGGGCCGCAAGTTCGTGCACGGCGTGGTCGACCGGGTGGGGATGGCGGGCTTCAACAAGATCTTCTCGTCCCCGCTGACGTTGCCCCGCCTGGACGAGCTGGGCGACCCGGACGCCTGGGTGTCCCGCGTGCACGGTCCCGCCGGTGCCACCCCGCCCGTCGGCTGATCCGCCCGGCCCGGCTGGTTCCGGCGGCTCGGCTGGTTCCGGGGCTCGGTCGCGTCGCTCTCCGTCGCCCGCTCCCGCCGTCGCCGCCGTGCGGCTCGCCGTCCGCCGGATGCTGACCGGCCTGCCCGGCGCCGGCCCGGTGCTGGTGGCCTGCTCCGGTGGGGCCGACTCGCTCGCGCTCGCCGCCGCCACCGCGTTCGTGGCCCCCCGGCTCGGGCGCCCGGCCGGGCTGGTGACCGTCGACCACGGCCTGCAGGCCGGATCCGCCGAACGGGCCGAGGCGGTCGCCGGCTGGGCCCGCGCCGAAGGGCTCGACCCGGTCGAGGTGCTTCCGGTACGCGTGGACGGCCGGCCCGGCGGCCCGGAGGCGGCCGCCCGCGAGGCCCGGTACGAGGCGCTGATCGCCGCCGCCCACCGGTACGACGCAGCCGGGGTGCTGCTCGGGCACACGCGCGACGACCAGGCCGAGACCGTCCTGCTGGCGCTGGCCCGGGGTGCCGGACCGCGCGGGCTGTCCGGGATGCCGGAGCGGCGCGACGTCGACGGGGTGCCCCTGTTGCGGCCGCTGCTCGACATTCCGCGCGCCGACACCCGGGCCGCCTGCGCCGCGCTCGGACTCGATCCGTGGGCGGACCCGCACAACGCCGACCCCGCGTACGCCCGGGCGCGGGTCCGGGCCGACGCGCTGCCCGCACTCGTCGACGCGCTCGGGCCGGGGGTGGTGGCGAACCTCGCCCGTACCGCCGGGCTGCTCGCGGCCGACAACGCCGCGCTCGACGCGCTCGCCGACGCCGCGCTGGCCGACGTCCGCACCGCTGACGGCGGGCTCTGTGTCGCCGGGCTCGCCGAGTTGCCGGCCGCCGTCCGTACCCGGGTGCTGCACACCTGGGCCCGCGAGCTGGGCGCGACGCCGGCCGCGCTGTCCCACAGTCACGTGGCGGCACTGGACGCCCTGGTCACGGCGTGGCACGGACAGGGCCCGGTGCACCTCCCCGGCGGCCGCCAGGTACACCGCCAGGCCGGCCACCTCCTGCCCTGACCGCCGCCCTCTCCTCCCACCCCCCGTTGACCAAGGACTTCGGGTCACGTCCCGACCCTCCCCAGCCCTCAAACTCCTTGATCACCGCCGTGAGGGCGAGGTGGTGCGCGGGCTCTCGGCAGCGTCGATCATGAAGTTGACGGGGAGAAAACGGGCTGACCGCGCGGTCAACTTCATGATGGGCGGGGCGGGGCGGGGCGGGGCGCGGGCGGGTCGCGGGTGGGGTGGGGCGCGGCGGCGAGGGCGGGGGCGGGAGCGGGGGCGTCAGGTGGATTGGCGGTCTCGGAAAGTGGTGCGGTAGGCCAGGGGGGTGGTGCCCACCCGGCGGGTGAAGTGGTGCCGCAGGGCCGCCGAGTCACCGAAGCCGGCCTGCTCGGCGACGCTCTCCACGCTCAGTGAGGTGTCCTCCAGCAGGTGCCGGGCCAGCAGCACCCGCTGGTTGGTCACCCAGTCGTGCGGGGTGGTGCCGGTCTCGGCGCGGAACCGGCGGGCGAACGTGCGCGGCGCCATCCCGGCGCGTGCCGCCAGCTCGTCCACTGTCACCTGTCGGCGCAGGTGTCCCATCAGCCATTCCAGCACCGGTTCCAGGGTGGGCGCCTCCGGCGCCTTGGGGATCGGCGCCTCGACGTACTGCGACTGGCCGCCGTCGCGGTGCGGCGGCACGACCATCCGGCGGGCCAGCCGGGTCGCCACCGCCGAGCCGTGCTCCTGGCGTACCAGATGCAGGCAGGCGTCGATGCCGGCGGCGGTGCCGGCGCTGGTGAGCAGCCGGTCGTCCTGGACGTAGAGCGAGTCGCACTGGACCCGGGCGGCCGGGAAGCGTTGCTGGAGTTCGTCGGTGTACCGCCAGTGGGTGGTGCAGTCGCGCCCGTCGAGCACGCCCGCCTCACCGAGGACGAACGCGCCGGCGCAGACGCTCAGCAGCCAGGCGCCCCGGTCGGCGGCGCGGCGCAGCGCGGCGAGCACCGGCTCGGGGAGCGGGGTGCCGTCGGCGTGCGCGGGCACCGCCACCAGGTCGGCGTCCTCGACCGGGCCCAGGTCGGCGGTGGGGGTGAGCAGGAAGCCGGAGCGGCTGCGGACCGGGCCGCCGTCGGCGGTGCAGACGTCGAACCGGTAGCCGGGGAAGCCGTCGGCGGTGCGGTCGGTGCCGAAGACCTCGGCGAGCACGCCGAGTTCGAACGCGGCGACCTGGTCCATGGCGATGACGGCGACCGAGCGGAGCATGTGACGAGGGTAACCCGACAGGTGGCAGTAAATCGATGCCCAATGACATTCCTGCCACTGTCCGGATCGGTCGGTGGCCCGCAGAATCAATGGTGTCCGGTGCGCACCGGCGGCGAAAACAGTCTCAACCACCTGAAAGTGAGCGCCGCCATGACCGTTCTGCTGCTCCTGCTCTTCCTGCTCCTCCTCGTCGGTGCCAGCGCCTTCGGGTTCACCGCCGACACCCGCGACTCGGCCGACTGGAAGCCGAGCGACGACGGGCAGCGCTGGCGCTCCAGTACCTGCTGAGGTGATTTATTCAGTTCGCGCCGAAAATCCTCGGCGGGACCGCGCCAAAAGGGGCGGCCCCGCCGACGGCGGCGCCGGGGCGTACGGCAGGCTAGGAGCATGGCTGACGGCTCCTGGTACGACGCCGACATCGACCACGTGATCATCTCGGAGGCGCAGATCCGCGACAAGACCGCGGAGCTGGCCAAGCAGGTCTCGGCGGACTACGCCCACGTCGAGGACGGCCTGCTGCTCGTGTGCGTGCTCAAGGGAGCGGTCATGTTCATGGCCGACTTCGCCCGCGCGCTGGGCCGCCAGGGCCCGCCCGCCGAGCTGGAGTTCATGGCCGTCTCGTCCTACGGCCAGGGCACCACCTCGTCCGGCGTGGTCCGCATCCTCAAGGACCTGGATCGGGACATCGCCGGCCGCCACGTGGTGGTCGTCGAGGACATCGTCGACTCCGGCCTGACGCTGTCCTGGCTGCTGCGCTACCTGGAGTCGCGCTCCGCGGCGAGCGTCGAGGTGGTCGCGTTGTTCCGCAAGCCGGACGCGGTCAAGGTGCAGGTCCCGGTCAAGTACGTCGGGTTCGACATCCCCACCGAGTTCGTCGTGGGCTACGGGCTCGACTTCGGCGAGCGGTACCGCGAGGTGCCCTACGTCGGGGTGCTCAAGCCCGAGGTGTACGCACGGGCCTGAGGCTTTGCCGAGCCCTTCGTCAGCGGACATTCAGCGGGCTCTCAGTCTTCCGGTCTACGGTAGGGACCGGTGACGTGGAGGCACTCTCCACGCCCGGCCCCTCGAACCGCGTGACCGTGCGGTGTGGGCGGGCCGGGTGGGAGCTCCCCGCCACGCCGGCTCCAAACCCGGGTTCGCCCTACGCGTAAGTGCCGGGCTCGCAAGCTCACGCGTCGCCCGAACGGTGTACCGTCGAATGACCGTGGTGCGGCAGTTTGCGTGCCTCGGGGGTCGGGCCGGCCCGCACGGCGGCCCCGGCCGCCGCTCAGGGCGGCGACACCATTCAGACGGTCAGGACGTCGATCAGGAGGATGCGGGCGCCTCGGCACCCGACTACAGCATGGAACGTACGCGTTTCTTCCGCCGACCGGTGGTCTGGATCATCCTGGTCATCCTCGGCGCCGTTGTGCTCAGTCAACTGTTCACCGCTGGTCCCAGCTACCACCGGGTGGACACGTCCGTCGCGCTCGACCAGCTCAACAAGGGCGGCATCGAGAAGGTCGTCTTCCAGGACAAGGAGCAGACGCTCCAGCTCGACCTGAAGGACAAGGCCAAGTTCGACGGCGACACCACCACTGACAAGATCGAGGCGCAGTTCCCGTACGAGGTCGGCGGCCAGGTCTGGAACCAGGTACGCGAGGCCGAGGCGGCGGACCGGATCACCGGCCCGGTCGACACGAAGGTGTCGTCGGACAGCATCTGGGTCAGCCTGCTGGTCAACCTGCTTCCTATCGCGCTGCTCGTGCTCCTGCTGCTGTTCTTCATGTCGCAGATGCAGGGCGGCGGCTCCCGGGTGCTCAACTTCGGCAAGTCCAAGGCGAAGATGATCACCAAGGACACGCCGAAGACCACCTTCGCTGACGTCGCGGGTGCGGACGAGGCCGTCGAGGAACTGCACGAGATCAAGGACTTCCTGCAGAACCCGGCGAAATACCAGGCCCTGGGCGCCAAGATCCCGAAGGGCGTGCTGCTGTTCGGCCCGCCCGGTACCGGTAAGACGCTGCTGGCCCGCGCGGTCGCCGGCGAGGCCGGGGTGCCCTTCTACTCCATCTCCGGCTCCGACTTCGTCGAGATGTTCGTCGGTGTCGGTGCCAGCCGCGTCCGCGACCTGTTCGAGCAGGCCAAGTCGAACGCCCCGGCGATCGTCTTCGTCGACGAGATCGACGCTGTCGGCCGGCACCGTGGCGCCGGCATGGGCGGCGGTCACGACGAGCGGGAGCAGACGCTCAACCAGCTGCTGGTCGAGATGGACGGCTTCGACACCAAGGGCGGCGTCATCCTGATCGCCGCCACCAACCGGCCGGACATCCTCGACCCGGCGCTGCTGCGCCCGGGCCGGTTCGATCGGCAGATCCCGGTCGACGCCCCCGACATGGAGGGCCGCAAGGCCATCCTGCGGGTGCACGCCAAGGGCAAGCCGTTCACGCCCGACGTCGACCTCGACGCGGTCGCCCGGCGTACCCCGGGCTTCAGCGGCGCCGACCTGGCCAACGTGATCAACGAGGCCGCGCTGCTCACCGCTCGTAAGGAGCAGCGGGCGATCACCAACGACTCCCTGGAGGAGTCGATCGACCGGGTGATCGCCGGCCCGCAGCGCCGGACCCGGGTGATGAGCGACCAGGAGAAGAAGATCACCGCGTACCACGAGGGTGGGCACGCGCTGGTCGCCTGGGCGCTGCCGCACGCCGCGCCGGTGCACAAGGTGACCATCCTGTCCCGGGGTCGCTCGCTGGGTCACACGCTCGTCCTCCCGACAGAGGACAAGTACACCCAGACCCGGGCCGAGATGATCGACACCCTGGCGTACGCGCTGGGTGGCCGGGCGGCCGAGGAACTCGTCTTCCACGAGCCGACCACCGGCGCCGGCAACGACATCGAGAAGGCAACGCAGCTGGCCCGCGCGATGATCACGCAGTACGGCATGAGCTCCAAGCTCGGTGCGATCAAGTACGGCACCAGCGGCGACGAGCCGTTCCTCGGCCGCAACATGGGCCACGAGCGGGACTACTCCGACGCGGTGGCCGCCGAGATCGACGGCGAGATGCGCGCGCTGATCGAGCTGGCCCACGACGAGGCCTGGGAGATCCTGGTGGAATACCGGGACGTCCTGGACAACATGGTCCTGGAGCTGATGGAGAAGGAGACGCTCTCCACCGCCGACATGGCCCGGATCTGCGCGCGCGTCGTCAAGCGCCCGCCGATGGCGCCGTACCACGGCTTCGGCAAGCGTCAGCCCTCCACCGAGCCGCCGGTGCTCACGCCGGCCGAGAAGGAGGCGCTGGCGGCGCAGTCCCGCGCCGACGCCGCCGCCTCGATCGGTGGTTCCAGCAACAACTCGGACGGTACGCACTGAACAGCGATCCGACGACGGCCGGCTCCCCGCACAGGGAGTCGGCCGTCTCCGCAACCGAGCCCGACGGCGACGACGCGCTCGACTACGTGGCCGCGCGCCTGATCAGCGGCAAGCTCACCGGTGGCCCGGTGGAGGACACCGTCGACCTCGCCCGGATCGAGAAGGCGGTCCGCGAGATCCTCATCGCGGTCGGCGAGGACCCGGACCGCGACGGCCTCCAGCAGACGCCGGCCCGGGTGGCCCGCGCGTACGCCGAACTCTTCGCCGGCCTGCGTGTCGACCCGGCGCAGGTGCTCCGCACCACGTTCGAGGCCAACCACGAGGAACTGGTGCTCGTCCGGGACATCGACGTGATGAGCCTCTGCGAGCACCACCTGCTGCCGTTCCGGGGCAGCGCGCACATCGGCTACATCCCCGGCCCGGACGGCCGGATCACCGGCCTGTCCAAGCTGGCCAGGCTGGTCGAGGTGTTCGCCCGCCGGCCGCAGGTGCAGGAACGGCTCACCTCGCAGATCGCCGACCTGCTGATGTCCAGCCTCGCGCCGCGCGGCGTGATCGTGGTGCTGGAGTGCGAGCACATGTGCATGGCGATGCGCGGCATCCAGAAGTCGGGCGCGAAGACCATCACGTCGGCCGTGCGCGGCGGCCTCCAGAACGACGCGAAGTCGCGGGCCGAGGCGATGGCGCTGATCATGGCCCGCTGACCCCCGACCGGCACCGACGGCCGCGTACTCCCGCCCGGGAGGGCGCGGCCGTCGTCAGTCGGGCAGCATGGCGAGCAGCAGGCCGGCGGCGGTGAGCACCGCCGGAACCAGGCAGACCAGGGCGCCGAAGCGGGGTGTCCGGTCCACCCGGTCGGTGGGCCGCGGGCGGAAGACGCGCCCCACCGCGAGCCAGCCCAGCATGAACGCCACAGCCGGCAGCGGCAGCCCCACGAGCAGCGCCAGCACCGTCACCGGCCCCGGACCGGCGACCGCGTACAGCAGCAGCTGGAGCAGCGGCACCACGAGCGCCAGCGGCCCGTACACCAGCAGGTTGCGGGGCCGGGACGGCCATCGGGCCAGCCGCGGCAGGCCACGCGCGCTCAGCGTGTCGTCCGCGGCGTCCGCCCAGTCCCCGGCCGCGCGCAGCGCCGCCAGCACCGCCGACGGCCCGCCCGCCATCGACCGGGCCGCCTCGGTCACCTCCGGCGGCGTCGGGACCAGCGACATCGCCGGTACGCCCAGATCACGCAGCCGGGACTGCTGCGGCGCCAGCCGTTCCCGTACCGCGGTCAGCTCCTCGCGGGCCGCGGCCACCGACCGCGCCTGCTCCCCGGCCGCGGTGGCCGCCGCCCGGCGTACGCCGTCGAGCGCCCGCGCGGCCGCGACGTACTCCGCCCAGGCCGACTCGGCGGGGTCCGCCACGGTGGTCGGCCCACCCGAGCGGGGCCCCGGTACGGCCGTGCCGGTCTCACTCATGCCGCCCCCTCCCCGGCGCGGTCCGTCACCTGCGGGCCCGGCTCGACCCGCGCGGTCGCCACCTCGGCCGTGCCGAACGGCACGAAGACGGTGCCCTGCTCGTCCGGGCCGTCCCAGAGCACCGCGCGACCCGGCCGGGGCCGCCACCAGACCGGGCGGTCGAAGAGCTGCTCCAGCCGGCCGCCCGGCACGTCGGTGACCGCCACGGCGGTGAGCTTGTCCACCTCGCCCTCCGGGCCGAGCAGCCCGGCCAGCGGAGCCGGTGTCCGCCACCAGCCGAGCAGGTGCCGGCCGGCCGGCGGCCCTTCCAGCAGCAGCGTCCGCAGCAGGTCGGGCGGCAGCTCGCCGGCGTCCGGCACGTCCAGCCCGAACACCACCAGGTAGCCCGGCTCGTCCGACTCCATGGCGGTCCGCAGCCCGGCCGCGTCGACGGTCTCGACCCGGTGGCGTCCGGCCAGCTCGGCGGCGAGCACCCCGGCCGGCTCGGCCGACCCGTTCGCCAGCGGCGCCAGCACGAACCGGGCCGCGCCCGGATGCGCCGCCGCGGCGCTGCGTACCGCCGTGACCAGCAGGCGCTCGGCCTCCTCGTCCCGCCCCAGGACGGCCAGGTTCCGCCCCGCGCCCGGCCCCAGCGGCACCGTGACGGTGGACCGCCAGACGTCGACCGCCCGGCCGAGCAACGCGGCGGGCGCGTGGGCCCGGCCGGCGAGCGCGGCCCGGTGCCGCGGATCGTTGGCGAGCAGCGGACGGGCGAACCCGGCGAAGACCACCGGCGGCGTCGCGGACTCGCCCCGCGCCTCCCAGAGCCGTCGCCGCAGGCCGGTCAGGACCTCGGGATCCTCGTACGGATCAGGGAAGCGGATCATCCGCTCGTGTCCCCGGGTCGCACCGCGCGGACCGCCCAGACCACCCGCCGTGTTCACCACCGCGCTGCCCACCGGCAGCCCGGCCGCCGAGTCGTTCGCCGGCTCCAGCACCGCCGAGCCGCCGGGCAGCGCCACCCGCACCGGGAACTGGCCGAGCAGCGGGTCGCGCGGACCGCCGATGCCCAGGTCGCCCTCGCCGGCCAGCACCAGGTGGATCCCGTACGACCGGCCGGCGCGGGCGAGCGCGTCCAGCCGGGCCAGCAGGTCGGCGGCGAGCCGGTCCCGCTCGCGCAGCGCCAGCGGGAAGTTGTCGACCACGCAGACGATCCGGGGTAGCGGCTGGTGCTCCCGCAGCTCGGTGTAGCGCTGCCCACCGGCCCGCCGGGACGCCTCCTCGCGGCGGCGCAGCTCCGCCTCCAGCTCGCCGAACAGGTCGGCCAGGTACTCCCGGTCGGCCGCCATTCCGGCGGCACGCACCTGCGGCACCCAGGAGCGGTCCCGTTCGGTCTGGAGGAACTCCACGAAGGACTCGCCGTCGGCCAGGTCGGCCAGGTAGAGCGCCAGCTCGTCCGGGCCGTACCGGGCGGCGAGGCCGAACAACGCGTCGGTCAGGAACGCCGACCGGCCCGCCTGACCCCGGCCGCTGACCAGCCAGTGCGGGGTCAGCTCGGTGAAACCGAGACTGACCGGGCGCCCGGCGGCGTCACCGACGGTGGTGCTCAGCCCGTCGGCCGAGCCGGCCGTCCAGAGGCCGTCCGCCGGCAGCAGGTCCCGCAGGGAAAGCCGGGAGCCGTCCTCGATCTGCCGGGCCAGCCGCGCGCACACCGCGGCGACCAGGTCGGCGGGCGGATCGTCGTCGAGGAACACGGGCGAGTTCAAGCCGCCCGGCGGCTCGGCGCCGGGACTGCTGAAGCCGGCGCCGGGCGGGTCACCGACCAGCGCGTACGCGGTGCGGACAGTGACCGCTGTGGCGCGCGGCAGCGGGTTGCCCTCCGGCCAGCCGGCGAGCACCAGATGCAGCCCGGCGCGCGGCCCGCCCTCGGCCAGCCCGGCGAGCCGGTCCAGGTCGGCGGTTGTCGTACCGTCGGGCAGCGCCGCGACCACGAGCAGCAGCGTCCGGTCGTGCCCGCGCTGCCGGGCCGTCCCGGCCGCCACCCACTGCTCCGCCTCGGCCAGCACCGCACGCATCCCGGCGAGGTCGGTGGCGGGCGGCGGCAGCAGGCCGGCATCGGCGAGCGGCGCGTACCCGGCGAAGGTCTCACCGGAACCGCCGTCGACCGCACGTGCCAGCAGCGCGCCCGCCGGCGTGGCGGCGAAGACGCGCAGCAGCAGCGCGCGGAGCAGCCCGGCCACCCGGACGTCCGAGGCGTCGGCGTCGAGGCTCAGGTGGCCGCTGCCGAGCAACGGCACCAGCGCGGGGAAGCGGGCGTCGTCGAGCGGCGACGCGGTGCCCACCCGGACCAGCGGCGGCAGGCCGTCACCGGGAGGCGTCGCCGCGGTCAGCGTCTCCATCGGACCGCCGGCCCAACCGGGCGCCGCCAGATCGGCCGCCGCGCGCAGGCGCTCGGCCAGCTCGTACTGCCGGTGGTGGTCGGCGGGCGCGGGCCGGATCTCGTCGAGGATGCCCGCCGCCGCCGTCGCGGCGGCCTCGGCCCGGCGGTGCAGCGCGGCGGCCCGGCCGGCGCGCGCCTTCGGAGTCGCCACCGCGTCCACCCCTCTTTCCGAGGCCGACATGTCCTCCCCGAGGTGTGACGGTAACCCAGTCGGGGGCCGTCCACCGGGATGTCGGTCGGCGCGGTGAGCTGGTCGGCGGTGAGCAGCCTCACCCCGCCGCCGGGCAGCGTCCGCCCGGCGGTTCGCCACGATCCGCCCGTTCCAGCCATTGGGTACGCGAGGCGCAGCCGATAGCCTCAGGAGGTGGAATCAGTGCAGCCCCCCGCCGGTTCCCAGGTGTCCCGAGTACCGGCGCAGCGAACCCCGCCGGAGCAGCTGGCGCCCCCCGCGCCCGCTCCCGCCCCGGTACGCCCCAAGCGCCCGGTGCGCACCGTGCTCGCTGTCGTCGCGGGGGTGGTGGCGGTGCTGTGCACTGTCGGCGGGGTGGTCGGGTTCGTGCTGTACGACCGCGCCACCGCCCCGGACCGAAGCGCCCCCGACGTCGTGGTGGACAACTATCTCCGGGCGTTCCTCGTGGACCGCAACGACACGAGGGCCGAGGAGTTCGACTGCGCTGGAAGGGCGGACGCGGACGCATTGCGAGCGCTTCGCGACGACCTCGTAGCCCGGGAGCAGCGTTTCAACACGACGATCTCGGTGAGCTGGGGACCGCTGGCCGTCCAGCAGTCCGGCGAGTCCGCAGTGGTCGAGGTCGAACTCATCATCTCCGCCTCCGTCGAGGGCATCTCGCAGAGCGATCGACAGAGGTGGCATTTCGAGACGAGACGCGAGGACGGGTGGGGCGTCTGCTCGGCGCAGCGCGCCGACTGACTGCGGGCTATTCCAGCCAGAGCAGGTGCACCGGCACCTCCAGCGTGGTCGGTGCCTGCCCGCGCCAGGCCCACCGGTACCACTCCAGTTCGGGGGCCACCCGTACGCAGATGTCCCCGTCCGCGCCAGAATAGGTCTCCGTGACGGCACGCAGGTCGCGCCGTTCCACGCCGTTGTCCACGTGCACCACTCGCCGCCCGGTCACCGCGTCGGCCTCGAACACCGGCGTCGGCGGCCGGCGTTCGGGCACGTCCAGCGAGACCAGCCGGAGTCCCGGGGCGGTCGCCCCGGTCGCCGATCGTCGTTCGCCGATGGTCTCCACCCAGACCCGTTCCACAGGCACCAGCGGGGCGAACACCTCCACCTGCTCGGCCTCGGCCCGGTACCACTCGTGTTCCGGGATCACCGGCACGTAGGTGCGGCTGCCCTGCACGACCCGCTCGTCGGCCCGCAGGTCGCCGCGCCAGCCGAGACCGGGCAGGCCGACGAGCACGCGGCGGCCGCGCAGCTCGGTCCCGCCGGTGGCGGGCACGGTCTCCACCGGCCGGGGCGGCAGCGGGGCCCAGTCCGGCCGGTCGGCGAACGGGTCGGGCAGGGGATTGCTCATCCGTCCGGCCTCACCCGGTCTCGCCGAGGGGCGCGCCCCGCTTACGCATGAAGGGCACCGGGTTCTCCGCCCCGTTGCTGGACCGGTCGCCGTCCTTGTGCACCTCGAAGTGCAGGTGCGGACCGGACGAGTTGCCGCTGCTGCCGGAGATCCCGATGACCTCGCCCGCCTCGACCGCCTGACCCGGCACCACGCGGGGTCGTTCGACCATGTGGCAGTAGCGGGTGATGAACCCGCCGGCGTGCAGGATGTCCACGAACCATCCGCAGCCACCCTTGTTCGGCCAGCCGTCCCGGTCGCAGTCCCGCCGTCCGGAGCGGTCGGGGTCGCAGCGGGCCACCAGCACCCGGCCCGCCGAGGCGGCGTGGATCGGCGTGCCCTTCGAGGCGGCCAGGTCCACACCGTGGTGGCTGGGACGGGCCGTGGTGCGGAAGCCGGAGACCACACCGCCGGGCAGCGGCGCGGTCCAGCCGGAGGCGGCGATCCGGTCTCCGGCGGCGGCGTCGCACACGGCCTTGCCGGCGATCTCCACGGTCCGGGCGGCGCCGCCGGCGAGCGCGTCGACGATGCGTCCGGCCAGTTCCTCGTGCTTGGCGTAGGCGTCGGGGTAGGCGCTGACCTGGACCCGCTGGGCCACGACAGTGAGCGGGCGCTGCTGCCAGTTCGGCACCTTCTCCATCTTCTGGTAGAACTTGCGGGCCGCGTACGAGGGCGTCATCCGCTGCTCGACGCTGCCCCACCCTGGCCGCTGCTGGAACAGACCGAGCGAGTCGTGGTCGGCGCCCACCCCCTCGTGCGGCAGCGCGAGCGACGCCGGGACGGTGCTGTTGGCGAGGTTGCGCAGCGCTGATTCCTGCATCGCGGTGGCCAGCGCGATCACCCAGCCGCGAGCGGGGAGCTTCATGTCCTGGCCGACCTTGATGATGACCGCGGCGTTGCGCAGCTGGCGCTCGCCGTACTCGGCGAAGCGCGGCATGTCGCCGGTCAGGTTCACCTGGTAGGCCGGGTCACAGTTCAGGGCCGCGAGCTTCGGGTCGTCCTCGTCGCCGCCCAGTTCGGTGAGGAGGAACGCGCCGGCGCCGCCGACGCAGCAGAGCAGGGCGAGCACGCTCGTGACGGCTGTGGCGACCACGCCCAGGCGCAGCTTCCGGCGGACCTGTCCGGCGACGGCCGGGCCGGCGGTCACGACCGCTCCCAGTCGATCGCGTCCACCAGCCAGGGTCCGTCCGGTGCGACGAGTTCGAGCCGGAGCGTGCCGTTGTCGAGCGGAACCAGCGCCTCCACGAAGGACTCGGTGCGGGGCCGGAGCGTAGGTGCACCAGTCGTCCTCCGTGCGGGCACGGTCTCCGGGTCGGCGCCCGTCATCTTCTCGGCCAGCGCCGGGGTGGAGAGCGGCCGCAGGCGGGACTGCCAGGCGTCGCCGCTGCTGCCCGGACCGCTCAGCCACGCGGCGGTGAACCGCCCGGCGACCTGCTCCGGCGTGTCCTCGCCCGGCCGGGTCTTCGGGGCGACCGCGGCCGGCGGGCTGGCAAGCACGCCGTCGTCTCCGGCCTCCGGGTCCGCGGTGCTGATCGGCTGGGTGGGGCGGCTGGTCAGGCCGAGGCCCGAGTCGCCCGGCCCGGCGACCAGGCGGGCCGCGCCGATCACCCCGAAGACCAGAACGGCGATCACGAGGGCGACGCCGATCCGGGATCGGAGGATCCGGGTGAAGAGGAACTCCAGCGCGCGTCGCACCGGACTCACCGGGCCTCGGAGCGGATGCGCGGCGCCGGCCGGGCCGGGGAGGTGCCGCGGCCCGCCGAGTCCGGCCGGTAGACGGCGTAGGAGGGCGACTCCTCCGGCACGTCCGGCTCGGTCCAGGTCGACGGCGCGCGCCGGGGCCGGGGTGTGGTGGCCGGCCGCCCGCTGGCTGGTGCCTCCTCCGGCCGTTCCCGCCCGTCCGGCCGCTCCCGTTCGGCGGATCTGGCGCTGTGCGCCGGATCCTCGTGCCGGGCCTCCGGCCGGAGGCTGCGCTGGTCGGCCGTGACGGCGCGACGCTTGCCGATCGCCGGCTCGTTGGTGCCGCCGGGCTCCGCCACGTCCAGCCGGGCCGCGATCCGCATGTCCCGGAAGAACCGCCGGTGCCAGGAGCCGGCCGAGCTGACCGCCTCGCTGCTGTCCTTGCCGCCGAGCTGGGTGATCCGGCGGTACGGCCGCAGCAGCAACCAGCCGACCACCCCGCAGAGCCAGACCAGCACCACCTGGAGCCAGCCGGGCAGCGTGGCGGTGTTCATGATCAGGTCGACGGCGAAGAGGTAGATGGCCGCGCCGGTGCCGAAGATGGCGATGTTGAAGACCGCGGCGACCACCGCGTTCGCCAGCCGCCGGAGGCCGGCGCTGGCCGGGCGCATCAGGCCGACCGTGCCGAGGATCGGCGCGGCGATCACCGCCCAGCGGAAGATCAGGAAACCGAGCAGCACCAGCAGCGACGCGGTGAGGTCGAACATGGCGAACAGCACCGATGCCAGCACCGCGATGAACCCGGCGCCGATCCGGTCCATGTCCTTGGTGCCCTTGAGGTACTCGTAGGCCTCCGGATCCTCAGTTTCGATCTGCTGGGCGACACGCGCCCACTGTTGTTGCTTGGCCTTGATCGTGCCCTCGCGCGTGGCCGGGTTCTGGCGGAGCTTTTCCGACTCCTCCCAGGTCAGGGACTTGGCGTCGTACAGCGCCGGGCCGTACTTCTTCGCAGTCTCGCTGTCCGCCGAGCCGAGCACACCGCGCAGCCAGTTCCGGTAGAGCATCGTCTCGGTCGCCGTGTCGCTCGCGCGCACGGCGGGTGGCCGCTTGTCGACGCAGGCGCTCGGGTTCGGCAGCGCGCACTTGTCCGGCGGGACGGTCTTGGAGGAGGGGCCGACCGCGTCGTGCACCACGCCCAGCGTGGTGATCAGCGTGTTGTCGGCGATGTTCGCGGACTTGACCGGCCAGGCGGCCAGCGCGGTCACCGCCACCATCACCAGCAGCGCCCAGCCGGCAGTGGTCATCGCGTTGCTCATGTCCGACTGGCGGGACCGCCAGAGCAGGTAGAGGCCGACCACGCAGACGGTGATGATGCCGAAGACGCTGAACACCTTCTGGTAGACGGCCTTCGTGGCCTGCTCCACCAGCGGGTCGGCCCAGCTCCACATCGTCCGCGGATCCCAGGCCCGCTCGCGCAGCGCGTTCGAGGCACCGATCACCGCGTTGGCGAACATGAACTCGCCGTTGGCGACCATCGTGGTGAACCGGTAGTCCGGGTGCAGCACCGACGAGGCGCACCCACCGTCGATGTCGTACGTGTTGTAGCTGTACCCGGCGTACCCGTAGTCGCTGTAGAGGCCCTTCGGGCCGGGCTCCTTCGCCGAGTCGGGCCGGGACGCGAACCAGCCGGCCAGTCCCGAGTCCGGCGCGGCGGGCACCGGAGCGTTGCGGCACTCGACCTGGTCCTCGCTGACCTCCTTGAGCTTGCCGACGCAGGACCGGAAGTCGGCCTGCCACTCCTTGGTGCTGCACAGCTCGGCGCGCGCCTGGGTGACCGGCGCGGCCGCGTACGCGGGTGTGGCCGCCCCGATCACCGGCCAGGAGATCGTGGCCCCGGCGAGTACGCCGAGCGCGAGGAGGAGCGCCGCGATCCGTGCCCTCGCCATGTCACGCCTCCAGGTCAGCCAGGACGGTCGGCAGTATCCCGGCGGCCTGGGCGACCGCGGCGGGGGTGGTGTCCAGGTGCTCCAGCAGCCCGTCGACGTACGACACGTCGACCCGGACCTTCTGCACGCGCCCGTCGACGTCGCGCATGACGAACTCGCGGAAGCCGAGCCGGTTGGCCGATCCGCTGTCCGCCTGGGAGAGCGAGGCGAGTGTCGCCTCGTACCCGTCGTCGACAGGCACCCGCAGCAGGCGCAGCGCCTCGGAGGCGATCTCGCTGTCCTCGGCGATCCGGCCGACGAAGACGGTGGAGACGAGGTTCTGCACGTCGAGGCCGAGGATGTCCTTCGGGTTCTGCGAGGCGACGAGCGCGGCGAGGTTCCACTTGCGGGAGTCGCGGGCGAGCCGGACCAGGAACGACCGCCCGGACCGCCAGCCCTCCATGAAGTGCGCCTCGTCGAGGCCGACCAGTTTCCGGGAGGACATCGACCCGCCGTAGCAGCGGCGTACGGCCAGCCGGTGCGCGGTGTGCAGCATCGGCAGCGCGAGCGCCTCCTCGGCCGACCAGTACTCCCGCTCGATCTTGAGGTCGGGGAGCCGCAGGCCGGCCATGGTGATGACGGTGAGCGCGGCGTCGGCGCCGAGCAGCCCTTCCGGCGGCCGGCCGAAGAAGAGCATGGCCAGCGGCATCTCGGCGGTGTCGAGCAGCAGGTGGGCCAGCTCGCGGCCGGCGTCGTCGTCGAGCCCCTGGAGGCAGGTGACGACGTCGTCGAGCGTGGAGGTCTCCTCGGCGGGCACCTGGCGTACCGCGTGCCGGAACAGCGTGGCGGTCGACGCCTCGCGGGCCACCTGCGGCGGCACCAGCATCATGCAGATGTCCTGCACCAGCATCCGGCGCTCGGCGCGGGCGTTGGAGACGGCGATCTCGAACTCGCGGTCGCCCGCCGCGCCGGCGCCGAACTCGCTGCGCAGCGGCGTCGGGATCAGCGCGTACGGCGCGAGCGTGCCCTGCTCCGAGCCGGTCAGGTTGAGCACCCGGGAGTACGGGGCGAGTTCGGGCATGGCGCAGAGCCGGGCCAGCGGGCCGGACGGGTCGAGCAGCGTCACCTGCACGCCGCGGCGGGCGGCCAGGTAGCCGAGCGCGCCGAGCAGCGTCGACTTGCCGCCGCCGGGCTCGGCGACGAAGACGGCGAGGCCGGAGCGCTCGCGTACCTCCATCGGGAAGTGCAGGTCGAGGAAGACCGGCCGGCGGCAGGTGCCGGCGGTCCGCCCGATCAGGTCGCCGCGCCGGTCGCCGACTGTGGACGCGGCCTGTGGCAGCGCGGCGGCGAGCAGGTTGACGGGCATGCGCCGGACGTAGCCGGTGTTGGCGATCGGCTCGCCGGGGATGAACTCGCGGGCCAGCCAGTCCTGGTTCTTCGGGTGCTGGAGCGAGATGCGCAGCTCCCGGGAGTAGAGCTGGATGAGCCGCCGGGCCCGTTCCAGGCACTCCTCCCGGGTACGGCCGCCGACCGCGATCCGGTGCCAGCCGTGTGCCCGGGCCGAGTCGACGGGCAGGCCGGTGGTCATCTCGTCACCGATCACCAGCGCCCGCTTGGCCAGGCGTTCCAGCTCCGGCGGCGCGTCGATGCCGTGCTCGGCGTAGTCGAGCTGCTGGGAGCGGATCATCCGCAGCCGGTGTTCGAGGTTCCGGAAGGAGTCGTTGGGGCCGAGGATGTCGACCCGGGTGGACAGCTCCATGGGCCACGGCAGCCGCTCGTGGAAGTGCAGCCAGGGCTCGTGCCGCTCGGGGATCTCCAGCGGCTCCATCCGGCCGACCGCGAGCACGGCGACGTGGCGTTCCTCGCCGGTCATCCGGTTGACCAGCTTCACCGTCGAGCCGTACGGGGTGCGGTAGCGCTCGACCTGCTCGGTGAGGGCCAGCAGGTCGCCGCGTTCCCACCGGCCGTTGGTGATCGGGGACAGGACGCCGGGCGGCGCCATGCACAGCGCCACCGAGCGGTAGAGCAGCCACTCCAGTTCGGGCGCGGTGACCCGGCGCCCGCGCATGCCGAACGCGCCGAGGACCTCGTCGAACTGCTCGACGGTACGGCTCAGCCGGCGCCGCTCGCCGTCGGCGGTGCCCCGGCCGAACGTACGCAGCAGGCGTTCGGTGAGCGAGTCGCCGAGTGACCGGCGGGCGAACGTGACACCGAGGTAGGTCTGGCCCTCGGCGTGGTTGACCGCCATCAGGTGCCGCTGGGCGGCGACCAGGTGGTCGGCCCAGCCGGTGGTGCCCGGTACGTCGGGCAGCGGCGCGGCGGTGTGCGCGTCGATGGTGCGGGCCCACTCGTCGGCCGGGAAGGGCCGGGTGGTGCGGCGCAGGTGCAGCCGGAACCCGGCGAGTCCGGCGTACTGCTCGGAGATCGCGGAGAGCAGGGCCTCGCGTTCGGCGTCCGGCCGGAACGCCCACCGCACCTCGGGCAGCCAGTACCAGGCGGTGACCGTGTTGGGGGTGAAGGTGAGGTGGCCGGCGATCTCGGTGATGGCCAGCTCGACGGAGGGATCCCGGTCGCCGAACTTGATCTTCGGAGCGCGGACCCGGACCGGCTTCGTCGGCCGGTTGCGGCGTTCCGGCGTGCGCTGCCGGGGTGGCGCCACCTCGCGGTGCGCCGGGCGGCCGACCTCCCGCGACGGTGCCGTAGCGGCCGTGAGCGGGTCGGCGGGAGCGAGATCCGGCTCCCGGTATTCGGCGGGGACGGGCGCGGGCGCGGGGGCGTGGATCTGCGGGGGCGGCGGGAGCGCCGGCTCGGGCTCGGCCGGGGATCGGAGCGCGGGCAGCCGGTCACCGGCCTGCTGCGGCACGCGGCTACGCGACGGCGGCGGCGGGGCGAGCGCGGCCGGCGGGTCGGGCAGGGAGGGCTCGACCGGTGGCGGTGCGGCGTGTGCGGGTTCGGGCCGGGGGCGCCCGACCGCGCGTACCCCAGGGGCCTGCTCGCGGGCCGGTGGCTCCGGTTCGGCCCGGGGCGCCGGCTCGATCGGCACGGCGGGCTGGTGCGGGATCGGCAGGGGCTCGCGGCCGACGCCGCGGCGGGGCGGCGCCACCACCGGCTCGACCGGTGCGGGCGGCGTGGACGCGGCGGGCCGCCGCCGGGGCTGCGCGCCGCCGAACAGGTCGAGGAAGGGGGAGTCGATGTCGCCGTCGGGGCGTGCCGGCTCGCGCGGGGTGAGCGGTCGCGGCGGCTGGAAGACGCCGACGCGGCCGTGCCCGGGGCTGGTGACGAGCGCGCTGTCGAGGACGACCTCGTCCAGATCCTCGTCCGGCGGGTAGTCGAACGATCGCGCACGGTTACTGTTGGGCCCGGCCGGGCGCCCGGCCGGGGAACCCGGCGTGGAAGAGCGACTCATGCGACCGCCTCACCCGCGTCGTTCGTCTGCACGGTTGTCGTACGCCCGGTCATGCCAGTTCCTCCCGGATCCTGATCCGGCTCGCGACGAGCCGCGGATCCCGCTGCTCGGTGGCCGGTTCCCGGGTGCGTCGCCAGTCGGTCAGCGCGGTCCGGATGACCATGCGCGCGGGCCGGTCCGGGTCGACGTACCGGAAGATGAACGAGGTCGTCACGATCGCCAGCGAGATCTCCCAGGCGGGGAACAGCTCGACCTGGAGCGTGAACAACCAGTGGATGAACATGTAGAGGGGTACGAGCAGCATGAACAGGCCGTACTGGGCGTACGGCAGGTGGACGGGAAGGGTGTACCCGGGCGGCCCCAGGTAGACGAGGCGTGCCCGGTAGATGTCGTCGTCGGTGCGCAGCCGCATCGTCGCCCAGCGCCCTACTCGAAGATCAGGTTGATCAGGTAGTCGCCGACGAAGAAGAGTGTGGCCGCTCCGGCGATGAAGGCCAGGCCGATGATGGCGATGGCCGAGCTGGTCAGCACCTTCGAGATCTCACCCCGGCTGGCCCGGCCGATGAAGATCACTCCGAGGACCGCGAGCAGGATCGGCGCGATCTTGCTGGCGAAGAAGGTGACGACGTTGTCGGTGTCGATGCCCTTCGGGGCCGGCTCGGCGAGTGGAGTCGACGCCAGGGTGTGGAGCGCGTGGTCCACGGCACTGGACGCCGTTGCCATGAGCTCGATGGCGATCACTGGAAACCTCCCCAAGGTCGCGGCCGGCGGCGCCGCGTTGGTGCAAGTAGGCAAGCCTGGCGGGATGGTGCTCGTCAGAGACAGCGCCGTCAACGCTGAGTCCGTCACCCACCACGCAGAGTGGTGAGTTTTGGGGGGATTCTTCCCGCTTCGGCCCTCCCTCCAGGCTTCGCCATCTCGATGCTGGGCAATTCCAAAGCGTACGGCCCGGCCACCTTTGCGACAAGCCGTGAAGACTCGACCTCCGACAGCCCGGATGACCGATCGTACACCTGTTCCAATGCGCACGTCAGGGGTGCCGCGTCGGGCGCTCGCCCGGTGGCCGGAAGCCCTGCCGGCGAACGGTACTGTCGGGTCCGTGACCGATCTGGTACGGGCGGAGACCCCGGTGGTGATGGGCGTCCTCAACGTCACGCCCGACTCCTTCTCCGACGGCGGCAGATACGCCGATCTGGACGCGGCCGTCGCACACGGGGTGCGACTGCGCTCCGACGGCGCCGACCTGATCGACGTGGGTGGCGAGTCCACCCGGCCCGGCGCCGACCGGGTCGACGCGGAGACGGAGACCGCCCGGGTGCTGCCGGTGGTCCGCGAGCTGAGCGCCGCCGGCATCCGGGTCAGCATCGACACCAGCCGCGCCCGGGTCGCCGAGGCAGTCCTCGCCGCCGGCGCGTACGTGGTCAACGACGTCTCCGGCGGCCTCGCCGACCCGGACATGGCCCGGGTGGTGCGCGACGCCGGCTGCCCCTGGGTGCTCATGCACTGGCGGGGGCACTCCCGGGGGATGCGCGAGCTGGCCACGTACACCGACGTGGTGGCCGAGGTCCGGGACGAGCTGAGCCGGCGCGTCGACGCCGCGCTCGCCGCCGGGGTGGCCGCCGACCGGATCATCGTCGACCCGGGTCTGGGCTTCGCGAAGACCGCCGCGCACAACTGGGCGCTGAGCGCCCGCCTGCCCGAGCTGGTCGACCTGGGCTTCCCGGTGCTGTTCGGGGCCAGCCGCAAGTCCTACCTCGGGCGGCTTCTCGCCGACCCGGCCGGCGAATCCCGGCCCACCGCGGGCCGGGAGGCCGCGACCGTCGCCACGAGCGTGCTCGCCGTCGCGGCCGGCGCCTGGGGGGTACGCGTGCACGACGTCCGTGCCACCGCCGACGCGCTCGCCGTCTGGCGTGCCACCGGCAGCCCTCGGCTCACCACCGCGCACGGCGCACGGCGCGCGACCGAGTCACCGACGGAAGCGGCGACCGGCGGCACCCGCCGGGCGGAAACGGCCACCGGCGGCACCCGGCCGGCGGAAGCGGCCACCGGCACGAGCGGAGGCGACCGATGACCGACCGGATCGAACTGACCGGCCTGCGTGCGCACGGCCGCCACGGCGTCTACGACTTCGAGCGCGCACAGGGGCAGGAGTTCGTGGTCGACGCGGTGCTCGAACTGGACCTGGGCCCGGCCGCGCGCTCGGACGAGGTGACCGACACCGTCCACTACGGCGAGCTGGCCGAACGCCTGGTCGCGGTGATCACCGGCGAACCGGTGAACCTGATCGAGACGCTCGCCGACCGGCTGCTCGCGGTCTGCCTGGCCGAGCCGCTGGTGGCCGCCGCGACGGTGACCGTGCACAAGCCGGAGGCCCCGATCCCGCACGCCTTCCGCGACGTCGCGGTCACGATGCGGCGTACCCGATGACCCGGGCCGTGCTGTCGATCGGCAGCAACCTCGGCGACCGCCTCGGCCACCTGCGCGGCGCGGTGGCCGCGCTCGGCGACCGGGTGCTGGTGGTCTCCGGTGTCTACGAGACTCCACCGTGGGGGGACGCCGACCAGCCCGCGTACCTGAACGCGGCGGTGATGGTCGCGGACCCGGCGGCGGCGCCGGAGGACTGGCTGGCCCGCGCCCGGGCCGCGGAGGCGGCGGCCGGGCGCGCCCGCGACCCGGGGTGGCGGTACGGGCCGCGCACGCTGGACGTGGACGTGATCGCGGTCTGGGACGACGCCGGTGAGCCGGTGCTCCGCGACGATCCCGAGCTGATCCTGCCGCATCCGCGGGCCCACCTGCGCGCCTTCGTGCTGCGCCCGTGGATCGACATCGAGCCGCACGGCCGGCTGCCCGGGCACGGCTGGCTGACCGACCTGCTCAACGCCGAGCCGCTGGCCGGGGACGCCCTGGAACTGAGCCCGCGCCCCGATCTGACGCTAGAGTCGGACACATGACCCGGTGGATCGTGGCCCGGCAGTGGCGAGCTGAGGAGGTGCGGTGAGCACCGACCGCTCCCCGCAGGGGCCCGACCGCTTCCGGATGGGTCCGACCCGGGCCTCCACGCTGGTGGTGGCCGGTCTGGCCGCCGCCGCGGTGGCCTGGTTGCTGATCAGCGGCTTCTACTACGACTTCGCGCCCGACCTGCCCTGGCTGCCGGTGATCACGCTGGCCGGGCTGGCCGTGCTGGAGGGCTACGCGGCGGTGAACACCCGGGGCCGGATCGAGCGGCGGCCCGGCCGAGAGCCGGTGAACCCCCTGCTGGTCGCCCGGTTCGTGGTGCTGGCCAAGGCGTCCGCGCTGGCCGGTGCCATCTTCGCCGGCTTCTACGCCGGGCTGACCGGCTGGCTCTTCGTGGAGCGCACGAACGCGGCCGAGGGCGACCGGCCCGCCGCACTCGGCGGCCTGATCGCCGCGCTCGCGCTGGTCGCGGCCGCGCTCTGGCTGGAGCGTTCCTGCCGGGTGCCGGAGCAGGAGGACGACGAGGACCGCGAGCCGGGCGACCGCGAGACGCCCCGCGGGCGTCTCTGAGGGTTCCCCACGCCCCGGCCCGGCGGTACCGTCCCTGGCGACCGGAGAGCGACGGCCGCCACCGGTCCGCCCGCCCGTGGGCCGGACGCGGCCACCTGGGGAGGCGCGAGCCAATGGCGTACGACGATGCGGGCCGGACAGCGCCGCCGGAGACGTCGTCCGGTGTGCCCGCTGCCGTACTGGAGAACGTCTTCGACGACCCGGCGCACGGCGAACCCGGCCGGGACCGGATCGCGGTGCACGTGCTCTGGGAGTTCGTGCTGCTCGCCGGCCTGGTCACGATGGCCTGGCTGCTCTGGCGGGAGGACGCGGACGCGCTGCGCGGCGGCGCCCTGAAGACGCTGCTCGTCGACGTCGCGGCGCTCGGCCTGCTCACGCTCGCCGCCGGCCTGAGCCTGCGGGCCGGCGCGGTGAACCTGGCGATCGGCCCGGTCGCGCTGGCCGCCGCGCTGCACTTCGCCGAGCAGGGCGACCGGGGCATGCGGGAGGCGCTGCTGCCGGCGCTGGCGGTGGCGGCGGCGGCCGGGCTGGCGCTCGCCCTGGCCGTGGTGGTGCTGCACGTGCCCGGATGGGCGGCGAGCCTGGCCGGGGCGGCCGGTGTGATCGTCTACCTGGAACGGCGGACCGGCCCGGTGGCGG
Organism: Micromonospora sp. CPM1; assembly: GCF_023896895.1. NCBI lineage: Bacteria > Bacillati > Actinomycetota > Actinomycetes > Micromonosporales > Micromonosporaceae > Micromonospora > Micromonospora sp. CPM1. The sequence goes on from NZ_JAMHIU010000002.1 coordinate 140,420, forward strand.
TGCAGGGTGACTACGACCCCCGTCGCAGCGCGCTCTACTTCTTCGTCGGCTTCGCCGCCGTGGCCGTCCTCGGTGGCCTGTTCGCCGCGATGAAACCCGTACGCCGTCTCATCGGCCGGTTCCGTCCGGTCGCCGACCCGGCCCGGCGGCGCGGCGCGGTGGCCGCCACGGTGACCGCGCTGGCGCTCGTCGGGTCCACGGTGCTGGCGATGCTCGGCGGCGTGCTGATCGCGGCGAACGGGGACGGTCAGGTCGCGCCCGGCACCGGCCTGGACTGGACCGTGCTGGCGGTCGGCACGGTGATGCTCGCCGGCACGAGCGCGTACGGGCGCCGCGGCGGCATCTTCGGCACGCTGTTCGCGGTCTGCCTGGTGGTGGTGTTCCTCGCCTGGACCGTCCCGTACGGCTGGACGGTCAGCCGGTGGGCGCTCGGCGCCGCCGTGCTCGGCGTGGGCCTGCTCGTCACCCGGCTGGTCGAGACGTTCGGCCGTCCCCGCCCGGCAGCGCCGGGTCCGCTCGGCCCGGTCCGCCCGGCCCGGGACGGCGCGTTGAGCGGCGGCTGGACGATGACCCCGGCGCCCGAGCCGGCCGACACCTGGCCGTCGGTGCTGCCGGTACGCCAGCACGACACCCCGGTGGAGGCATGGGAGGCGCCGCGCTGGGACAACGAGCCCCGGCGCTGGGACGCCGACGACCGCTGACCGGCGGACGCCGTGCGTCCGGCGCGCCCGGACTGATCTCTCCGGTTAGGCTCGGCGGCATGACCGAAACTCCCGCCCCCGGCGGCCGCACCTTCGACGAGCTCGACAAGCTCTCCACCGAGGAGCTGCGCGAGCAGGCGTTCCACCTGGCGCGCGAGCGCCGCGACGTGGGGTTCTTCTGGTCGGTCCTGCGGCACCTGCCGAACGCGGACGAGGCCGCCGCGCTGGACGGCGCGCCGAACTCGGTCGGCCCGACCATCGACGAGGCGAACGCGCTCTGGCGTGAGCTGACCGGGCACGGCTACGAGGAGTCCGCGCCGCTGCTGCGCGCCGCCTTCATCGACTACCTGATGAAGCACTGAGGTCGATGACGGCACGCCGGCCGACGGCGGCCGACCGGTTACGCAGGTTTGCCCGGCGGGACCGGCCGGGAACTGACCGCCGCATGGCTCTGAGCAACCGCCCCCGCACCGTCTCCCGGTACGGCTCGGCCGCCGGCACCGGCACGCTCGCCGCGTTCCTGCTCGTCGCCGTCGGCGGCAGCCCGATGTACGTGGACTGGGCGCAGCGCGGCACCGACCCGACCGGGGCCGGTGGCTGGTTCCTGCGGCTGCTCGCCTGGCCGTCCTGGCGGTGGCACGCCGACGAGGGCGTGTTCGCCACCAACCTGCGGGCGATCCTGCTGATCGTGCTGGCCGCGGCGCTGCTGTACCTGCTGCCGGGCCCGCAGACCGACCGGGTCACGTCCTCGGGCAGCCAGTTCCTCTCCGGCTGGGGCGCGTACGCGCTCGCGGGCGGGCTCAGTGCCCTGCTCGCCACGCTCCTCGGGCCGCACGGCTCGCTGTTCGCCGCGTTCCAGGCGGCCAGCACCGGCGTCACGTACGGCTTCTTCGCGGGCTGGATCGTCGGACTGGCCAGCCTCGGCGGCCGGGCCTGACCTCAGTCCACGGCGCCCAGCGTCAGCAGCCGGGTCCGGGCGAGCAGCCCCACCGCGCGGCCCTCCTCGGTGACCACCGCGTGCTCGGCGCCGGCGGTGAGCAGCGCGCCGAGCGCGTCGTACGCCGAGTCGCCGAGCGCCACAGTGGGCAGGCCGGTGCCGCCGTCGGCCGGGAGCGGGTCGAGCACCGCGCGGGTCACCGGGGTGACAGCGAGCCGCCGGATGCCCCGGTCGGCGCCGACGAACTCGCGGACGAAGTCCGAGGCGGGCGAGCCGAGCAGCGCGGCGGGTGTGTCGTACTGCTCCAGCCGGCCGCCCTCGGACAGCACCGCGATCCGGTCGCCCAGCCGGACCGCCTCGTCGAGGTCGTGGGTGACCAGCACGATCGTCTTGCGTACCTCGGCCTGCAAGCGCAGGAACTCCTCCTGGAGGCGGGTCCGGACGATCGGGTCCACGGCCGAGAACGGCTCGTCCATCAGCAGCACCACCGGATCGGCGGCCAGCGCGCGGGCCACGCCCACCCGCTGCCGCTGCCCGCCGGACAGTTCGTGCGGGTACCGCCGGCCGAACTGCGCCGGGTCCAGACCGACGAGTTCCAGCAGTTCGTCGACCCGGTCCCGGGTCCGCTGCTTCGGCCAGCCCAGCAGCCCCGGCACGGTCGCCACGTTCGCGGCGACGGTCTGGTGCGGGAACAGGCCGACGTTCTGGATGACGTAGCCGATGCGGCGGCGCAACGCCACCGGGTCGACCCGGGTGACGTCGTCGTCGCCGAGCAGGATCCGCCCGTCGGTCGGCTCGATCAGCCGGTTGATCATCCGCAGCACCGTCGACTTGCCGCAGCCGGACGGGCCGATCAGCACCACCAGCTCGCCGGCCGCGACCTCCAGGCTCAGCTCGCGTACCGCCTCGGTGCCGTCCGGGTACCGCTTGCGGATGCGCTCCAGCGTGATCGACGCCGCGCCGCCTCCGGCGGTGCCTCCCGGGGTACCGTCCACGTGTGTCCCTCCACCTGAGCTACCGGGCCGACCCGGGTAATCCGTGGTTCTCCTGGCAGTACGTGCGGGACAACTCTGACACGATCCTCGCCGCGCTGCGGGAGCACACCTCGCTGACCGCCCGGGCCGTGGTGATCGCCGCGCTGGTGGCGCTGCCGCTCGCGGTGCTCGCGTACTGGTTCCGGTCGCTGTCGGCCCCCATCCTGGCGGTGACCGGGGTGCTCTACACCGTCCCGTCGCTGGCGCTGTTCGCGTTCCTGGCGCCGTACCTGGGCATCGGCGCGATCACCGTGCTCACCGTGGTGGCGCTGTACGCGTTGCTGGTCATCGTGCGCAACGCGCTGGCCGGGCTGACCCAGGTGCCACCGGAGGTGCGCGAGGCCGCCGAGGGCATGGGGTACGGCAGGTGGGGCCGGCTGTTCCGGATCGAGCTGCCGCTGGCGTTACCCGGCATCCTCACCGGCGTACGGCTGGCGACCGTGTCCACCGTCGCGCTCGTCACAGTCGGGGTGGTGGTCGGCCGGGGCGGGCTCGGCCAGCTCATCTTCGCGGGCTTCCAGAACAACTTCTACAAGGCGCAGATCATGACCGGCACGGTGCTGTGCGTGCTGCTGGCGCTGGTGCTCGACCTGGTGCTCGCGGGCGTGGGCCGCCTGCTCACCCCCTGGCTGCGCGGGAGGTCCGCCCGGTGAACCCCGTCGAGCAGGCAGTGGTCTGGCTGAACGACCCGCTGAACTGGACCAACCCCGGCGGGGTGCTGGACCGCCTCGGCGAACACCTGAGCATGTCCGCGCTGGCGGTGCTGCTGGGCTGCCTGGTGGCCTGGCCGATCGGGCTCTGGCTCGGGCACAGCGGCCGGGGCGGCGGGCTGGTCCTGCTGGTCTCCAACGTCACGCTGGCGATCCCGACGCTGGCGCTGCTGACCATCCTGCCGCTGACGTTTCTCGGCTTCGGCCGCCCGGCCGTGGTGGTGGCGCTCGCGGTCTTCGCGGTGCCGCCGCTGCTGGCCAACGCGTACACCGGGGTGCGGCAGGCCGACCCGGAGGCCCGGGACGCGGCCCGGGGGATGGGCCTGTCCGGCGGGCAGGTGCTGCGCCGGGTGGAGCTGCCGCTCGCGGTGCCCTACCTGGCGGCCGGCTTCCGTACCGCGGCGGTGCAGGTGGTGGCCACGGCCGCGCTCGCCTCCTTCGTCAACGGCGGCGGGCTGGGCCAGATCATCCGGGCCGGGTTCGGGCTCGACATCGCCGCCGGCGGCGGGCAGATCATCGCCGGCGGGGTGTTGGTGGCCGGGTTGGCGCTGCTCGTCGAGGGGGTGCTCGCGCTGGTGGAGCGGGTGGTCACGCCCCGACCGCTGCGCCGCGCACGCCGGCGGGCGAGCCGTCGCGCGACGGCGGCGACGGCCGGCGGCTGATCCGTCGGTGACGATCAGGTGACGAAAACCGCTCCGAGTTTGTCGGTCGGGTCCGGAAGATATTGGCTGGAGTCGCGGGTGGCCGTCCGGATCGCCCGTCGGACACGCGGCCGGCCCGGCAGGGTCGCGCCGGGACACGGAAGGCGGGCACTGATGCGCGCGCGTACGACACTGGCCGCGGGGGCGCTCGGCGCACTCACCGCGGCTGTTCTCCTCACCGGCTGCGGCGACGCCGGCTCGTCCGGCACCGACGCGCCCGAGCAGGGCGCCTCGGGGGCGGGCTGCGCGCCGGTGGCGGGCGACCAGCTGGTCGTCCTGACCGACGACAAGAAGCTCCAGAACACCGACAACGTCATCCCCGCGATCAACGCGAAGGCGGCCACGCCGCAGCTCGTCGCCGCGCTGGACAAGGTCTCCGCGAAGCTCGACACCCCGAAGCTGATCCAGCTCAACCGGGCGGTCGACGTCGACCGCAAGACGCCCCAGGTCGCGGCGGAGGAGTTCGCCTCCGCCAACGGCGTGACCGACGGGATCGAGAAGGGCCCGGGCGGCCAGATCACCGTCGGCGCGGGCAACTTCAGCGAGAGCCAGACCATCGCCGAGCTCTACAAGATCGCGCTCACCGCGGCCGGCTACCAGGTCAAGGTGCAGACCATCGGCAACCGGGAGCTCTACGAGCCGGCCCTGGAGAAGGGGCAGATCCAGGTCGTCCCGGAGTACGCCGCCACCATGGCGGAGTTCCTCAACACCAAGGCCAACGGCAAGGACGCCCAGCCCGTCTCCTCGCCGGAGCTGGACAAGACGGTCGCGGCGCTGAAGACCGAGGGCGAAAAGTCGGGCCTGGCCTTCGGCCAGCCGTCCCAGGCGCAGGACCAGAACGCGTTCGCGGTCACCAAGGCGTTCGCCGACAAGTACGGCGTCTCCACGCTCTCCGAGCTGGCCGCCAAGTGCTCCGGGCAGGCCACCGTGCTGGCCGGGCCGCCGGAGTGCCCGCAGCGGCCCAAGTGCCAGGCCGGTCTGGTCGAGGTCTACGACTTCAAGGCCGGCTCGTTCAGCTCGCTGGACGCGGGCGGCCCGCAGACCAAGAACGCGCTGAAGACCGGCTCGGCGAGCGTCGGCCTGGTCTTCTCCTCCGACGCGGCGCTGGCCGCGAGCTGACGCACCACCGCCGGCCGGCGCCACGCGTGCCGGCCGGCGGCACGGCGGCCCTGTTCGACGGTCCGCCCATCGAGTGGTGCCGACCCGTTCCCCTCCGGTGGAACTCTCGGTAGTCTGCTCAGCCATGCCCGCCTCGGTCGCGCCCGCCGACAAGAGCACGCCCACCCTGCTCACCGTCCTGTTCTGGGTCGGTGTGGGGCTGGCGCCCCTGGCCGCGCTCATCCTGCTGATCGCCGACGGCAACGGCTCGCTCCGGTTCGGCGCCGTCCTGGCGATCCTCGCCGTCGTGCTGATCGGTCTGTCCATCGCGCTGCGGCCGGAGAGCGGTTCCGGGGGCGCGGCCGCCGAGGAGATGCGCGAGGAGTTGGCGCAGCTCCGGCGGGAGCTGCGGGCCGAGATCGTGGCCGCCGCCCAGCGCGGCAACCAGGCGCTCGACCAGGCACGCCGGGCCGAGGAGGTGGCCGGCGCGGTACGGCACCGGCTCGACGCGGCCGCCGCCGGACTGGCCTCCGCGCCCGCGTCCGCCTCCGTCTCCGTGGCCCCCTCCGCGTCGGCACCGGAGCGACCGAGCGGCGCGGCCCGGGTGCCGGTCACCGGCACGCCCGACGCCGGCCGGGCGCATCCGGCCGGGCGGGACGACGACGAACCGGCCCGGTCGGCGTACTCCGGCGGCCGCTACGGAACCGACTACGACGCGGACCCGCCTCGGACCGGCCACCACGACGCCGACCCGCCTCGGACCGGCCGCTACGAGGCCGAGCCGTCCCGGACCGGCCACCACGACGCCGACGTGCCTGCGGTTTCCCGCTACGACGCCGATTCGCCTGGGGGCGGCCGTTACGACGTCGAGCCGCCTCGGGCAGGCCGCTACGACTCCGAGCCGCCCCGGACCGGCCGTTATGACGCCGAGCCGCCGTCGCGTGCGGGCCACTACGAGACCGAGCACCCCCGGGCCGGCCGCTACGACTCCGAACCGGCGCGGGCCGGTCGGCACGACGCCGAGCCGGCGCGGGCCTCAGTGCGTCCCGACCAGCCGGCGAGCGGGGTGTACGGCGCGGCGCGGGTGTCCGACCCGGTCGTCCGGCCGGAGACCCGCCCGGTCGGCGTGGTCCACCACACCGAGACGGTGCACGTCACCACGCGGCACACGATCGTCGGCGGTGGTGAGCCGGCCGGCAACCGGTACGGCGGATTCCCCGGCGGCTGGCCGGACGAGGACCGGTCCCGGGGCGCGGACCCGGCCGACCAATGGCGCGCGGGACAGCGCGACCCGGGCGTCCGGTCAGGCCACCGCGCCGGGTCCGACGACGGTGGCCGCCGTGCCGGGTCGGACGACGGCGGCTGGGGCGGCGGGGCCGGCGACGACGGGCACTCGTGGACCGCCCCCGGGCGTCCTGCTGCCGAGCATCCGTGGGCGGGTGTCGGCCGGGCCGCCGCCGCGGAACAGGGCTGGTCCGGGCGTACCGCAGGAGACCAGGGCTGGTCGGGGCGTACCTCCGGGGGCGGCTGGTCGGGCGACCAGGGCCGGACGGCGGCCGACGAGCAGCGACCCTGGTCCGGCGGCGGTGACGACCGGGCCGGGCGAGCGGCGAGCGCCTGGCCGGCGGGCACGGCAGACGTACCGGAGGCCCCGGCCGGCCGGGCGGGCACCGACGGCGACCAGTGGTCAGAGATGCGTGCCGGCAACCGGTGGGCCGCGGTCCGCGACGACGGTGCGGGCCGGGAGATCCGGCTCGGGGAACGGCGGGCCGCCGTGCACGCCGACGGTGGCGGCACGGAGTACCGGGTCGAGGACCGGTGGGCGTCGGTACGCGGCGGCGGACCGGACGCGAGCGCGCCGGACGGACCGGACGCCCGATGGTCCGGGGAGAGCCACCCGGCGCTGCCGGCCGGCGGGGTGCCGGTGCCGGACGAGTGGCGGCCGCCGACGCAGCGCAGCGGCCAGCCGGAATGGCGCCAGCCACCCCCGGAGTGGCGTCAGCCCGAACCGGAGCAGTGGCGTCGGCCCGAGCCGGAATGGCGGCCGGCGGAACCGGAGTGGCGCAGCCCGGAGCACGGTGGGCACGGCCGGCCGCACCGGGACGACGCCGACCGCTGGCGCTGACCGCCCACGATCACTTGTCGATGTCGCCCACCACGAAGAACATCGAGCCGAGGATGGCGATCAGGTCCGGCACCAGGCAGCCGGGCAGCAGCGACGACAGCGCCTGCACGTTCGCGTACGAGGCGGTGCGCAGCTTCATCCGCCAGGGCGTCTTCTCGCCCCGGGACACCAGGTAGTAACCGTTGATGCCGAGCGGGTTCTCGGTCCAGGCGTACGTGTGCCCCTCGGGTGCCTTCAGCACCTTGGGCAGCCGCGTGTTCACCGGCCCGCTGATCCGGTCCACCCGGTCCAGGCACTGCTCGGCGAGGTCTAGTGAGACGTACACCTGGTCGAGCAGCACCTCGAAGCGGGCGTGGCAGTCACCGGCGGTCTTCGTCACCACGGGCACGTCGAGCTGGTCGTAGGCCAGGTACGGCTCGTCGCGGCGCAGGTCGAGGTCGAGCCCGGACGCCCGGGCGACCGGCCCGGACGCGCCGAACGCGGCGGCGTCGGCGGCGGACAGCACACCGACCCCGACGGTACGGGCCAGGAAGATCTCGTTGCGCCGGATCAGGTTGTCCAGGTCGGGCATGCGGCGGCGTACCTCGGCGATGGCGGCGCGGGCGCGCCCGGTCCAGCCCGCCGGCACCTCCTCCTTCAGGCCGCCGACCCGGTTGAACATGTAGTGGATCCGGCCGCCGGAGACCTCCTCCATCACCGCCTGGATGGTCTCCCGTTCCCGGAACGCGTAGAACATCGGCGTGATCGCGCCGATCTCCAGCGGGTACGAGCCGAGGAACATCAGGTGGTTGAGCACCCGGTTCAGCTCGGCCAGCGCCATCCGCAGCCAGGTGGCGCGTTCCGGCACCTCCATGCCCATCAGCCGTTCGACGGCGAGCACCACGCCCAGCTCGTTGGAGAACGCCGACAGCCAGTCGTGCCGGTTCGCCAGCACGATGATCTGCCGGTAGTCGCGTACCTCGAAGAGCTTCTCCGCACCCCGGTGCATGTAGCCGACGATCGGCTCGGCGGCGACCACCCGCTCCCCGTCGAGTACCAGCTTCAGCCGCAGCACGCCGTGCGTCGAGGGGTGCTGCGGCCCGATGTTGAGCACCATGTCGGTGCCGAGCTGCTCACCGCCGGCGCCGGTGCCGACTGTCAGCTCGCGGAGGTCGGCGGCGTCCGTGGTCATGCCCGTCATCGTGCCACGACCGCGTCGAGCGCGACGCCGACCGGCTGGCGCAGCCACAGGTGCCCGCCGAGCCCGGCCGGGTCGGTCAGCTCGGCCGCCGCGGACGCCGCGGCCAGCGCCCGCAGGTAACCGGCCGGGTCGCGGGAGGCCAGGCTCAGCGGCGGTCGCCCGCCGTCGGCCCCGAGCGCCCGCAGCGCCTCCCGCTGCGAGATCAGGGAGTACGCGCACCGCGCGACCCGCTCACCGGCGGAGGCGACCGAGTCCATGGCGACGTGCGCCGTCACGTCGCAGGATCCGTCCGGGACCGGCGGCACCTGCCGCCCACCCCGGTACCCGGTGAGCGTCCCGTCGAGAGGACGCGAGTCCCGCAGATGCCCGTAGTCCACCGCGAGCGCCAGCCCGCGCGCCACCTTCCCCACCGCCCCGGCCCAGGCCAGATCCCGTCCCACCCCGATCTCCGCCCGCCCACCGCCCTGACTGACGTCGGTGATCAAGGAGTTCGTGTCCTGATCCGGGCCCTCCGCGGCCGCAAACTCCTTGATCACCGGGGCGGGAGCCGGGGCGGGAGCCGGGGGCCACCAGTGGGTCAGCCAGGTGGTGTCGGTTGGGGAAGGGGCCGGTCCGACTGTCTCCTCGCCGGTTTTCGGGTCCACCAGGAGGACGCGCCAGCCTGCGGGGGTGTGGACCGCCACGTCGACGGGGACGTTGTCCAGCCATTCCGTGGCCAGGAGCAGGCCGGTGATGCCGTCGGGGATGTCGGGCCGCCAGTCGATCTCCGGGGGCAGGTCCGGCGGGCGGGTGGCTCGTTCCACGGCTACCGGCCTGATCCGGGCGGACAGCTCGGGTGCGGCCTGGGCCAGCAGGGCCCGGAGCAGTTCGCCCCGCCCCGCGCCCACGTCCACCACGTCCAGGCGGGCCGGGTGCCCCAGCGCCGCGTCCACCATCTCGAGCTGCCGCACAAGGCAGGCGGTGAAGACGGGTGAGGCGTGCACGCTCGTGCGGAAGTGCGCGGCGGGCCCGGCGCCGGAGACGAAGAAGCCGTCCGGCCCGTACAGCGCCCGCTCCATCGCGTCGCGCCAGCGCAGCGGGGAGGTCACCGTGCCGACCCTACGGGACGTACCCGAACGGGCGGTTTGCCCGCCACCGGAGCGGCCGCTTCGGGCGGTCGGTGAAGGTTTTCACACCTTCTTGTTTCGGGTCTGTCACCCGGGCGCATACTTGCCATCGACCGGTACCCCCTTCGAGGACTGGATCGCTGCCATGAGCGCACCGCTGCGCCCCCGGGCCACCGCTGCCCCGCTCGTCTTCCCGCGTACCCTCGCCGTCGGCGTCCTCGGCGCCGGCCGGGTCGGCGCCGTGCTGGGCGCGGCCCTCGCCGCCGCCGGCCACCGGGTGGTCGCCGCGTCCGGCGCCTCGGGCGCGACACGGGCCCGGCTGGCGCTGCTGCTGCCGCAGACCCCGCACCGCACCGCGTCCGAGGTGGCGCGCGCCGCCACCGACCTGCTGATCGTCGCGGTCCCGGACGACGCACTGGCGGGCGTGGTCGCGGATCTGGCCGCGAGCGGCGCGCTGCGCCCCGGCCAGGTGGTGGCGCACACCTCCGGCGCGCACGGGCTCGCCGCCCTGGCCCCGGCCGTCGAGGCGGGCGCCCGGCCGCTCGCGCTGCACCCGGCGATGACCTTCACCGGTACGCCGGACGACCTGTCCCGCCTGCCCGGCATCTCCTACGGGGTGACCGCCCCGGCCGAGCTGCGCCCGTTCGCGGCCCGGCTGGTGGCCGACCTGGGCGGCGTACCGGAGTGGGTCGGTGAGAACGACCGGCCGCTCTACCACGCGGCGCTCGCGCACGGCGCGAACCACCTGGTGACGCTCGTCAACGAGGCCGCCGACCGGCTGCGTGACGCCGGTGTGGAACGGCCGGAGAAGGTGCTCGCCCCGCTGCTGCGGGCCGCGCTGGAGAACGCGCTGCGGCTGGGCGACGACGCGCTCACCGGCCCGGTGTCGCGCGGTGACACGGGCACCGTACGCCGGCATCTGGACCGGCTGGCGCGGACCGCGCCGGAATCCGTACCCGCGTATCTGGCGTTGGCACGACGGACGGCGGACCGCGCCGTCGCGGTCGGCCGCCTCCGCCCGGCGGACGCGGCCGCGCTGCGGAACGTGCTCGACGGAATCGAGGTGGCGGCCTGATGGCCGAGGTGCTGCACACGCGCAAGGAACTGGCGGCCGCCCGTGAGGCGATGGCCGGCCCGGTCGGCGTGGTGATGACCATGGGCGCGCTGCACGCCGGGCACGAGGCGCTGCTGCGGGCCGCCCGCGAGCGCGCCGGCCACGTGATCGTCACGATCTTCGTGAACCCGCTGCAGTTCGGCCCGAACGAGGACTTCGACCGCTACCCGCGCACGCTCGACTCCGACCTGGAGATCTGCCGCCGGGCCGGGGTGGACGTGGTGTTCGCGCCCTCGGTGACCGAGATGTACCCGGAGGGCCGGCCCACCGTGCGGCTCGACCCAGGTCCGCTCGGCGAGGACCTGGAGGGACTGAGCCGTCCCGGCTTCTTCCACGGCGTGCTCACCGTGGTCATGAAGCTGCTCCAGCTCACCCGCCCCGACCTGGCCTTCTTCGGCGAGAAGGACTACCAGCAGCTCACCCTGGTCCGCCGTATGGTCCGCGACCTCGACGTGCCGACCGAGATCGTCGGCGTGCCGACCGTACGGGAACCGGACGGGCTGGCCATGTCGAGCCGCAACCGGTACCTGTCGGCGGAGGAGCGGCAGACCGCGCTTAGCCTGTCCGCCGCGTTGCGGGCCGGTGCGGCGGCGGCCGAGCGGGGCGAGGACGCGGGTGCGGTGCTGGCCGCCGCCCACCGCGCCTTCGACGCGCCGGACGCCCGCCTGGACTACCTGGTGCTCACCGACACCGAGCTGGAACCCGGCCCGGTCGACGGTCCGGCCCGGCTGCTGATCGCGGCCTGGGTCGGCGCCACCCGCCTGATCGACAACACGGCGATCCACCTCGCGCCGCGTCCCTGAACCCCACCACGAATGCGGAAAGGCACCCCGATGTTCCGGACCATGCTCAAGTCGAAGATCCACCGCGCCACGGTGACCCAGGCCGACCTGCACTACGTCGGCTCGGTCACCGTGGACGAGGATCTGCTCGACGCGGCGGACCTGCTCCCCGGCGAGCAGGTCGCGATCGTGGACATCACCAACGGCGCCCGGCTGGAGACGTACGTGATCCCGGGCCGGCGGGGCAGCGGTGTGATCGGCATCAACGGCGCCGCCGCGCACCTGGTGCACCCCGGTGACCTGGTCATCCTGATCTCGTACGGGCAGATGGACGACACCGAGGCCCGCACGTACCGCCCTCGCGTGGTGCACGTCGACGCCGACAACAAGGTCGTCGACCTCTCGACGGACCCGACGACGGCAGCTCCCGGCACCGCCGGAACCCCCATCCCCAACCCACTCGCCTCCGCCCTCAGCTGACCCCCCTTCTCGCCGCTGATCTTGCAGTTGCGGCCCTCCTCTGGGCTGCTATGTCCGGTTTGCCGGGGCAACAAGCGCAAGATCGACGAGGTGGACGGGCGGGGAACGCGGTCTGTCACCGGAAGGTCATTTTCGGCTACCCTGGGCGGACCGTCGGGGATCGACGGTCGTCGGCTGGGGGAGGCCGCGATGCGCCGTGCGATGAGCTTCCTGGTCGCCGCGATGGTCGCGAGCGCCGCCCTGACCGGCTGCGCGGGCGCCGGCGGGCTGGACGCCGACCTCACCGACGACTGGGCCCCGATGGCCGCACCCGGGCCGTTCACCCCGGCCGCGGGGGTCTGCCAGGTCGCGGACTTCACAGCGAGCGTCGGCCTGGCCGCGTACGCGCCGGTCGGCTGCGAGCTGCCGCACCGGGTGGAGACCGTGCACGTCGGTGCGTTCACCGCCGACCGGCCCGACCCGCCGCCGCTCACCTCACCCGAGCTGCGTACCGCGTTCGCCGACTGCGACAAGCGGGCCGCCGGGTACGTGGGTGACGACTGGCGCGCCGGGCGGCTCCGGCTGGCGGTGGCGGTGCCGACGGGCGCCGGCTGGACGGCGGGCTCCCGCTGGTACCGGTGCGACCTGACCGAGCTGACCATGGTCGAGGCGGCGGCCACCGTGGTCACCCGGACGGGCAGCCTGCGCGACGCGCTCAAGACACCCTCCCCGCTCCGGCTCGGCTGCCAGCGCACCGGGCGGGACGCGGGCCGGGTGCAGCGGCTCACCCCGGTCGACTGCACCGTCGCGCACGACGCCGAGTTCGTCGGCGTGTGGGCCGCGCCGGACCGTCCGTACCCGAAGAAGCCGGAGGACTGGGTGCCGCTCTACGACGGCTGCTTCGGCGTGATCGCCCGGTACGCCGGGGTGCCCGCCGACGCGTTCCTGCGCTACCGCAGCGACGTGGTGGTCCGGCCGCCCGCCGCAGGTCGCTGGGCGGTCGGGGACCGCGGCGTGCGCTGCTACCTGTGGCTCAGCGACCGTACGGTGACCACCTCTCTGAAGGGCGCCGGACCGGCCGCCCTCCCGCGCCGGACGAGGTAGCCGAGCGCACTCGTCACGCCCCCGGCGCCCGAGCCGAGTTCGCTTCGGGTTGACTGTGCTCATGGACGTACCCACCGTCGACCTGCCGGCGCTGCCTCGGCTGCTCGCCGCGCCCGCCCCCGGCTGGGTGGAGACGACAGACGTGATCGTGGTCGGCTCCGGCGTGGCCGGGCTGACCGCCGCGCTGCACCTGCGCGAGGCCGGGCTGCACGTCACGGTGGTCACCAAGGTCGACATGGACGAGGGCTCGACCCGCTGGGCGCAGGGCGGGATCGCCGCCGTACTGGATCCGGCGGACACCCCGGACGCGCACGCGTACGACACGGAGGTGGCCGGGGTCGGCCTCTGCGACCCGGCGGCGGTCCGCGCGCTCGTGGCCGAGGGTCCGACCCGGCTGCGTGAGCTGATGCGGATCGGGGCGGAGTTCGACCGCAACCCGGACGGCTCGCTGATGCTGACCCGGGAGGGCGGCCACCGAGCCGACCGGATCGTGCACGCCGGCGGCGACGCCACCGGCGCGGAGGTACAGCGGGCGCTGCACGACGCGGTCCGCCGCGACCCGTGGATCCGGCTGGTGGAGCACGCCCTGGTGCTGGACCTGCTGCGCGCACCCGGCGACGGGCCGGGCGGGCTCGGCCCGGCCTGCGGCATCACGCTGCACGTGCTCGGCGAGGGCAGCGAGGACGGCGTCGGCGCGATCCTCGGCCGCGCGGTGGTGCTGGCCACCGGCGGGATGGGGCAGATCTTCGCCGCCACCACCAACCCGGCGGTCTCCACCGGGGACGGGGTGGCGCTGGCGTTGCGCGCGGGCGCGGCGGTCACCGACGTGGAGTTCGTCCAGTTCCACCCGACCGCGCTGATCGTGCCGGCGGGCGGGCCGGGCGCGGGGCTGGCCCAGCAGCCGCTGGTGTCCGAGGCGCTGCGCGGCGAGGGCGCCCACCTGGTCGACGGCGACGGCAAGCGCTTCATGGTCGGCCAGCACGAGCTGGCCGAGCTGGCTCCCCGGGACGTGGTCGCCAAGGGCATCCACCGGGTGCTGCTCGCGTCCGGCGCCGACCATGTGTTCCTGGACGCCCGGCACCTCGGCGGCGACTTCCTGGCCCGGCGGTTCCCCACCATCGTGGCGTCCTGCCTGGCCATCGGCGTGGACCCGGCGACCGACCTGATCCCGGTGGCGCCGGCCGCGCACTACGCCTCCGGCGGCGTCCGGACCGACCTGCGCGGCCGTACCTCCATCCCCGGCCTGTACGCCTGCGGCGAGGTGGCCTGCACCGGCGTGCACGGCGCCAACCGGCTGGCCAGCAACTCGCTGCTGGAAGGGCTGGTCTTCTCCCGCCGGATCGCCGAGGACATCGCCGCCGGGCTGCCCGAGCAGGCCCGCCCGGCGGAGACCGGCGCCTGGGTGGGCGGGCCGGGCGCGCTGGTGCCGGCGGCCGGCACGGCGGAGCTGCAACGGGCGATGACCCGGGGCGCGGGCGTGCTCCGGTCGGCGCGGACGCTGGAAGCCACCGCCGCCACGCTCACGGAGCTGGGCGCGGGGCAGGGCGTGCCGCGTACCGCCGACTGGGAGGCGACGAACCTGCTCACGGTGGCGTCGACGCTGGTCGCGGCCGCGTACGCGCGCCAGGAGACGCGGGGCTGCCACTGGCGGGAGGACTTCCCGACCGCCGACGAGCGGTGGCTGGGTCACCTGGTGGCCGAGGTGGGCACGGACGGCCGGGTGGCCGAGCGCTGGGAGGAGATCAACCGATGAGGGAGTCGACGGAGCGGGCGCTGCGGGACGGCGGCCTGGACCCGGAGCGGGTCCGGCACGTCATCGTCGACACGCTGCACGAGGATCTGGGGCCCGGCTTCCTCGACGTCACGAGTGTGGCCACCATCCCGGACGAGCAGCACGACACGGCCGATCTGGTGGCGCGCGCCGACGGCGTGGTGGCCGGGCTGCCCGTCGCCGCCGCCGTGTTCGAGCTGGTCGGCGAGGTGACCGGCGCGGGGCGTACGGTCGAGGTCTCGCTTGTGGCCCACGACGGGCAGCGGGTGGCGCGCGGTGACGTGCTGGCCACCGTGACCGGCCCGACCCGGCTGCTGCTGACCGCCGAGCGGACGGCGCTGAACCTGCTGTCCCGCATGTCCGGGGTGGCGACGCACACCCGGGCCTGGGCCGACGCGCTGGCCGGCACGAAGGCGACGGTGCTGGACACCCGCAAGACCACGCCGGGCCTGCGGGCGCTGGAGAAGTACGCGGTCCGGGCCGGTGGCGGCACCAACAAGCGGATGGGCCTGTACGACGTCGCCATGATCAAGGACAACCACAAGGTCGCGGCGGGCGGGATCGCTGCCGCGTTCCGCCGGGTGCGGGAGGCGTTCCCCGACGTCGCGGTGCAGGTCGAGGTGGACACGCCGGCCGAGGCGGTGGAGGCGGTCGAGGCGGGCGCCCGGTTCCTGCTGCTGGACAACATGACCCCGGCGCAGCTGCGCGAGGTGGTGGCGTCGGTGGGCGACCGGGCGGAACTGGAGGCCACCGGCGGGCTGACGCTGCCGATGGCGGCCGAGTACGGCGCGACCGGCGTCGACTTCCTCTCCGTCGGCGCGCTCACCCACTCCTCGCCGATCCTGGACATCGCCCTCGACCTGCGTGACGTCTAGGCTGCCGCTGTGCTGCTCTGCATCGACATCGGAAACACGAACACCGTGCTGGCGACCTTCGACGGCGACAAGCTGGTGCATTCGTGGCGGATCAAGACCGACGCCCGTTCCACGGCGGACGAGCTGGGCCTGATGTTCCGCGGACTGCTCGCCGGGGACGCCGTGGAGATCACCGGCGTGGCCGCCTGCTCGACCGTGCCGGCCGCGCTGCGCTCGCTGCGCACCATGCTCGACCGGTACTACGCCGACCTGCCCAGTGTGATCGTCGAGCCGGGTGTCCGGACCGGCGTGCAGCTCGCCATCGACAACCCGAAGGAGGTGGGCGCGGACCGGGTGGTCAACACGCTGGCCGCGTACACGCTCTACGGCGGGCCGTCGATCGTCGTGGACTTCGGCACCACCACCAACTTCGACCTGGTCAGCAGCCGGGGGGAGTTCCTCGGTGGGGCGTTCGCCCCCGGCATCGAGATCTCCTTCGACGCGCTGGCCGCCCGCGCCGCCCAGCTGCGCAAGGTGGAGGCGACCCGCCCGCGTTCGGTGATCGGCAAGAACACCGTCGAGTGCCTCCAGGCCGGGCTCTACTTCGGCTTCGCCGGTCAGGTGGACCGGATCGTCGAGCGGATGTCCGAGGAGCTGGGCGGCGTGAAGGCGGTCATCGCCACCGGCGGCCTGGCGTCGCTGGTGCTCGGCGAGTGCCACACCATCACCCACCACGAGCCGATGATCACGCTGATCGGCCTGCGGATGGTCTACGACCGCAACGTCTGAGGTCAGCGGCAGCGGGCCCGCAGCACGAACGTCCGGTAGGGCAGCTCGACCGTCTCCCGGCCGGTCAGGTCCGGGTGGGAGGCGAACAGCTCCGCCAGCTCCGTGTCGACCCGCCGCCGCTCGTCCGCGTCGGCCGTCAGCCAGTACGAGCGGGTGTGCAGCATGCCCACCACCTCGTCCGGCGTGAGTGTGGTGGCGTGCGGGAACTCGCCGACCTCGACGTCGGTGAAGGCGGGGCCGAAGTCCGCGTACCGCTGGGTCACGTCGCCCGCGTTGTCGCCGAGGTGGGCGATCCGGCTCAGCTCCGCGACCCAGCCGACCCGCTCGTCGCGGATGTTCCAGACCGGCGCGAACGTGCCGCCCGGGCGCAGCACGCGGGCCACCTCGGCGTGCGCCGGCTCCCGGTCGAACCAGTGGTAGGCCTGCCCGACCAGCACCGCGTCCGCCGATCCGTCCGGCAGCGGCACCGCCTCGGCGCTGCCGGCGAGCGCCGTCGTACCGGGCGTGGCGGCGGCCAGTTGCGCCCGCATCCCCGGATCCGGTTCCACGGGTACGACCTGAGCCACCGGCCCGGTCAGCGCCAGGAGCCCGCGGGTGAGGATGCCGGTGCCCGCGCCGAGATCGACCACCCGGGCGGCGTCCAAGCCGTCCAGCGCCCAGCACAGCGCCGCCTCCGGATAGCGGGGACGGAACCGGTCGTAGTCGGCCGCGGCCGCGCCGAACGAGAGCGCCGCAGTGGGGTCGGTCATGGCGGGCAGGTTATCCCGTAACGGCCGCCACGGCGCTTGAGTACGCTCATGTGCTGACCCCGCCGATGTTCCCAAGGCTTGAGGAAGCGTGCCGTGACCGAGCAGAACGCCCTGCCAACAGACCCCGCCGACGACCTTCCCGAGCAGATGAAGGTCCGCCGGGAGAAGCGGGACCGGATGCTCGCCGAGGGCGTCGAGCCGTACCCGGTCGGTTTCCCGCGGACCACCACGCTCGCGCGGCTGCGGGAGCGCTACGCCGACCTGCCCACGGACACCGCCACCGGCGACCGGGTCTCGGTCACCGGCCGGGTGATCTTCATTCGCAACACCGGCAAGCTCTGCTTCGCGACGCTTCGGGACGGTGACGGCACCGAGGTCCAGGCGATGCTCTCGCTGGACCGGGTCGGCGCCGAGCGGCTGGCCGACTGGAAGCGCCTGGTCGACCTCGGTGACCACGTCGGCGTGACCGGCGAGGTGATCACCAGCCGGCGCGGCGAGCTGTCCGTTCTCGCCGAGGAGTGGGCGGTCACCGCCAAGGCGCTGCGCCCGCTGCCGGTGGCGCACAAGCCGCTCAGCGAGGAGTCCCGGGTCCGCCAGCGCTACGTGGACCTGGTGGTCCGCCCGCAGGCCCGGCAGATGGTCCGCACCCGGGCCACCGCCGTACGCAGTCTGCGCGACACCCTGCACGGGCAGGACTTCATCGAGGTCGAGACCCCGATGCTGCAACTGCTGCACGGCGGGGCGGCGGCACGCCCATTCGTGACCCACAGCAATGCGCTCGACACGGATCTGTATCTGCGAATCGCGCCGGAACTGTTTCTCAAGCGTGCGGTCGTCGGTGGCGTGGACCGCGTCTTCGAGATCAACCGCAACTTCCGTAATGAGGGCATCGACTCTTCGCACTCGCCGGAGTTCGCGATGCTGGAGGCGTACCAGGCGTACGGCGACTACCACACGATGGCCGAGCTGACCCGAAATCTCGTACAGCAGGCCGCGGTGGCGGTCGCCGGCTCGACGGTGGTGACCCACGCCGACGGGCGCGAGTTCGATCTGGGCGGCGAGTGGCGGTCGGTGACGCTGTTCGGTGTTCTTTCCGAAGCGCTCGGTGAGGAGGTCACCGTCCGCACCGAAAGGGCGCGCCTGGTCGAGTACGCGGACAAGGTCGGTCTCTCCGTCGACCCGAAGTGGGGACCGGGCAAGCTGGCCGAGGAGTTGTTCGAGGAACTGGTCGTGCCGTCCCTTCAGGCGCCGACGTTCGTCATGGACTACCCGGAGGAGACCAGCCCGCTGACCCGGGCCCACCGCAGCGAGCCGGGCCTGGCCGAGAAGTGGGACCTCTACGTGCTCGGATTCGAGCTGGGCACCGCGTACTCGGAGCTGGTCGACCCGGTCGTGCAGCGGGAGCGCCTGGTGGCCCAGGCGCAGCTCGCGGCGCGCGGCGACGACGAGGCGATGCGGCTGGACGAGGACTTTCTCCGGGCGATGGAGTATGGAATGCCGCCGTCCGGCGGCATGGGAATGGGAATCGACCGGCTGCTGATGGCGCTGACGGGACTCGGAATTCGGGAAACGATCCTGTTCCCGTTGGTCCGGCCCGAGTAGGCGCTCCCCCCAAGCCTTCTCCGGCTCGTTACCCCGTCCTATTGACGGAACAAGCGCCGGACGGGTTATTGTGCTCGGTGTATTGCAGGAGTACAACCCTGCTCGAAAGGAATGTGGGACGTGGCCAAGCAGATCATTCACAAGCTGGTCGATGACCTGGACGGCGGGGACGCTGACGAGACCGTCAAGTTCGCGCTCGACGGCGTGCAGTACGAGATCGACCTCTCCGCTTCCAACGCCGGGAAATTGCGCGACGTATTCGCGCCGTACATCGCGAACGGAACGAAGGTCGGTCGCGGGGGCGTGGTCGTGGGTGGCCGGGCCGCTCGGGGCCGGGGCGGCGCGACCGCCGACCGCGAGCAGAACCGGGCCATCCGCGAGTGGGCCAAGAAGGCCGGCAAGGACATCTCCGACCGGGGCCGTATCCCGCAGGAGATCGTGGACGAGTACCACGCGAAGGCGGGGCACTGACCCCACCCTCGTCACGGGCGACGCCGACGCCGGACCGGAGTGCGACTCCGGGCCGGCGTCGCCGTTTCCGTACCGGGGTCACCGTTGCGCCCCGACGTCCCCGGCGGTGCCGGATGTCCGGTCCGGCCCACCCGGCGCGGGTGGCGGCGTCGCCGGGAAGAAATCCCCGCCCGGGGTGGTTGTCCACAGGCGGTGGAGAGTTCATCCACAGGCTGTGGACGACCCGGCGGACGCCTCGGTGCCGCCTCCGGTCCACTCGACCGGCCGTTCGGGTGCCGGTCGAATTTCGCTCTGCGCGTACAGGCAGGGGCCCCGGAACACCTCCTGAGCGTGGACGGTTGTCAGAAACGACGTCGGAACGGTCATTCGCGGGGGCACACGACCTCAGCGGAGACGGTCCGCGGCGATAGAGTAAGGAGGCACGGACGCCCGTCCCGGACGTCCGCGCACCGGCCCCGCCGAGATCTGACCATCAAGGCGCACGGCACGTGAGGAGCACGAGGGCATGTTCGAGCGGTTCACCGACCGAGCGCGACGGGTTGTCGTCCTGGCCCAAGAAGAGGCCCGGATGCTCAACCACAACTACATCGGTACGGAACACATCCTGCTGGGCCTGATCCACGAGGGTGAGGGTGTCGCGGCAAAGGCCCTGGAGAGCCTCGGCATCTCCCTGGAGGGCGTGCGTCAGCAGGTCGAGGAGATCATCGGCCAGGGCCAGCAGGCGCCGAGCGGGCACATCCCGTTCACGCCGCGGGCCAAGAAGGTGCTGGAGCTGTCGCTGCGCGAGGCGCTGCAGCTCGGCCACAACTACATCGGCACCGAGCACATCCTGCTCGGCCTGATCCGCGAGGGCGAGGGCGTCGCCGCCCAGGTCCTGGTGAAGCTGGGCGCCGACCTGAACCGGGTGCGCCAGCAGGTCATCCAGCTGCTCTCCGGCTACCAGGGCAAGGAGCCGGCCGCCGCCGGTGCCGCCCCGGGTGAGGCCGCGCCGTCGACCAGCCTCGTGCTGGACCAGTTCGGCCGCAACCTGACCCAGGCCGCCCGCGAGGGCAAGCTCGACCCGGTCATCGGGCGCGAGAAGGAGATCGAGCGGGTCATGCAGGTGCTGTCCCGCCGCACCAAGAACAACCCGGTGCTGATCGGCGAGCCCGGCGTCGGCAAGACCGCCGTGGTGGAGGGCCTGTCCCAGAAGATCATCAAGGGCGAGGTGCCCGAGACGCTGAAGGACAAGCAGCTCTACACGCTCGACCTCGGTGCCCTGGTCGCCGGTTCCCGCTACCGCGGTGACTTCGAGGAGCGCCTGAAGAAGGTGCTCAAGGAGATCCGCACCCGCGGCGACATCATCCTGTTCATCGACGAGATCCACACCCTCGTCGGTGCGGGCGCGGCCGAGGGCGCGATCGACGCCGCCAGCATCCTCAAGCCGATGCTGGCCCGTGGTGAGCTGCAGACCATCGGCGCCACCACGCTCGACGAGTACCGCAAGCACCTGGAGAAGGACGCCGCTCTGGAGCGTCGTTTCCAGCCGATCCAGGTGGGTGAGCCGTCGCTGGCCCACACCATCGAGATCCTCAAGGGCCTGCGGGACCGCTACGAGGCCCACCACCGCGTCTCCATCACCGACGCCGCGCTGGTCGCCGCCGCGACGCTGGCCGACCGGTACATCTCCGACCGGTTCCTGCCGGACAAGGCGATCGACCTGATCGACGAGGCCGGCGCCCGGATGCGGATCCGCCGGATGACCGCGCCGCCGGACCTGCGCGACTTCGACGAGCGCATCGCCCAGGTGCGCCGCGACAAGGAGTCCGCGATCGACGCGCAGGACTTCGAGCGGGCCGCCCAGCTGCGCGACACCGAGAAGCAGCTGCTGGGTCAGAAGGCGCAGCGGGAGAAGGAGTGGAAGGCCGGTGACCTGGACGTCGTCAGCGAGGTCGACGACGAGCAGATCGCCGAGGTGCTCGGCAACTGGACCGGCATCCCGGTCTACAAGCTGACCGAGGAGGAGACCTCGCGCCTGCTGCGCATGGAGGACGAGCTGCACAAGCGCGTCATCGGCCAGGAGGACGCGGTCAAGGCGGTCTCGAAGGCGATCCGGCGTACCCGGGCCGGCCTGAAGGACCCGAAGCGCCCCTCCGGCTCGTTCATCTTCGCCGGCCCGTCCGGCGTCGGTAAGACCGAGCTGTCCAAGGCGCTCGCCGAGTTCCTGTTCGGCAGCGAGGACGCCCTCATCCAGCTCGACATGTCGGAGTTCCACGACCGGTACACGGTGTCCCGGCTCGTCGGTGCCCCTCCCGGCTACGTCGGCTACGACGAGGGCGGGCAGCTGACCGAGAAGGTGCGTCGCCGGCCGTTCTCGGTGGTCCTCTTCGACGAGATCGAGAAGGCCCACCCGGACGTGTTCAACACGCTCCTCCAGATCCTGGAGGACGGGCGCCTCACCGACGGCCAGGGCCGGATCGTGGACTTCAAGAACACGGTCATCATCCTGACCACCAACCTCGGTACGCGTGACGTCGCCAAGGCGGTGTCGCTGGGCTTCCAGGCCTCTGAGGACTCCGAGTCGAACTACGACCGGATGAAGCAGAAGGTCAACGACGAGCTCAAGCAGCACTTCCGGCCCGAGTTCCTGAACCGGATCGACGACACCATCGTCTTCCACCAGCTGCGTCAGAACGAGATCCTGTCGATCGTCGACATCATGATCGCCCGGATCGAGTCCCAGCTGCGGAACAAGGACATGGGTCTGGAGCTGACCGACAACGCGAAGAAGTACCTCGCGAAGAAGGGCTTCGACCCGGTGCTGGGCGCGCGGCCGCTGCGTCGCACGATCCAGCGCGACATCGAGGACAACCTGTCCGAGCGGATCCTGTTCAACGAGCTGACCCCGGGTCAGATCGTGGTCGTGGACTGCGAGGGCGACCCGGAGGACATCGACAAGTCCAAGCTCGTCTTCCGGGGCGCGGACCGGCCCGACGCCGTGCCGGACGCGGTCCCGGCGGACCTTGGCGGCACCGCCGCCACCGGCGCGGACGACGCCGCATAAGGTCCGCACAGTTCGAGGGCGACGGCCCCGGTAGGCGAAAGCCACCGGGGCCGTCGCCTTTCCATCTCCCCGCCCGCCCCACCCACCCCGCCTGGTCTCGCCCACCCCGTCGATCATGAAGTTGACCGCACTCGGCGCCCCATTTGTCCCCGCTAACCTCATGATCAACGGGGTGGGCGCGGGGCGGGGGAGGGTGCCGGGGGGTGGGAGGGGGAGAGGGTTAGGGGAGGGGGACGGCGGGGCCGTCGCCGGCCAGGCGGAACGACTCCTCGCCCACCGGTTCCACCAGGCCGTCGGTGACCAGGCCGGCCAGGGCGCGGGCCCGCTGCACGTCGTCGTGCCACACCTGGTCCAGCCGCTGGTGCGGCACCGGGCCGGTGGACTCCCGCAGCACCGCGAGCAGCAGTCCGCGTACCTGCCGGTCGGTGCCGGCGTAGCGCTGCGGGCGTCGGGTCGGTCCCGTGGGTGCGGCCTGCCCGGAGGCCCGCCAGGCGCAGCTCGACTCGACCGGGCAGATCGCGCAGCGCGGGGCGCGGGCGGTGCAGACGACAGCGCCGAGTTCCATGAACGCGGCGCTGGCCAGCGCGGCGGCGGCCGGTTCGATCGGCAGCAGTTCCTCGGTGGCGACCAGGTCGGCCGGGCGGGTGGTGGGGCCGGCGTCGGGTTCACCGGCGATCGCCCGGCACACCACGCGCCGGACGTTCGTGTCCACCACCGGGTGCCGCTGCCCGTACGCGAACGCGGCGACCGCGCGGGCCGTGTACGTGCCGACACCAGGCAGCGCCAGCAACTGGTCGAGCCGGTCGGGCACGACGCCGCCGTGCCGCTCCACGATCGCCACCGCGCACTCGCGCAGGCGTACCGCCCGGCGGGGGTAGCCGAGCCGCCCCCACATCCGGATCGCCTCGGCCGGGGTGTCCTCGGCGAGCGCGCGCGGCTCGGGCCAGCGGGCCAGCCACGCCTCCCAGGCGGGCACCACCCGGACCACGGGGGTCTGCTGGAGCATGACCTCGGAGACCAGGATCGCCCAGCCACCGATGCCGGGCTTGCGCCAGGGCAGGTCGCGGGCGTTGCGCTCGTACCACCGGCTGACCTGGGTGGCGAATGTGGGATCGGACATCGCGCCGCCGATCATGTCACGGCGGTCTTTCCCGCAGGTTGGGCGGGCGGGGTGGCCGGGCGCGATCGATCATGGACGACGGGGCAGAATGTCCGAATGAACGAGCTCGCGATCACCGTCATCGGCCGGGACCGGCCGGGCATCGTGGCCGACGTCGCGGAGGTCCTCGCCCGGCTCGGCGCGAACCTCACCGACTCGACGATGACCCGGCTGCGTGGACACTTCGCGATGACGCTGATCTGCGTGGGCCCGGCCTCCGCCGACGTCGAGGCCGCGCTGGCCCCGCTCGCCGCCGACGGGCACCTGCTGGCGACCGTACGCGCGGTCACGCCGGACGCCGGCAGCGAGCCCACCGGGGAGCCGTACGTGCTGGCGGTGCACGGCGCCGACCGGATGGGCATCGTCGCGGCGATGACCCGGGTGCTGACCGACGCGGGCGGGAACGTGACCGACCTGAGCACCCGGCTGACCGGTTCGCTCTACGTGGTGGTCGCCGAGGTCGAGTTGCCGCCCGGAGTGTCGGACGAGGTGGCCGGCCGGCTCACCCGCGTGGCCGCGGAGCTGGGCGTGGGGGTCAGCCTCCGCCCGGCGGACACGGATCTGCTGTGACCGGGCCGGAGTACGCGGGCCTGGGCGGCTGGACCCCGGAGAAGCTCGGCGTCCCCGGTGCGGTACGTCCGGTGGTCACCGCGCCGGAGCCGGTGCTGAGCCGACCCGGCCCGGAGGTCGACCCGACGTCGGCGGAGGTGGTGCGCCTCGCCGCGGACCTGGTGGCGACGATGCGCGTCTCGCCCGGTTGCGTGGGCTTGGCGGCGCCGCAGGTCGGGGTGAGCGCGCAGGTGTTCGCCGTGGACGTGACCGGGCATCCGAAGGCGGTCACCGTGCACGGCACGTTCGTGCTCTGCAACGCGCGCGTGGTGGAGGCGTCCCGGTGGAAGGCCGGGCGGGAGGGCTGCATGTCGGTGCCGGACCTGACCGGCGACGTGAAGCGGGCCAGCCGCCTGGTGGTCGAGGGCGCGCTTCCGGGCAGCGGCGAGCCGGTGCGGCTGGTGACGGACGGCTTCGAGGCGCGGGCGCTCCAGCACGAGATCGACCACTGCGCCGGGCTGCTGTTCCTCGACCGGGTGGCCGGCGCGCACGCGATCTACCAGCGCAAGGTCTACCTCTGACGGTGGCGCTCGGAATCCTGTGTGGACGGGTGCGGCCGTACGGCGGCGGGTTCCCGGCGCGTCGGACCGCCGAGCCGTGCGCCGCGCGGCTACGGTAGGCGCATCATGCGTCTGACGGTCGGCCCTCTGCCCCCTGCCGTGTACTGGCGGCGTCGTGCCGTCGTGCTCGGAGCAGGGCTGCTCTTCCTGATTGTCCTGTTGTATTCCTGCACCGGTACGGACCGCAACACCGGCGCGCCGGGTACGGACCCGTCCCCGACCGGCTCGGCCGGGGCTCAGCCCGACCCGTCCGGTTCGGTGCTGACCCCGCAGTCGGGCAGCCCGTCACCGACAGCGGGTGACGCCGGCGGCGGTGGCGCGAACAACGGCGGCGGAAACACCGGTGGCGGCACCACCGGCGACGGCGGGAACACCGGCGGGGGCGCGAACAACGGGGGCGGCAACGGCGGCGCGACCGGTCAGCCGGTCTCCGACGACGGCACCTGCACCGACTCCGAGCTGCTGGTGACGCCGGTGGCGGTGCCGCCGACCGCCCAGCGGGGCACGGTGGTCACGCTGCGCCTCAAGGTCAAGAACGTGTCGAACCGTACGTGCAGCCGGGACGTCGGCGCCGACCTCCAGGAGCTGTACGTCAAGTCGGGCGCGGAGAAGATCTGGTCGTCGGACACGTGCGGCACCGGCAAGGGCTCGGACGTGCAGTCGTTCACGCCGAACTTCGAGCGCTCCTACGAGCTGGGCTGGAACGGCAAGCTGGACAACAAGTGCGCGAACGGGCTGGCGAACGGTGACTTCGCCGCGATCGGCGCGTACCAGGTGTTCGCGCGCGTCGGCACCAAGATCAGCGAGCCGGTGAAGCTGACCGTCACCGGCTGAGCGGTCGGTCAGACGTACCGTTCGAGGATGCTCGCCTCGGCGAGCCGGGACAGGCCCTCGCGGACGCCACGGGCGCGGGCGTCGCCCACGCCCTCGACCGCCTGGAGGTCTTCCACTGTCGCGCCGAGCAGCCGCTGGAGGCTGCCGAAGTGCACCACCAGCCGGTCGACCACGGCGACCGGCAGCCGGGGCACCTTCGCCAGCAGGCGGAACCCGCGCGGGCTGACCGCCGCGTCGAGCGCGTCGGAGGCGGACGGGTAGCCGATCGCCTTGGCCACGGCCACGAGGTCGATGAGTTCGGTGGCGCTGAGCAGGTCGAGTTCGACGAGCGCCTCGTCGAGCGTGCGCGACTTGCGGCCGGTCGGCAGGTAGTCGCGGATGACCAGGGTGCGGTCGGCGTCCACGCCGGCCATCAGCTCGTCGAGCTGAAGGGCCAGCAGGCGACCGTCGGTGCCCAGCTCCACCACGTAACCGGCGATCTCGTCGGCGATCCGCCGGACCATCTCCAGCCGCTGCACCACCGCCACCGCGTCGCGGACGGTGACCAGATCCTCGATCTCCAGCGCGGAGAGCGTGCCGGAGACCTCGTCCAGCCGGAGCTTGTAGCGCTCCAGCGTGGCGAGCGCCTGGTTGGCGCGGGACAGGATGGCCGCCGAGTCGTCGAGCACGTGCCGCTGGCCGTTGACGTAGAGGCTGATGATCCGCATCGACTGGCTGACCGAGATGACCGGATAGCCGGTCTGCCGGGCCACCCGCTCGGCGGTGCGGTGCCGGGTGCCGGACTCCTCGGTGGGGATGGACGGGTCGGGCATCAGGTGCACGCCGGCCTGCACGATGCGGGTGCCGTCGCTGGAGAGCACCACGGCGCCGTCCATCTTGCACAGCTCACGGACCCGGGTGGCGGAGAACTCCACGTCCATCGGGAAGCCGCCGGTGCAGATCTGCTCGACCACCTTGTCGTAGCCGAGCACGATCAGCGCGCCGGTGCGGCCGCGCAGGATCCGCTCCAGGCCGTCCCGCAGGGCGGTGCCGGGAGCCATCAGGGCGAGGTTGGCGCGCAGCGGATCGGCGCCGGCCCCGCCGCCGACGCTTCCGTTGACGCTCACGCTGATGGCACGAGCGGGGTTGGCGCTCACGGCGCCGGTACGGGCGTGCGGCGTCGCCGTTGCGGGCTTGGTGGCATCGCGGTCGATCGGCACGGGCACAGTCTACGGACTGCCATGCGGTGGGTGCTCTCGTGGTTACTGTGATGTGTCACGATGCCCGGCTCGGGCGGGTCGTCACGGGCTGAGTGGCCTGCCGGGAAACGCCCGGCGGATCCCACCGTGTCACTCCGCCGACGCGCGCGCGGCCGCCTGGAGGGCGGATCGCACGTCAGTGACCTCGATCACCCGCATGTTCTCCGGCCCGGCGCCGCTGCTCTCCGGCCCGCACCCGGGCGGCACGAGGGCCAGCCGGAAGCCGAGCCGGGCGGCCTCGGCCAGCCGCCGCGGCACCGCGCCGACGCGGCGGACCTCGCCGGTGAGCCCGACCTCGCCGATGGCCACCAGATGCGGGTTGAGCGCCAGGTTGAGCCCGCCGGAGGCGACCGCGAGCGCCACGGCCAGGTCGGCCGCCGGCTCGACCACCCGGATGCCGCCGACGGTGGCGGCGAAGACCTCCCGGTCGTGCAGGGTGAGCCGCTCGGTGCGGCGCTGGAGCACCGCGAGGACCATGGCGAGCCGGGCGCTGTCGAGGCCGGAGACGGTACGCCGGGGGGAACCGGCCACCGTCGCCCCGATCAGCGCCTGCACCTCGGTCACCAGCGCCCGGCGCCCCTCCATCGCCACCGTCACGCACGTGCCCGGCACCGGTTCGGAGTAGCGGGTCAGGAACAGGCCGGACGGGTCGGCCAGGCTGCTGATGCCGCCCTCGTGCATCTCGAAGCAGCCCACCTCGTCGGCCGCGCCGAACCGGTTCTTCACGCCGCGCACCATGCGCAGCGAGGAGTGCTTGTCGCCCTCGAAGTGCAGCACCACGTCGACCAGGTGCTCCAGCACCCGGGGGCCGGCCACCTGGCCGTCCTTGGTGACGTGCCCGACGAGCACGGTGGCGATGCCGCGCTCCTTGGCCACCGCGACGAGGGCGGCGGTGACCGCGCGGACCTGGGTGACGCCGCCCGGCACGCCCTCGGTGCCGGTGGTCGAGATGGTCTGCACCGAGTCGAGCACCAGCAGCCCCGGCTTGACCGCGTCGAGGTGGCCGAGCACCGCCGACAGGTCGCTCTCGGCGGCCAGGTAGAGCTGGTCGTGCAGGGTGCCCATCCGCTCGGCGCGCAACCGCACCTGGCTGACCGACTCCTCACCGCTGACCACCAGCGACGGGCTGCCGGCTCCGGCCGCCCACTGCTGGGCCACGTCGAGCAGGAGCGTCGACTTGCCCACGCCGGGCTCACCGGCGAGCAGCACCACAGCGCCGGGGACCAGCCCGCCGCCGAGCACCCGGTCGAGCTCGCTGACTCCGGTGGGACGGGCCCGGGCGGGCGCGGCGCTGATCGTGGCGATCGGCCGGGCCGGCTCGGCCGGCATCCGCGAGCTGACCACCCGGCCGGAGACCATCGGGCCGGTGACGGTGCACTCGACCACCGAACCCCACTCGCCGCACTCGGGGCACCGGCCCACCCACTTCGGGGGCTGGTGGCCGCAGGCGTCGCACTCGTAGGCCGGGCGGGGTTCGCGGGTGGCGGCGCGACCGCGGCCGGCGCCGGCGCGGGGGGAGGTCGATCGGGGCGTGGTCACCACCGGACGCTAACCGGCCCGTACGACGAAAGCCCACCCGAAACGGCGGCACCGCCGGCGTGGCGCTGGCCACGGCGGCGGTGCCGACGGAAGGAGGGAGAGGTCAGTGGCCGCCCTCGACGCCGCCGTCCTCACCGGCGTGCTCACGCGGGTTCACGATCTTCGACGGCGTGGCCTCCGGGGTCAGCGGGATGCCGATCGGCGCCGGGGTCTTGACGACCTTGCCGTCGCCGAAGTCGAAGGTCAGGTTGACCTGCTGGCCGACGAGCAGCTTCTCGTTCAGGCCGACGAGCTGGAGGAACCGCGGGTTGCCGGCGTTGAGCTGGGCGTAGCTGAGCGCCGGGATCTCGATCCGGGCCGGCTGGCCGGCGGGCGCGGACTCGCTCTCGCTCGGCGACGGGCTGACCGACGGCGACCCGGTCACCTCCAGCGACTGGCTCGGCGACGCGCTCGGGTCGGTGGCGGTCGGCGAGGCGGTCGCCGGCTCGGTGGGCGAGCCGGTCGGGGTGGCGGCGCCGCTCTCGCCCGCGCCGGAACCTGTGAGCACGATCTCCCGCGCGCTGTCGGTGGTGACCGTCACGGTCACCGGCTTCTCGCTGTCGTTGTAGATCACCACGTTGACCGGCGCGTTCGACCCGGCCTCGTAGCCCTTCGGGCCCGGGAACTGCACGTAGAGCCCGCGCACCTTGTACAGGTTGTCGGAGGTCTGGACGTTCACGCCCTGTACCGACGGGATCTTGTTGGCGGTCTCGGAAATCTGCCCGGCGCCGCACCCGGACAGCAGCAGGCTCGCCGCCGCCGCCGTGCCGGCCAGCAGCAGGGCCGGCCCCCGGGAACCCCTGATCGAGCGCGTCACGTCGGTCCTCCTCGTCACGATCCCCGCCCGGTCGACCACCGGGCACGGGGTGGCCATACCCGCGCAGACCGCGCTCCAGGGTAGTTGGAGCTGATCGAGGCCCGCACGCGGACCCGGCAATGCCACCTCGGAGGGGACTCCTCAGACCAGCCGGCCGCTCGTCACCAGCAGCACCACATCGATGAGCGCCACCACCAGCACCGCCCGGAAGGCGGTCGCCGAGCGTCCGGCGGTCGCGCGTCCCGCGTACCAGCCGACCGCCGGCACGGCGACGGCGGCGGCCACCGCCGACAGGCCGGTCCACGACGGCGGCCCGGGCGGGCCGAGGACCAGCGCGACGGTGGCCGCGAGCAGCAGCCCGGCGGCGGCCAGCCGGCTGCCCACCGGCCCGAACCGGTGCGGCAGGCCGCGCACCCCGGTCCGGGCGTCGTCGGCCAGGTCCGGCAGCACGTTGGCGAAGTGCGCGCCGGCGCCGAGCAGCGCGGCGGCGGCCACCAGCCAGGCCGGGGGCACCGGCGAGCCGGGCAGCGCGAGCACCACGAACGCGGGCAGCGCGCCGAACGAGACCGCGTAGGGCAGCACCGACACCGGCGTCGACTTCAGCGGTCGGTTGTAGAGCAGCGCGGAGACCAGGCCCAGCGTGGCGCAGGCCGCCGCGGCCGGGCCGCCGGCCAGCGCCAGCACCGGCACGGCGACGGCGGCCACCGCGGTGGCCCGGGCCAGCGTCGGCCGGGTGACCTCGCCGGTGGTCACCGGTTTGTCGGTACGCCCCACCGCCGCGTCCCGGTCGGCGTCGATCAGGTCGTTGCTCCACCCGACCGCGAGCTGGCTGGCCAGCACCGTCAGCGCCACCGCCACCACGCCTGCCGCGGAGTGCCCGACGCCGGCGGCGAGCAGCGCGGCGACGACTGTGACCGCCGCCGCGGGTTCCGGATGGCTCGCCCTGACCAGCCCTAACACCCGTGTCGACATAAGGGAAGTCTGGTCGTTACCGGGCAGTCGTGCCACGCTCGACGCATGCCCGACGCGTCGCCGGTGTCCACTCCGTACCGGGTGCTGCCGCCGAACGACCCGCGGCAGTACGACGACCTGGCCGGTGAGTGGTGGCGGCCGGACGGCGCGTTCGCGATGCTGCACTGGCTGGCCCGGGCCCGGGCGGCGCTGGTGCCGGCCGCGTCCACGCCGGACGATCTGCTCGTCGACCTGGGCTGCGGCGCCGGGCTGCTGGCGCCGCACCTGGCCGGCAAGGGCTACCGCCACGTCGGGGTGGATCTGACCCGCTCCGCGCTCGACCAGGCCGCCGCGCACGGCGTGACTGTGGTCCAGGCCGACGCGACGGCGGTGCCGCTGGCCGACGGCTGCGCGGCGGTGGTCTCCGCCGGTGAGCTGCTGGAACACGTGCCGGACTGGCGGCGGGCGGTCGCCGAGGCGTGCCGGCTGCTGCGCCCGGGCGGCCTGCTGGTGCTGGACACGCTCAACGACACGCTGCTGGCCCGGCTGGTCGCGGTGGAGCTGGGCGAACGGCTGCCCACCGTGCCGCGCGGCATCCACGATCCACGGTTGTTCGTCGACGCCCGCGCGCTGGTCGCCGAGTGCGCCCGGCACGGCGTGTCGCTGACGGTGCGCGGGGTTCGCCCGCAGCTGGGCGGCACGCTGGCCTGGCTGCTGCGCCGCGTGCGCGGCGGCGCCGACCGTCCGGACCGGACCGAACCCCGCATCGTGCCGACCCGGTCGACTGCGGTGCTGTACCAGGGCTGGGGGCGCCGGGGCGGGTAGCCGGGGCCGCCCGGGGTAAAGGACGCGAGGAGGGGGCGACATGACTGTGCACGCGCTGGAGGCGGCCCGCCGGTTGGCGCCGCGACTGGCCGCCCGCGCGGCCGAGCACGACCGGGACGGCTCGTTCCCTGTGGACGACTTCGCGGATCTGCGGGCGGCCGGGCTGTTCGGCCTGATGGTGCCGCCCGAGCTGGGCGGTACGGGTGCGAGCTTCGCGGAGTACGCCGCGGTCGCCACCGAACTGGCCCGGGGCAACGGCGCGACCGCGCTGGTGTTCAACATGCACGCCTCGGTCACCGGCGCGCTGGGCGCGGTCACCGAGGAACTGGCCGAGGCGCTCGGCGTACCGGACGAGGCGCTCGCGGCGCGGGACCGGCTGCTGCGCGCGGCGGCCGACGGCGCCTGGTACGCGGTCGCGATGAGCGAACGCGGCGCCGGCGCCCGGCTGTCCCAGCTCAGCACCGTCTACGAGCCGGTCGAGGGCGGCTGGCACATCAAGGGCAGCAAGACGTTCTGCTCCGGCGCCGGCCACCCGGACGGCTACCTGGTGGCCGCCCGCAGCGCCGCCGACCAGTCGGTGGTGTCGCAGTTCCTGGTGCCGGCCGGGGACGGGATCACGGTCGAGCCCACCTGGGACTCGCTCGGCATGCGGGCCACCTCCTCGCACGACGTGCACCTGGACGTGACGGTCCCGGCCGACCGGCTGCTCGGCGGCGTCGAAGGGCTGGCCCTGGTCGTCGCCCAGCTCATGCCGCACTGGCTGGTGGCGAGCTACGCGGCGGTCTACGTCGGCGTGGCCCGGGCCGCCATCGACGCCGCGGCCGAGCACCTCAACGCGCGCAACCTCGCTGGCCTGCCCGCCGTACGGGCGCGCCTGGGCCGGGCCGACGCGGCCACCGCCGCCGCCGAACTGGTGGTCGCCGAGGCGGCCCGCCGGGTCGACGAGGCGCCCGGCGACGCGGAGACGAACCGCTGGGTGTGGCGGGCCAAGCTGCTGGCGGGCACCACCGCCGCGGAGGTGGCGGCCTCGATGCTGGAGGCGGCGGGCACGTCGGCGACCCGGCGTGGGCATCCGCTGGAGCGGCTCTACCGGGACGCCCGCTGCGGCTCGCTGCATCCGGCCACGTCCGACGTGTGCGCCGACTGGCTCGGCATCGCCGCACTCGGCGGCGACCCGGACCGGGACAGCGCGCTCCCTCGTTGGTGAGCGCGAGGAGTGAGCCGGGTCTGCGAGCCCCGCAGTCGCGAACGAAAGGCGGCACGGTGAGCGCGAGGAGTGAGCCGGGTTTGCGAGCCCCGCAGTCGCGAACGAAAGGCGGCACGGTGAGCGCGAGGAGTGAGCCGGGTCTGCGAGCCCCGCAGTCGCGAACGGAAGGCGGCGCTGTGACCAGGGTGGGCGCGAGGAGTGAGTGAAGGGCGAGGGGTGGGGGACGTGGGCATACCGGTGATCGCGGGTCTGGGTACGGCGCAACCGCCGGCCGCGATGCAGGACGAGCTGTGGACGGGCTTCTTCGCGGGGCACTTCCAGGGGAACACCCGGGCGCTGGCCGAGCGGATCTTCGCGAACTCGGGCGTGACCCGGCGGCAGGCGGCGGTGAATCCGCTGCTGGAGGACGTCTCGGAGTGGCCGACCGAGCGCCGCATGCGCCGCTACCAGGTCGAGGCGCTGCCGCTGGGCAAGGAGGCGGTCAGCCGGGCACTCACCGCCGCCGGCCTGGACGCCGCCGACGTCGGGCTGTTCATCGTCTGCTCGTGCACCGGGTACGCCACCCCGGGGCTGGACATCCTGCTCGCCCGGGATCTCGGGATGTCCCCGAGCACCCAGCGCATGTTCGTCGGGCACATGGGCTGCTACGCGGCTCTGCCCGGGCTGGGCGCGGCGAGCGACTTCGTCACCGCCCGGGGTCGGCCCGCGCTGCTGCTCTGCGCGGAGCTGACCAGCCTGCACATCCAGCCGCCGGGTGCCCGGGTGGACACCCAGCAGATCGTCTCCCACGCGCTGTTCTCGGACGCCGCGGTCGCCGCCGTGGTCGTCCCCGGCGGCCGGGGGTACGCGCTGCGCGAGGTCACCTCGGTCACCGACACGTCCACCGCCGACCACATGACCTGGGACGTCACCGACACCGGGTTCCGGATGGGGCTGTCGCCGAAGGTGCCGCAGGTCCTCTCCCGGCACGTGCAGGATCTGGTCGACGACCTGCTGGCCCGGCACGGGTGTGAGCGCTCCGACGTGGACGGCTGGGCGGTGCACCCGGGCGGGCCGCGGATCCTCAACGTGGTTGAGCGTGAGCTGGCGCTGCCGCCGGACGGGCTCGCCGCGTCCCGGGGGACGCTCGCCGAGCACGGAAACTGCTCGTCGCCGACGGTGCTGCTGATCCTGGACCGGCTGTGGCGTACGGAGCCGTCACCGCCGCGCTGGGTGGTGATGCTCGCGTTCGGCCCGGGCCTGACGCTCTACGCGGTGCTGCTGGAACGGGTGGGTTGACGGCTCGCCCCCGCCCGGGCCGCGCGGATACGCTGCCGTCATGGCCTCCGAGGAGCGGGACGGGCGGGTGCTGCTGGCCG
This sequence comes from Micromonospora sp. CPM1, assembly GCF_023896895.1. NCBI lineage: Bacteria > Bacillati > Actinomycetota > Actinomycetes > Micromonosporales > Micromonosporaceae > Micromonospora > Micromonospora sp. CPM1. The sequence continues at coordinate 173,886 of NZ_JAMHIU010000002.1, forward strand.
TCCTGACCGTTCTGGCGCTGGCGGCCGGCGCGGCCTGGTGGCGGTCGGCGGCACCGGAGCCGGGTGCGGTCACGGCAGTGCCGGTGCCGCCCCCGAGTGCGGAACCGATCGCCCGCACCTGGCGGGTCGACCCGTCGACAGGCGACGCCTGGCCGGCACGACCGGGGCGCGACCCGACGGCCCGGGCACTCCGTGCGCCGGCCACGGCACCGGACCGGTCGGTGGTGATCCGGGTCGAGGACGACGGCACCTCGCATGTGCTCCAGGTGTCGCACGTGGTGTGGCGGGAGACGTCCGCGTTGACGCCGGACGGGCCGCCCGTCGTACGCCAGGTGAATCCCTCGCGGGGCGATGACTACCGGCTGACGGTGAGCTGCTCCGGGGACGGGGCGGTCGCCGTGCAGCTCTCCGGTGCCGGGTCCGGCGACGCGCGTCGGTTCCTCCGGTGCGGCGGGCGACTGGAGCTGCCCTTGCTGGGTGGCACGGGCGCACCGGTGCTGGTGCGGTTCACCGCTGTACGCGGCCGGGCCGAACTGGACGCCCGGCTCGAAGCGCTCTACTGACCGCTGTGGCGCGCCCCGCGTCGGCGGCTCGGCCGCCCGCTCGCGTCCTCGCCCTCGGCGGCTCAGCCGCCCAGCCGGGCCAGGTCGGCGCCGTAGTCCGACAGCGGGCCCAGTTCCGGCACCACCCGGACCAGTGAGCCCTGCCGGTCCACGAGCAGCGCGGCGGCGGTGCCGGGGTGGGGCGACAGGTGCAGGTAGGAGCGCAGCCCGCCGGCCGGGTCGCCGAGCGGGCGTACCCCGGGGGCGCTCGCCGGTCCGGCGCTGCGGCCCTCGGTCACGGTGACCACCGTGACGCCGGGCGGGGCGGCGCGTGCCGCGGTGCCGACCTGCTCGGCGCAGACGCAGGCGTCGACCAGGATGATCATGGAGGGCAGCAGGCTGCGCAGCGGTACCGGCGTGTCGTCCGCGCCGACCAGGTCCAGCGCGGGCAGCGGGCCGACCGGTTGCGGCGCGGTGGTGGAGCGGGGGAGCACCGTCGGCGCGCCGGACCGCGTGCCGGCACGTGGCCAGGTGACGGCGGCCAGCCCGGCGAGCGTGACCAGCACCGACACGAGCAGGATCAGCGCGGGCAGCCCGAGTCGGGCCGGCCCGGTACGCCGGCCGGGGCCCTGCCGCGCGCGGCGCAGCTCCCGGCGGACCTGCCGGGCCTCCTCGGCGAGCGCCGAGGCGTCGTCCGGTACGACCACCCGGCCCCACTCCGGGGGCAGGCCGGGCAGCCCGTCCGGCGGCCCCTGGCCGTCAGCGTCAGGCACGCCCATCGGACCCCCAGGAACGTCTCGGTGAGCGGACGTCACGTCCCTCACCAGCGTCCCGCACCGGCCGCCGTAACGCCACACCTGGGCGCGGACCGAGTTGCGGAGCTACCATGGAAGGAGCGCATTGCCCTAGATCTGGACGCTCCCGTCACCCGTTACCGGGTTGTCACGTGTTCCTCACGGAGCGTGTCGAAAGCATCGGTTTGACCGCCTGTCAAGCTGAAGAAATACCTCTCACAGGGCCCCTGAGCTGCGCCAACGGTCAGGACAGCGGTGAGACATCGGTGCCTGAGCGTGTTACCCTAGACACAGCGAAAGGGGTTTCGAACCTATGGTTTTCAGTGTCGGCGAGACCGTTGTTTACCCCCACCACGGGGCCGCACTCATCGAGGCAATCGAGACTCGGGTCATCAAGGGCGAGCCCAGGGAATACCTCGTCCTGAGGGTCGCACAGGGTGACCTGACGGTCCGGGTGCCCGCCGAGAACGCCGAGATCGTGGGTGTGCGCGAAGTGGTTGGCGAAGAGGGCCTGGGCAAGGTCTTCGACGTGCTCCGTGCACCGCACACCGAGGAGCCGACCAACTGGTCGCGGCGTTACAAGGCGAATCTGGAGAAGCTGGCCTCCGGTAACCCGCTGAAGGTGGCCGAGGTCGTCCGCGACCTGTGGCGCCGGGAGCGGGAGCGGGGCCTGTCGGCGGGCGAGAAGCGGATGCTCGCCAAGGCTCGTGACATCCTCGTCGGCGAGGTCGCGCTGGCGGAGAAGAGCACCAAGGACGAGGCCGAGACGCTGCTCGACAAGGTGCTGACCGAGGCCTGATCCACGCCTCTGCCTCTACCCACCCCGCAGCGAACGAATCCGAGGACCGCGACGTGACCGCGCAGCTCAATCCGCGCGGTGACGTCGCGGTCCTCGTTCCTGCGGCCGGTGCCGGGGTACGCCTCGGACCCGGCGCCCCGAAGGCACTCCGGTTGCTCGCCGGCGAGCCGCTGCTGGTGCACGCGGTCCGCCGGATCGCCGCCGCCCCCTCCGTGCACACGATCGTGGTGGCCGCGCCGGCGACCGAGGTCGAGGCGGTACGCGCGCTGCTCGCCCCCGTCGCTCCGGTGACAGTGGTGCCCGGTGGCGCCGAACGCCAGGAGTCGGTGGCGGCGGCCCTCGCAGCCGTACCAGCCGGTCCGGAGATCGTCCTGGTGCACGACGCGGCCCGCGCGCTCACCCCGCCCCACCTGGTCGAGTCGGTGGCCGCGGCGGTCCGCGACGGGCACGACGCGGTGATCCCGGTGCTGCCGGTGGTCGACACGATCAAGGAGGTCGACGCGACCGAGCGGGTGCTCGGCACCGTCGACAGGTCAGCGCTGCGCGCGGTGCAGACGCCGCAGGGCTTCCGCCGGTCGGTGCTGGTCGCCGCCCACCGGTCGGCGGGTGACGCGCTGACCGACGACGCCGGGCTGGTCGAGAAGCAGGGGGGCGCGGTGACCTGCGTACCCGGCTCCGAGATGGCCCTGAAGATCACCCGCCCGTTCGACCTGGCCCTGGCCGAACACCTGCTGGCCACAGGCGCCTGACGCGCGCCGCTCGGCGGCTTCGAGATCTTGGTACGAAACGGCCCCCATAGGGGCCCCTTGCTACCAAGATCTCTCCCGGCGTATGCGTACCCTCTGGTCATGATCGTTCCTCGGGTGGCTGTCGGCACCGACGTGCACGCGTTCGCGGCCGGGCGGCCCTGCTGGGTCGCGGGCCTGCACTGGCCGGACCAGGACGGCCTGGCCGGTCACTCCGACGCCGACGTGGCGGCGCACGCCGCCTGCAACGCCCTGCTCTCCGCCGCCGGTCTCGGTGACCTGGGCGCGAACTTCGGGGTGGACCAGCCGGAGTGGGCGGGCGCGTCCGGGGTGGCGCTGCTGACCGAGAGCGCGCGCCGGGTACGGGCGGCCGGCTTCCAGATCGGCAACGTGTCGGTGCAGGTGGTCGGCAACCGCCCCAAGATCGGGCCGCGCCGCGAGGAGGCGCAGCGGGTGCTCTCCGAGGCGGTCGGCGCGCCGGTGACCGTCTCCGCGGCCACCACCGACGGCCTGGGCTTCACCGGGCGCGGAGAGGGACTGGCCGGGATCGCGGTGGCCCTGGTCTACGAGGCGCCGGCCGGCTGACGCGGTGGCCGGCGACGCCGGCCACCGCGTCCGGCGGATCAGTCGACGTCGGTGCAGACGTCATGGGTCGTGCCGTGGAGCATCGTGATGGTCTTGTCGTACGTGGGGGAGAACTCCACCCGGAACTGGCCGTCGACGATCCACAGCCCCTTCGGCAGCGTGCCGGCGTTCTCCCGGAAGCCGAGCAGCACCGGCCCCGTCACGTACCAGGTCATCGAGCCGTCGGTGCGGTAGACGACGAGGGAGGTGCCGCTCGCGTCCGCCGTGGACGTGGCGCCGGTCTCCAGGTTCGTCACCCGGTTGATCAGTGCGCCGGTGAACAGCTCCCGCTTCGGCGTGCCGTCCGGGTAGGTCTCGATCGTCAGCTTCCGCACCTCGTCCACGATCGGCTCGACCCGTACCGCGAACTCGCATCGCGCGCCGGCGGGCATCTCGAACGCGGCCTGGGGCGCCGGCTCCCAGGCACCCGGGGCGAGATGCCGCTCCGGCGCGGCGGACGCCGAGCCGGGCAGGGCCGCGACCACCGCCGCCACGACGCTCGCCACCGCGATACTCATCCTGAACCGCATGTTCCACTCCATCCGTCGCTGGTCCGGACCGCGAGCATCACCGGGGCGGATCACCACCGGCTCACCGCGCCGGGCGGCCGCCGTCGAGTGGGTGGACCCGGCCGGGCGGGGTCCTCACCACGCGATCACCGCGGGGCGACAACCCCCGGCCCGGGCCGGATCGTCCTGTTCGGTATGGAGTTCCGCCTGCTCGGGCCGTTCGAGGCCCGCCACGACGGCCGGCCGGTCGAGGTCGGCAGCCGGCGCCAGGAGCGTTGCCTGCTCGGGGTGCTGCTGCTCGACGTGGGCCGGGTGGTGCCGACCGACCGCCTCATCGACCTGCTCTGGAACGGCCGGCCGCCGGCCACGGCCCGGAGCGCGGTGCAGACGTACATCGGGCGGCTGCGGGGCTCGCTCAACCCGTACGGGGTGCGGATCAGCACCCGGGGCGAGGGCTACGTGGTCGAGGAGGACGGGCACCGGGTCGACGTCGACGAGTTCGCCGACCTGGTCCGGGCGGCCGGGAGAGCCGCCGATCCCGCCGAGCGGGTGCGCTCGCTCGACCGAGGGCTCGCCCTCTGGCGCGGGCCGTTGCTCGCCGACGCGGCGGACGACGAGTTGCGGGACCGGCTGCACGGCACGGTCGAGGAGCTGCGCCTGGTCGCCGTGGAACTGCGGGCCGAGGCGCAGCTCGCGCTGGGGCAGCACGCGCGGGCGATCACCGACCTGATGCCGCTGGCCGCCCGGCACCCGACCCGGGAACACCTCGTGGCGGTCCTGATGACCGCGCTGTACCGGGGTGACCGGCGGGCCGACGCGCTGCGCCTCTACCGCACCACCCGGGACCTGCTCGTGGCCGACTTCGGTGTCGAGCCGGGGCCCCGGCTCCGGGAGGTGCAGCGGCGGGTGCTCGCGGGCGACGACCGGCTGGACCGGGCCGGCCGGCCGATGCACGAGATCCGGGTCGGCGAGGAGAGCCTGCCGTGGAGCGTGGGCGGCCACCCGGCCCTGGACTTCTGCAACACGTTCGCCGGCTGGGGGCACGAGCCTCCGTTGCCCGGCGCCGAGTGGCTGCGCGGCTACCGGACCCTCGCCGTCTGGGCCGGTCACGTCGGGCTGGTGGACGAGGTCTCGACGAACCGCCTGCTGCACCTCGCCCGCCGTGACCCGAAAGCGGCGGAGGCGGTGCTCGGCGAGGCCCGTACGCTCCGCGCCGCGCTCTACGCCGGTCTGGTCGACCCGGACGACGGCCCGGCCTTCGAGACTGTCGCGCGGGCCGCCGAGGCCGCCGCCCGTACGCTCGTCTTCCGGCGTGAGGCCGACGGACGCGGCCGCTGGTGGCCGGACCTGGCGGCCGGCTTGCGGCTGCCGGTGCACGCCGCCGCGTTCAGCGGCGCGCAGCTGCTCGCCGATCCGGCCCGGTTCACGGTGCGGGTCTGCCCGGACCGGCGGTGCGGGTGGCTGTTCCTGGACGAGAGCGGACTGCGCCGGTGGTGCAGCCTGGGGACGTGCGGCGGCCGGGCGGGCGCGTCCTGCCGGAGTGCCTGACGCCGGGCACCCTCGGCGAGCGGTGGGGCCGGGCGGATACGCTCGCCGGGATGCCGAGTGACGCCGCTCCCGACCAGTCCGCCGCCGACGGCTACCTGCAACGCGCCCACCTGCTCGCCGAGCTGGGGCGCTACGACGAGGGGATCGGCGAACTCACCGCGCTGATCGCGGCCGAGCCGGCGCACCTGCCCGCGTTGACCATGCTGGCCCGGATGCACCTGGCCGCCGACCGGCCGGCCGAGGCGCTCGCCGCCGCCGAGACCGCCGTGGTCGCCGCCGGTGGCACGTCCGAGCGTGAGTCGCCCGCCTCTGAGCCGCCCGCCTTCGGGACGCTCGCCGCGGAGACGTCCACCCGCGACGTGCCCGGCGCCGTGCCGCCTGCTGCCGCTGCCGACGAGACGCCCGCCCAGGAGGCGGCCGGCGCGGAGACGCCCACCGCCGGGGAGGTCGTGCCGGCGCTCGTGGCGCGCGGGTTCGCGCTGCTCGACCTCGAACGCTGGAAGCCCGCCGCCGCGACCGCCGACGAGATCCTGGCGCGCGCGCCGGGCGACGCGTACGCGCAACGCAGTGCCGCCGCCCTGCTCTCCGCGTCGCGCAACGGGCAGGCGGCGCTGGACGCGGCGTGGCGCGGGGTGGAGCTGTCGCCGGACGAGCCGGAGGCGCACCTGGTGCTCGGCCTGGTCGCGGTGCGGCTGCAACTGTTCGACCTGGCCGAGCGGGCCTACCGGGAGGCGCTGCGGCTGGACCCGGAGCTGGGCGAGGCGGGGCAGGACGTGGGCGTGGCCCGGCTGGAACGGCGCCGGTACGCCGAGACGCTGGAACACCTGACCGCGATGGCCGACCTGCCGGTGGCCCGTCCCGACCCGGTCCGGACCGTGGACGACGGCATCCGGCGCCTCCTGCTGTCGGTGGCCGGGCTGTCCCTGTTCGGGAGCGTGCTGGTAGCCGCGCTGGCCCCGGCCTCGCCGGGCGCGTCCCGGCTGTTCGCGGTGCTGGCGGTGGCCGGGGTGGCGGTGCTGCTGCGGCGCCCGGCGACGTGGCGGCCGGGCCTGCGGGAGGCGATGTCGCGGGGCCTGGTCGTGCCGGTCTACGCGGCCGCCGCCGCTGTGGTGCTGCTGCTGGCGTACGCGCTGGTCGGCGGCCCGTGGCCGCTGGTCGGGGCGATCACCGCGTCGGTGGTGGCCGGATTCACCGCGTTCGCTCGCCGGTGAGAGGGTAGGAGGACCGGAAACACCGGCTGAAGGAAGCGGGAATCAGTGCTCACCGTCAACGCCTACGCGGCGACGTCCGCGACCGAACCGCTCGCTCCGACCACCATCGAGCGGCGCGATCTCGGGCCGGACGACGTTCTCATCGACATCAGGTTCTCCGGCATCTGCCACTCCGACATCCACACCGCGCGCAGCGAGTGGGGCCCGGCGCGCTACCCGATCGTGGTGGGTCACGAGATCGCGGGCGTGGTGCGCGAGGTCGGCTCCGCGGTCACGAAGTTCGCCGTCGGCGACCGGGTCGGCGTCGGCTGCCTGGTCGACTCCTGCCGGGAGTGCGACAACTGCCGCAAGGGGCTGGAGCAGTACTGCCTGAAGGGCAGCACCGGCACGTACGGCGGGGTGGGGCGGGACGGCGAGCCGACCCAGGGCGGCTACTCGCAGGCCATCGTGGTCAGCGAGGACTTCGTGCTGCGCATCCCGGACGGCATCGAGCTGGACGCCGCCGCGCCGCTGCTCTGCGCCGGCATCACCACGTACTCACCGCTGCGGCACTGGAACGCCGGGCCGGGCCGCCGGGTCGCGGTGATCGGCATGGGCGGTCTCGGCCACATGGCGGTAAAGCTGGCCCACGCGATGGGCGCCGAGGTGACTGTGCTGTCCCAGTCGCTGAAGAAGCGGGAGGACGGGCTGCGGCTCGGCGCCGACCACTACTACGCGACCTCCGACGAGGACACGTTCACCACGCTGGCCGGCTCGTTCGACCTGATCATCAACACGGTCAGCGCGACGCTCGACATGGACGCGTACCTGCGGCTGCTGGCGGTGGACGGGACGCTCGTCAACGTGGGCGCGCCGGAGAAGCCGCTGTCGGTGCACGCGTTCTCGCTGATCCCGGCCCGGCGGTCGTTCGCCGGCTCGAACATCGGCGGCATCGCGGAGACCCAGGAGATGCTCGACTTCTGCGCCGAGCACGGGCTGGGCGCCGAGATCGAGGTGATCCCGGCCGAGAAGATCAACGAGGCGTACGAGCGGGTGCTCGCCTCCGACGTGCGCTACCGCTTCGTCATCGACGCGTCCACGTTCTGACGACCGCGTGCGAAGGGGCCGCGTCCGTGCCGGGCGCGGCCCCTTTCGCGTACGTCAGGGCTTGCGCGCCCAGGTCCAGGCGTAGCCGTCGTCCTCGCAGGCGGCGGCCGCGTCGCAGAGGTCGAGCGGGCGGAACGTGTCCACCATGACCGCCAGCTCGTCGAAGAACTCCGCACCGATCGACCGCTCGGCCGCGCCCGGCTGCGGGCCGTGGGTGAAGCCGGACGGGTGCAGCGAGATCGAGCCCTGCTCGATCCCGGAGCCACGCCGCGCCTCGTAGTTGCCGCCGGTGTAGAACAGCATCTCGTCGGAGTCGACGTTGTGGTGGTTGTACGGCACCGGGATGGCGGCCGGGTGGTAGTCCACCTTGCGCGGCACGAACGAGCAGATCACGAAGTTCGGGCCCTGGAACGTCTGGTGGACCGGCGGCGGCTGGTGGATCCGCCCGGTGATCGGCTCGAAGTCGTGGATGGAGAACGCCCACGGGTACATGTGCCCGTCCCAGCCGACCACGTCGAACGGGTGGTTCGCGTAGACGTACCTCGTCCAACCGCGACGGTGCCGCACCAGGACCTCGACCTCTTCGCCGTCGACCAGCAGCGGGGTGTCCGGTCCCCGGACGTCGCGCTCGCAGTAGGGCGCGTGCTCCAGGAACTGCCCGCGTACGGAGAGGTAGCGCTTGGGCGGCCCGATGTGGCCGGACGCCTCGACGGCGAGCAGCCGGGTCGGCTCGTCGCCGGTGGGCACCAGGCGGTGGATGGTCGAGGTGGGGATGACGACGTAGTCGCCGGCCACCGCGTCGAGCACGCCGAATGGCGACTCGACCCGCATCGACCCGGCCTCCAGGTAGAGGCAGTGGTCGCCGGTGGCGTCGCGGAACAGCGGCGACGGCCGGTCGGCGAGCACGTACGCGATGCGTACGTCGTCGTTGGCGAGCAGGTACTGCCGGCCGAGCACCGGGTCGGCGCCGGTGCCGTCGAGCTTGTGCGTGCGCAGGTGGCGCGGCTTGAGCGGCAGGTTCGGCACGCGGGTGACGGTGGGCGGGGCGTACTCCTCGGCGGCGAGGATCGCGGTCGGCGCGTGCCGGTGGTAGAGCAGCGACGAGTCGGAGGAGAAGCCCTCCTGGCCGACCAGTTCCTCCGCGTAGAGCGTGCCGTCGGGCTGGCGGAACTGGGTGTGGCGCTTGCGCGGCACGTCGCCGACGCTGCGGTAGTACGGCATCTCGCCTCCCGATATGTCCCGTTCTCCGGCCGGTGGCGTCCGATAATCGGACGCTGTTGTCCGTTCCTCGTAGCGTCCCGTACATTCTTGTCTCGTGTCAACGCAGGTGCCCCGCCTCCTCTCCGGCCTGGTGGACGACGCCGCGGTCTTCCCGCCCGGCAACGCCGCGCTGCCCGACGCGGTGACCGCGCACCGCACCCACCGCACGGCCTGGTACGCCGACATGGTCGGCCCACTGCTGCTGCCCGCCTCGGAGATCCAGCGCGGGTCGCTGAACGGCCTGGTGGACCCGGCTGAGGGCCTGGTGATCGGGCTGATCGGCGACACCGGCCTGGACCAGCTCCCGCAGGCGCTGGAAGCGCTCGCGCCCGACGGGGTGACCGCCCGGCAGATCGAGGCGCCGGTGGCCAAGCGCGGCGAGGACCCGCAACCCGGGCTGTCCGAGCTGCTCACGCTCGCCGACCGGCTCGACGGCGCGGCCGTGTACGCGGAGATCCCGCTGACCTTCGGGCTGATGGGCGCGCTCGACACGCTCGCCGAGGCGCGCGCCGGCGGGCTGCCGGTGGCGGCCAAGTTCCGTACCGGCGGGCTCGCCGCCGAGCTGTTCCCCACCCCGGCCGAGCTGGCCGCGGTGATCTGCGCGTGCCGGGACCGTAAGCTGCCGTTCAAGCTCACCGCCGGGCTGCACCACGCGATCCGGCACCGCGACCCGGAGACCGGCTTCAACCACCACGGTTTCGTCAACGTGCTGGGCGCCACGCTGGCCGCCGTCGGGGGCACCGAGGTGGACGGCGTGGCCGAGCTGCTCGCCGCCACCGACCCGGTACGCGTGGTCGAGCCGGCCCGGGCACACCGCGACGCCGAGCGCCCGCTCTGGGTCGGGTACGGCTCGTGCAGCATCGCCGAACCACTGACCGATCTGATCCGGCTGGGGCTGGTGAACGGAGGCTACGAGGCATGAGCGAACGCACCGAGCGGAGCGAGGGCCGTGAGGGCATGCCCGGCGGGTACGGCATGAGCGAACGCACCGAGCGGAGCGAGGGCCGTGAGGGCATGCCCGGCCGGCACGGCATGACCTGGGTACCAGGGGCGGCGGGGTCGCCGTACGGGGTGACGAACCTGCCGTACGGCGTGTTCCGGCACGGCGAGGGCGAGCCGCGCGTCGGCGTCCGCATCGGTGACTTCGCGCTGGACCTCGCGGGTGCGGAGGCGGCCGGTCTGGTGCTGGCCGGCGGCGCGCTCGGTGAGCCGGCGCTCAACGCCTTCATGGCGCTCGGCCGCCCGCAGTGGACGGCGGTCCGGCAGCGGGTCGTCGAGCTGCTCACCGAGCCGGAGCACCGGGCGGCTGTCGAACCGCTGCTCGTGCCGCTGCGTGAGGTCGAGATGGCGCTGCCGTTCGAGGTGGCCGACTACGTCGACTTCTACTCCTCCGAGCACCACGCCTCGAACGTCGGGCAGATCTTCCGGCCCGGGCAGCCGCCGCTGCTGCCGAACTGGAAGCACGTGCCGATCGGCTACCACGGCCGGGCCGGCACGGTGGTCGTCTCCGGCACCCCGGTGATCCGCCCGACCGGCCAGCGGGCCAGCGCGCAGGGCCCCACCACCGGCGCCTCGGTCCGGCTGGACATCGAGGCCGAGGTGGGCTTCGTGGTGGGCGTGCCGAGCCGGCTCGGCGAGCGGGTGCCGGTGGCCGACTTCGCCGACCACGTCTTCGGCGTGGTGCTCGTCAACGACTGGTCGGCCCGGGACATCCAGGCGTGGGAGTACCAGCCGCTCGGACCGTTCCTCGGCAAGTCGTTCGCCACCTCCGTCTCGGCCTGGGTGACCCCGCTGGAGGCGCTGGCCGACGCGTTCGTGCCCGCACCGGACCAGGACCCGCCGGTGCAGGACTACCTGCGCGACACCCCGCACGTCGGGCTGGACCTGACGCTGTCGGTCGAGTGGAACGGCGAGCGGGTGGCCGAGCCGCCGTTCGCCGGCATGTACTGGACCCCGGCCCAGCAGCTCGCGCACCTCACCGTCAACGGCGCGTCGCTGCGTACCGGCGACCTCTACGCCTCCGGCACCGTCTCCGGTCCGGAGCGCGGTCAGGTCGGATCGTTCCTGGAGCTGACCTGGGGCGGGTCCGAGCCGGTCAAGTTCGCCGACGGCAGCGAGCGGACGTTCCTGGAGGACGGCGACACGGTGACGATCACCGCCACCGCGCCCGGACCGGACGGCACCACTGTCGCGCTGGGCGAGGTCACCGGGACGATCCTCCCGGCCCGCTGAATTCCGACCTTCCGAACCGGCCCCGGTCGCACCCGATGTGCGACCGGGGCCGGTTCCTTCGGCGTTGATCGCTCGGATCACGTACGCCCCGGACGGCGGCTCCCGGTCGAACCGGAGCCGCGGGTGGTGCCGGGTCGGGGGGCGTACCCGCGGAAGCCGAAACAGGAAGGACCGAGCATGACCGAGTTGACCGGTGCCGTCTGGCGCACCAGCAGCCGCTCGAACGATCAGGGCCTCTGCGTCGAGGTGGCGACGAACGTGGTCGCCGCGCACGGCGTGGTGGGCGTACGCGACTCTAAGGACCCGGACGGTCCGGCGCTCGCGGTGAGCCCGCCGGGCTGGGCCGCGTTCGTCACCGCGCTGCGGGGCGGCTCGTTCGGCGGCTGACCGCTCGCGAACCACACCGGTGCCCCGGCCGGGGCACCGGTGATGGAAATGTCACCGGGAGGCTCCCCGTTTCCGGTCACGGCCCGTACCGTGTACGACACGGGAGGTGCCATGTCGACGGTGACGGTTTCCGCATTCATCGAAGCGCAGGACGCCGACCTCTGGCGGCTGCTCACCGACCTCCCGGCCCGTGCCGACTGGCTCTCGGCGGTGGACGCGGTCGAGGTCCTCGGCGCCGGCGGGTTGTTCGGACCGGGCACCGTGTGGCGGGAGACCCGTGCCCGGCCGGACGGCGGCACCGAACCGGAGGAGTTCGAGGTGATCGAGGCGGTCGCGCCCGGCCGCCTCGTGCTCGGCTCGCGCGGCGCGGGCGCGGATTACCGGATCACCTGGACGCTGCGCACCGTCGAGCGCCGGCGGCGCGGCTGCACCGAGGTCACCGTCGAGCAGGAGGCGGTGCCGACCCGGGCGTACGGGCGGGTGCTGGCCCTGATCCTCGGCGGTCTGGCCGCCCGCGCGGTCGAGAGCGCGCTCCGGCGTGACCTGGCCGACCTGGCCCTGGCCGCCGGTCCCGCCCGATCCACCGAGGCCGCCTGAGCCGACCCGGCCGCTCCCCGTACCCGGCACGCACCCGGCCGGTAGGGTGCCGGGGCGGAGGTGACGGATGGCGAAGGCCCCGAGGCGGCGGGTCGTGGTGGCGCTGGTGGCGGTGCTCGCCGTCGCGGCGTCGGTCGCCGTGGTCGTCCGGGTGCTGGCGCCCGCCGAGGTCGACACCGCAGCCCGGAAGCCCTACCCGGCGGCGCCCGCGCCGACCGCCGGGGTGCTCGCGCGGCTGCCGGTGGCGCCGCTCGTCGTGGACGGCCGGCTCCGCGTCTACGCGGGCACCCGTCAGGTGTACGCGGACCAGCCGGTCACCGGGCGGCACCGGGTCACCCCGTTCTGGTCCTTCCGTCGCTGGCCGGCGACGCTGGTCGGAGTGCTCGCCGAGGGGACCACGGTGGTCAGCCGCTGGTCCGACGGGAGGCTGGTGGCGCTCGACGCGCGTACCGGCCGGGTGGCCTGGCGGGCCGACGGCCCGCATCCGGGGTCGGTGCCGGAGCCGCGACGCACCTTCGCCGCCACCGTCTGGGATCCGGCCGGCCTGCACGTGGCGCGGACGGCCGAGGGGCGGACCGTGCTGCTCGCGACCGGTCCGGGTTGGCTCGGCGGGTACGACCTCGCCGACGGCCGCCGGCTCTGGCGCGCCGACGTGGCCCGGGACTGCCGGTCCGACGTGGGCACGACCGCCAGCGGTGAGCTGGTCGGCGTGGACCGCTGCGACGGCCCGGCCGCGGTCGAGCTGCGGGACGCGGCGACCGGCACGGTGCGGACCCGCTGGCGGCCGCCGGACGCGCCGGAGCAACTCGTCGTCACGCCGGTGGGCTGCCCGCACGGGCACTCCGGTTGCCGCGGGCTGCGTACCGCCGGGCCGGACGGCGCGGGCAGCCGGGGCTGGCTGGTGACCGACCCGGGCGAGCCGGCCGCCGCGCCGGGCCTGGACCACCCGGACACGGTGCTGGACGGGGAGCGGGCGGTGGACACGTCCGGTCCGGTGGTGGTCGGGCGCTCGGCGCGTACCGGCGAGGAGCTGTGGCGCCGGGCGGACATCCATCCGGCCCTGGTGCTCGCGACCGAGCCGGGGCGGGTGCACCTGCTGACCGACCGGCGGGAACTGGTCACCGTCGACCCGCTCACCGGTGCGACCCGGTCCAGTTTCGTGCTCGACCTGGGGCGGGACGGGATCGGCTGGCGGCCGGGCCGGGCGTACGCGGTGGACGGCTACGTCGCGGTGGAGCGGCTGCGGGAGAGTGCCGTTCCGGAGGACGACGACCAGGGCTACTTCCTGATGGCCGAGCCGGTGCTGCTCGCCGTGACCTGATCCGGCGGGTCAAGCCACAAAACGGACAAAAGTCCCTATAGTTCTCTTGTCTGATCGGTCGGACGAAGACGCCCGGCGCCGGTCCGTAGGGGGTTGACGGACCGGTGCCGGGCGTGCCCGGTCAGGCCAGCGCGGCCTCGGCGGCGGCCAGGAACGCGTCGTTCTCGGCCGGGGTGCCGATGGTGACCCGTACCCCGTCGCCCGGGAACGGCCGGACGATCACGCCGCGCGCCTCGCACGCCCGGCCGAACTCCACCGCCCGCTCGCCCAGCGGCAGCCAGACGAAGTTGGCCTGGCTGTCCGGCACGTCCGGCACGAACTTGCGCAGCGCCTCGGTGACCCGGTCCCGCTCGGCCACGACCAGCGCGCACCGCCGCTCCACCTCGTCGGCCTGCGCCAGCGCGGCCAGCGCGCCGGCCTGGGCGGCCATGCTGGTGGAGAACGGCGTGACCACCTTGCGGACGGCGGCGGCCACCTCCGGCGCCGCGACCAGCCAGCCGATCCGCAGGCCGGCCAGGCCCCACGCCTTGGACAGCGTGCGCAGCACCGCCACGTTCGGCCGGTCCAGGTAGGTCAGGCCGTCCGGCACGTCGGGGTCGGTGACGAACTCCCGGTACGCCTCGTCGATCACCACGAGCACGTCGTCCGGCACCGCGTCGAGGAAGCGGTCCAGCTCGGCCCGGCGCACCGCCGTACCGGTGGGGTTGTTCGGGTTGCAGACCAGGACCATCCGGGTCCGGTCGGTCACCGCCGCCGCCATCGCGTCGAGGTCGTGGCCGTGGCCGGCGTCGTTCGGCACCCGCACGCTCGTCGCGCCGCTGGTCGCCGCGATGATCGGGTACGCCTCGAAGGAGCGCCACGAGTAGAGCAGCTCGTCACCGGGCAGGCAGGTGGCGCGCACCAGGTGCTCGGCCAGCGCCACCGAACCGCAGCCGGTGGCGATCCGGTCGGCGTCCACGCCGTACCGCTCGGCGAGCGTCTGGCGCAGCGCCACCACGCCCATGTCCGGGTAGCGGTGCGAACCGGCCACCGCCTCGGCGACCGCCTCCACCACGCCCGGCAGCGGGCCGTACGGCACCTCGTTGCTGGCCAGCTTGATCGCCTCGGCCAGGCCCAGCTCGCGGGCCAGGTCGGCCGGGCTGCGGCCGGGCACGTAGTTCGGCAGCGCGTCCAGGTCGGCGCGGGTGAGCCGCAGCGCGGGCTGGTGGCGTCCGGTCTCGGTCATGGGGTGTCTCCCGGGGTGTCGGCGCTCTCGGGCGGGGCGGTACTGGTGTCACGCTTGCGGGGGAGCTGGACCACCACCGTCTGCGCCCGCTTGTCGTGCAGGGCCTGGCGCAGCGGGTGGTCGAACAGGGGCGATACCGCGTCGATGAGCTGGAGCAGCAGGCCCAGCCCGCAGCAGTACCAGAGCAGCGTCGGCAGGCCGAGCGTGCTCCAGCGCCGGGTGGCCCGGCCGAAGCCGAGCGGCTGGTCCGCCTCGATCGGCAGCGCGCGTACGCCCATCAGCCGCTTGCCGAAGGTCTGACCGCGCGCCGCCATCGACGGCACCTCGTACGCGTACCAGAGCGCGGTGGCGATCAC
This sequence comes from Micromonospora sp. CPM1, assembly GCF_023896895.1. Taxonomy (NCBI): domain Bacteria; kingdom Bacillati; phylum Actinomycetota; class Actinomycetes; order Micromonosporales; family Micromonosporaceae; genus Micromonospora; species Micromonospora sp. CPM1. The sequence goes on from NZ_JAMHIU010000002.1 coordinate 189,123, forward strand.
GAGGATGGCGATCTGAAGGCCGCCGGCCTGGTCGTCGATCTGGGGCAGCCCCTCGGTGGACGTGTCGCCGTTGAGCGCCCGGCGCACCGATTCACGCAGGTACGGGGAGACCGCCTCGACGTAACGCCAGACGAACCAGCCGTTGACCACGGCGTTGAGCAGGAACACGATGCCCAGGTCGATCAGGCGCGCGACCAGCCGGGCCCCGTACGAGGCCAGCGGCAGTCCGTGCGGGCGCGGGACCGGCTGCGCGCCGGGCCAGTGCGGGTACGGCCAGCCCGGCGGCGGCCCCTGCATGCCCGGCTGGCCGGGCTGGCCGGGCTGGCCCGGCCAGGGGTTCGGCTGTCCCGGCTGCCCCGGCCACGGCCCGGCCTGGCCGGACTGACCCGGCTGGCCCGGCCACGGGCCCGGCCGGCCGGGGGTGCCGGGCGTCGGGGGCGCGTCGGGGCGGCCGCCCGGACCGGAGGCCGGCCTGTCGGCGGCGGGCGTCGGGGTGGCCGGCGCGGGCTCGGGCTCGGGGGGCGGCGGGCCGTCGGGCGGGGTGACGTCGACCGGGATCGGCGCGCCGATCCAGCCCTCGCCGTCCCACCACCTGCGGGTCTCCGTGTCGGCGGGGTCGACGTACCAGCCGGGTTCCAAACTCACGATGCCGTCCTAGTTCCCGACTGCGGGGCTCGCAGGCCCGGCTCACTCCTCGCGCTCACGGGCCAACCTTAACGACGACGGTTCCGGCGAACTTGTCGTGGAGGCACTGCTGCCAGGGCTTGTCCCACAGTTGCCAGAAACCGTCGAGGTAGTTGAGGAACGGCACGAACATGCCGCCGGCGAACTCGACGAGCCAGCGCTTGCCGAGCATGCCCCGGGTCAGCGCGGCGTCCGGCTGCATCGGGACGATCCGCAGCTTCATCACCTTCTTGCCGAGCGTCTGCCCGGTCCGGCGGGCGTACTCGACGTGGTAGACCCAGTAGAAGGCGAGCATCAGCAGCAGGACCCCGAGCTCGGCGGCGAGCAGCGGCAGGAACACGCTGGTCCAGACGTCGACCGGGTCGGGGCCGTTCGGGCCGGCCTGCTCCATCTCGTCGATCATGCGGAAGAAGACGAGGAAGAAGACCGGCACGAACAGGGCCATCATCACCGCCATGGCGACGGCGGTGTCGATCAGGTAGGCGAGCAGCCGGTCGCCGAAGCCCGCCAGCGGCTGCCCGTTCGGCGCCACCGGGGGCGGGACGGGCGCCGGGGCGTACCCGGGTGGGGGGTAACCGGGCGGCGGGTAGCCGGGCGGGCCGGCGTACCCCGGAGGCACGTGTTGTGCGGGCACCGCCGGTCCGCCGGGCGGCGCGAAGCCGCCGCCCGCGGGTGGATGTCCGGCGGGCGGCGGCGTCGGGTTCGGAGGAGGCTGGGTCACGCGGACAGTGTTACAGGTTCCCGCGCTTCTCCTGCTCGCGCTCGATCGCCTCGAACAGGGCCTTGAAGTTGCCCTTGCCGAAGCCGAGCGAGCCGTGCCGCTCGATCAGCTCGAAGAAGACGGTGGGGCGGTCCTGCACCGGCTTGGTGAAGATCTGGAGCAGGTAGCCGTCCTCGTCCCGGTCGACCAGGATCTTGCGGGACTGAAGCTCCTCGATCGGCACCCGGACGTTGCCGATGCGGGCGCGCAGCTCCGGGTCCTCGTAGTACGAGTCCGGGGTGTCCAGGAACTCGACGCCCGCGGCGCGCATGGCGTCCACGCTGGCCAGGATGTCGTTCGTGGCCACGGCGATGTGCTGGGCGCCGGGGCCCTGGTAGAACTCCAGGTACTCGTCGATCTGCGACTTCTTGCGGGCCACGGCCGGCTCGTTGAGCGGGAACTTCACCTTGCGGGTGCCGTTCGCGACGACCTTGCTCATCAGCGCCGAGTAGTCGGTGGCGATGTCGTCGCCGATGAACTCCGCCATGTTCGAGAAGCCCATGACGCGCTTGTAGAACTCGACCCACTCGTCCATCCGGCCCAGCTCCACGTTGCCGACCACGTGGTCGACCGCCTGGAAGAACCGCTTCGGCTGGATGCCGGCGTCGATCATCGGCTGCCGGTCCACGATCGGGCCGCGGGCCACGAACCCGGGCAGGAACGGGCCGGTGTAGCGGGACCGGTCGACCAGGCTGTGCCGGGTGTCGCCGTACGCGGCGATGGACGCCATCCGGACGGTGCCGTGCTCGTCGCTGACGTCGTGCGGCTCGACCAGGCCGGTCGCGCCCTGCGCCACGGCGTGCGCGTACGCGGCGTCCACGTCCGGCACCTCCAGCGCGATGTCGGAGACGCCGTCGCTGTGCTTCGCCACGTGCTCGGCGCCGTCGGCGTCCGGGCGTACCGCGCCGGTCAGCACGAAGCGGGCCGAACCGCTGGTCAGCACGTACTGCGCGTGGTCCCGGTAGCCCTGCTCCGGCCCCCGGTACGCCACGCAGGTCATGCCGAACGCGGTGGAGTAGTAGTGCGCGGCCTGCTTGGCGTTGCCCACCAGGAAGTGGACGTGGTCCATGCCCTTGACCGGGAACGGGTCGCGGGTGATGTCGTGGTCGACTGCGCCGACGAGAGCGTCGACGTCGACCTCCTCGGTCGACTGGGGTCGGTCGATCGCCTGGGTCATGGTGGCCTCCCTCGCGTACCGGCCGGCCTCGCGGGCCGCCGTGGATGTGCTCTTCCGGCGAGGATCTACGGGCCACGGTGAGTTGGGCAACAGTTGAGGTTATTCCTGGTCAGGTTGTGCATTCGGTACGGTTGGACACCATGAACACTGGTCAGGATGTACAGCTCGACGAGCTGGACGCCCGCTTGATCGAACTGCTCGCCGAAGAGCCCCGGATCGGTGTGCTGGAGTGCTCCCGGCGGCTCGGCGTCGCCCGCGGCACGGTCCAGGCCCGGCTCGACAAGCTCGTCGGCCGGGGCGTCGTCACCGGCTTCGGGCCGGACATCACCCCCGCCGCGATCGGCTTCGGGGTGACCAGCTTCGTCACCCTGGAGATCAGCCAGCGGCACGGCCACGACCAGGTCACCGCGCACCTCGCCGCGATCCCCGAGGTGCTGGAGGCGCACACCATCACCGGGTCCAGCGACCTGCTCTGCCGGATCGTCGCCCGGTCCAACACCGACCTCCAGCGGGTCATCGACCAGATCGTCGCCTCGGAGGGCATCCGGCGCGCCTCCACCATCATCGCGCTGGCCGAGCAGATCCCGTACCGGACGCTGCCGCTCGTCCGCTCCGCCGCCCGCGGCGGCTCTTAACACCCCGGGCCACCCAAGAAGGGCCGCGACACGCCCCGCACGCGGCCCGGGGGACCGGTGATCGTCGCTACCGTGTGCGGTGTGAAGGGCCTAGGGGTACGCGGCTGGTTGCTGCTCGGGCTCGTCACCGTGGTCGTCCTCGCCGCGACCGGCGTCTGGAACCCGTTCCCGGCGCTCTGGGACTGGGTCGACCGCAGCAAGCCGATCTCCGAGCCGGACGTGGTCTGGCAGCAGCGTGTCGGCGGCACGCCGCGCAGCGTCACCATCGCCGGCGACACCGTGATCGTGGAGCAGCGCACCCGTATCGAGGCGCGCAACCTGGCCGACGGCGGCCGGCTGTGGGAGCGCAAGGCCGACTGGTCGGCGGTCGCGGGCAGCGGCCGGGAGTCGGTCGTCGCCGTGGGCCGGCTGCTCGACAAGGGGTACGAGGTGCTCGACCCGGTCAGCGGCGTGACCCGCCGTCGCGACGACCGCGCGATCGCCGTCTGGACGTACCGGAACCTGCTGCTGGACGCGTACTGCGTGCAGGCCACCGACTGCACGCTGCGCGCCTGGGAGCCGCGCGGCACCGCTCCGCTGTGGAGCGCGTTCCTGCCCGGCGTGCACAGCGGCGTGCTCGCCGACAACCCGGAACTGCTCGGCACCCGGCGGCTCGGCGCCACCCGGATCGACGGCGGGGTGGCCGGGCCGGAGTCCGTACCGCCGCTGCTCGGCTTCCCGGTCGACGGCCGGGTGCACGTGGTGGACACCGCCACCGGCCGGGTGCTCCAGAACGTCCAGCCCGGCCGGGAGGAGCGGCTCGCAGTGGTCGGCGGCCGGCTGCTGCGGATCGCGGCCACCTCCCGCGACGGGAGCTGCTACTACGCGGTGACCGCCGTGGACCCGGCCACCGGTCAGCAGGTGTGGCGGCGTACCGGGATCAACCTGCGCACCGCCGACTACGCCGGTTGCGTGCAACGGGAGGATCCGCAGGGCGGACGCAACGTGATCATCGGGGTCGCCCCGGACGGCCGGGAGACGGTGCTCGACGGGTACGACGGCCGGCTGCTCCAGGTCGGCGCGGACGGCGAGAAGCTGCTCGCCGTGGACGACCGCTACACAGTGGTGCGCAGCGCCGACAAGGGCTCGCTGCTCGGTCGGGAGCTGTCGGCCGACCGGACCCGCTGGACCCGGCCGGCGGGCGGCAGGAGCGGTGCGGCGCTCACCCCGTACGCGGCGGTGATCAGCGAGGAGAAGCCGTCCCGGCTGATCGCTGTCGAGCCGCGGGAGGGCCGGGTGCTGGTCGAGCTGCGCACCTCGGCGAACGCGCTGGCGGTCGGCCCGAACGGCATGATCATCGGCGAGGGGCGGGAGATCGGGTACGTCCGCTGGGGCGCCGGCGCGGGCGAGGCGCCGGGGCCGGACCAGGACGGCGCGCCGGTGGCGCCGGACCCGGGAGGCAGCTGGCGCCCGCCGAGCGACCAGGGAAGTTGCGGGCCGAAGAACGAACTCTGCGCGGGCGGCAAGTGACAGCGGGTGAGAGCGTCGTCCCACGACCCACCTGCGGGTGCCACCGATCGACAGCTCTGCCCTAGGCTTTTCGGTCATGAGCAGTGCCGCCGCCTTCTCGTACGCACCCCTGCTGCCGACCGGTCCCGACCAGACCGAATACCGCCTGGTCACCGACGAGGGCGTGGACGTCGTCAACGGCCCCGGAGGCCGCCGGTTCCTCACCGTGGATCCGGGCGCGCTGACCGCGCTGACGGCCGAGGCGATGCACGACATCGCCCACTTCCTGCGCCCGGCCCACCTGGCTCAGCTCCGCTCGATCATCGACGACCCGGCGGCCTCGCCGAACGACCGCTTCGTCGCGCTCGACCTGCTGCGCAACGCCAACATCGCGGCCGGCGGCGTGCTGCCGATGTGCCAGGACACCGGCACCGCGATCGTGATGGGCAAGCGCGGCCGGCACGTGCTCACCGACGGCACCGACGCCGAGGCGATCTCGCGCGGCGTCTACCAGGCGTACACCCGGCTCAACCTGCGCTACTCCCAGCTCGCCCCGCTGACCATGTGGGACGAGCGGAACACCGGCAGCAACCTGCCCGCCCAGGTGGAGCTGTACGCCGAGGACCCGGACGGCCACGCCGACGCGTACAAGTTCCTGTTCATGGCCAAGGGCGGCGGCTCGGCCAACAAGTCCTACCTCTACCAGGAGACCAAGGCGCTGCTGAACCCCACGCGGATGATGCAGTTCCTGGAGGAGAAGCTGCGGCTCATCGGCACCGCGGCCTGCCCGCCCTACCACCTGGCGATCGTCATCGGCGGCACCTCCGCCGAGTACGCGCTCAAGACCGCGAAGTACGCCTCCGCGAAGTACCTTGACGCGCTGCCCACCGAGGGCTCGATGAGCGCGCACGGCTTCCGTGACCTGGAGCTGGAGGCCGAGGTGCTGGAGCTGACCCGCAACTTCGGCATCGGCGCGCAGTTCGGCGGGCGCTACTTCTGCCACGACGTACGGGTGGTCCGGCTGCCCCGGCACGGCGCCTCCTGCCCGGTGGCGATCGCGGTCTCCTGCTCGGCCGACCGGCAGGCGGTGGCGAAGATCACCCCGTCGGGCGTCTGGCTGGAGCGACTCGAAACCGACCCGGCGCGGTTCCTGCCCGACGTGACCGACGAGACGCTGGAGACCGAGGAGGTCGTCCGGGTCGACCTGAACCGGCCGATGGACGAGATCCGGGCCGAGCTGTCGAAGTACCCGGTGAAGACCCGGCTGTCCCTGACCGGCCCGCTCGTCGTCGCCCGGGACATCGCGCACGCGAAGATCGCCGAGCGGCTGGACGCGGGCGAGCCGATGCCGCAATACCTGCGTGACCACGCGGTCTACTACGCCGGCCCGGCCAAGACCCCCGAGGGCTACGCCTCCGGCTCGTTCGGCCCCACCACCGCCGGCCGGATGGACGCGTACGTGGAGAAGTTCCAGGCGGCCGGCGGCTCGATGGTGATGCTGGCCAAGGGCAACCGGTCCGCCCAGGTCACCCGCTCCTGCCAGGCGCACGGCGGCTTCTACCTCGGCTCGATCGGCGGCCCGGCCGCCCGCCTGGCGCAGGACTGCATCAAGCACGTCGAGGTGCTCGAATACGCCGAGCTGGGCATGGAGGCGGTCTGGAAGATCGAGGTGGAGGACTTCCCGGCCTTCATCGTCGTCGACGACAAGGGCAACGACTTCTTCGCCGAGGTCACCAAGCCGGTGCTCACCGTCGGCCGGCGCTGACGTCAGACGTACGCGAGGGGCGCCCGGGAATGTCCCGGGCGCCCCTCGGTGTGTCCGTCGTGCATCGACATCGGTGCGCCTGCCCGGCCGAGTGGCCGGGCAGGCGCACCGCCCCCGTCGGATGCCGTCACCGACAACCCGTGTCGAGTCTGGGTGCCGTCGCTATCGGATCGCTATCGCCTCGTCGCGCCGCTCGGTGACCGCCGGGCTACGCTGCTGGAAGTTGCATGGCGGCAGGCGGGGGCGCGGATGCGATTCGGGATCTTGGGGCCCTTGCGGGTCGGTGGCGGCGAAGCCACCGTCACCGCGGGCCGGGATCGCACCGTACTCGCCATGCTGTTGCTGCGCCCCGGCCGCGTGGTGCCGGTGGAGGATCTGGTCGACGCCGTCTGGGAGGACCGTCCCCCGGCGACCGCGCGGACCCAGCTCCAGATCTGCGTCTCGCGACTGCGGCAGCGGTTCGCGGCGCTCGGGCTGCCGGCCGACACGATCGTCACCGACCCGGCGGGCTACGGCATCCGGATCGAGCCGGACGACCTCGACGCCGACATGTTCGCCCGTGCCGTGGAGACGGCCCGCGCCGAGGCGGCCGCCGGCCGGCCGGCCGAGGCCCGCCGCCACTACCGGTCCGCCCTGGCGCTGTGGCGCGGTCCGGCGCTCGCCGGCATCCCGGCCCGGCTGGTGCGGCTGCGGGCCCAGGCGCTCGACGAGCAACGGCTCGCGGTACTGGAGGACTGCGTCGACGTCGAGCTGCGGCTGAGCCGGGGGACCGAACTGGTCGACGAGCTCACCGAGGCGGTCGAGAACAACCCGCTGCGGGAACGGCTGCGGGGGCAGCTGATGCTGGCCCTCGCGGCGGTCGGCCGGCAGGCGGACGCACTGGCCGTCTACCGGGACGGCCGCCGGATCTACGCCGAGGAACTGGGCATCGAGCCCGGCACGGCGTTGCAGGAACTGCACCAGCGCGTACTGGCCGGTGACGAGGCGGCCGGTCCGCGCCCCGCGGCGCCCGTACGCACGCTGCCCCGGGCCATCCGGGACTTCACCGGTCGTCAGCAGACCATGGCGCGGCTGGTCAAGGACATCGTCGAGGAGGGGACGCGGCTGTACCTGATCGACGGCATGGCCGGCAGCGGCAAGACCACCCTCGCCGTTCAGGTCGCGACCGCGTTGCGCGAGCGGTTCCCCGACGCGGAACTCTTCATCGACCTGCACGGCTACAGCGAGCGCAGCCCACTGACCCCCGCGGCGGCCGCGGCCACCCTGCTGCGACAGCTCGGCGTGCCCGCCGAGCGGGTGCCGGTCGACGCCGAGGACCGGCTGGCGATGTGGCGCTCCGAGCTGGCCGACCGGCGGGCCGTGGTGGTGCTCGACAACGCGGCGAGCGCCGCCCAGGCCGCGGCGCTGCTGCCCAGCGGTCCGGACAATCTCGTGCTGGTGACCAGCCGTCGCCGGCTGGCCGGCCTCGACGAGGGGCGTCCACACTCGCTGCCCGTCCTGGACCCGGACGAGGCCGTCGAACTGCTCGGCCGGATCGTCGGCGCCGACCGGGTCGGCGCCGAGCCGGCGGCCGCCGCCGAGGTGGCCCGGCGGTGCGGTCACCTGCCGCTCGCCATCCGGCTGGCCGGTTCCCGGCTCGCGCACCGCCCGCACTGGCGGGTCGCCGACCTGGCGCGGCGGCTGGCCGAGGCGCAGGACTCACTGGCCGAGCTGGCGGTCGGCGAACGCTCCGTCGGGCACGCCTTCACGCTCTCGTACGCGCAGGTCTCGGCGCCGGCCCGGCGGCTGTTCCGGCTGCTCGGGCTCCACCCCGGCGTACGGTTCGACAACCGGGTGGCGGCGGCGCTCGCCGACGTGCCACTGCCCGAGGCCCAGGACCTGCTGGACGAACTGGTGGACGTGCACCTGGCCGAGGAGACCGCGCCGGGCCGGTACCGCCTCCACGACCTGCTCCGGGAGTACGCCCGCCGGTTGCTGGCCGAGACCGACCGTCCGGACGAGCGCCGGACGGCGGTGGCCCACCTGCTCGACCATCACCTTCAGGTGGCGGTCGGCCTGGCGATCGTCGCCGAGACGAAGCAGGGCGCGCTGAGCCAGGTCGCCTTCCCGCCGCCGCGGCGTCCCGACCTGCTGCCGGTCCAGGACGGGCCGGGTCAGTCCTGGTTCGACGAGAACCGGGCGGCTCTCGTCGGACTGGTGCACCTGGCCGAGTCGGAGGGCCTCCCGGCGTACTGCTGGCAGCTGACCCGGGCGTGCTGGTGGTCCAATTTCGTCGGTGGCCACCTCGACGAACTGGTCGAGACGCATGAGGTGGCGCTGCGCGCCGCCACGGGGTCGGGGGACGAGGAAGCAGTGGCCATCACCATGAACTACCTCGCCTCGGCGAAGTTCCGGCTGGGGGACTTTCCGGAGGCGATCCGGTTCCTGGAGGCGGGCGTCGACAGGTACCGCCGGCTCGGCCTGCGCCGGGAGCAGGTCCAGGCGCTCTCCAACCTCGCCGCGGTGTGCTTCGGGACCGACGACGCGGAGCGCTGCGTCAGGTACGTCGACGAGGCGCTACGGATCAGCCGCTACCCGGACGACGCGGCCACCATATCCAGCCTGTTCAACATGCTGTCCGTCGCCGAGCTGTTCCGTGGCCGGTACGACCTGGCCCTCCGGGCGGCCCGCCGGCACATCGTCCTGGGGCGGGAGGCCGGGGATCCGCGGCACACCTCGAACGCGGTCGGCCACCTCGGCATGATCCGGCACCGCCTGGGCCACACCGGGCCGGCCCGCCGGCTGCTCCGGGCGGCGCTGCACCTGAAGCGGAGCACCGCGAACCGGTTCGGGGAGGGGGAGATCCTCAACGAGATCGGCATGATGGAGCGTGAGGCGGGCGGCCCGGCCGAGGCCGCCGACCAGCACCGGGCCGCTCTGCTCGCGATGACCGACGCGGGGGACCGGATCGGGCAGTGCGCCTCCCGTAACCTCCTCGCCCGCGCCCTGCACGATCTGGGCGACGTCGACGCCGCGATCGACCTGCACCGCCGGGTGCTGGACGACGCCACGCGACTGAGCCTGCGCTACGAGCAGGCCCGGGCCCTGGACGGCCTGGCCCGGTGCCTGCGGCACACCGACCTCGACCAGGCCCGCCGGTACGCCGCGCGGGCGCTGGCGCTGTTCCGCCAGGTCGAGTCGCCGGACCGGCGGGAGACCGAGAGGCTGCTCGCCGAGCTGGGCTGAGGGCCACGCCACTTTCCCTGCACACCGCCCGGATGCGCGGCAGGATGGAACGCGTGACGACTCCAGAGGCGACCGGCTACCGGATCGAACGCGACTCGATGGGCGAGGTGGAGGTGCCCGCCGAGGCACTGTGGCGGGCGCAGACCCAGCGCGCGGTGCAGAACTTCCCGATCTCCGGGCGCGGGCTGGAACCGGCCCAGATCAAGGCCCTGGCGCAGATCAAGGGGGCGGCGGCCCTGGTCAACGGTGAGCTCGGGGTGATCGACGCGGACGTGGCGCAGGCGATCGCCACCGCCGCCGCCCACGTGGCCGAGGGCGGCTACGACGACCAGTTCCCGGTGGACGTGTTCCAGACCGGCTCCGGCACGTCGTCCAACATGAACACCAACGAGGTGATCGCGACGCTGGCCGGCCGGGAGCTGGGCCGCGACGTGCACCCGAACGACCACGTCAACGCGTCGCAGTCCAGCAACGACGTGTTCCCCACCTCGATCCACCTGGCCGCCACCCAGTTCGTGGTGGAGGATCTGATCCCGTCGCTGAAGCAGCTCGCGGGCGCACTGGAGGAGAAGGCGGCCGAGTTCGAGACGGTGGTCAAGGCGGGGCGTACCCACCTGATGGACGCCACGCCGGTCACGCTCGGGCAGGAGTTCGGCGGCTACGCCGCGCAGGTGCGTTACGGCGTCGAGCGGCTGGAGTCGGTGCTGCCCCGGCTGGCCGAGCTGCCGCTGGGCGGCACCGCTGTGGGCACCGGCATCAACACGCCGCTGGGCTTCGCCGACCGGGTGATCGGGAAGCTGCGGGAGTCGACCGGCCTGCCGCTGACCGAGGCACGCAACCACTTCGAGGCGCAGGGCGCCCGGGACGCGCTGGTGGAGACGTCCGGGCAGCTCCGTACCGTCGCGGTCGGTCTCTACAAGATCGCCAACGACGTGCGCTGGATGGGCTCCGGCCCGCGTGCCGGGCTGCGTGAGCTGCGCATCCCCGACCTCCAGCCGGGGTCGTCGATCATGCCGGGCAAGGTGAACCCGGTGGTGGCCGAGGCGATGCGGCAGGTCTGCGCCCAGGTGATCGGCAACGACGCGGCGGTGGCGTTCGCCGGGTCGCAGGGCGACTTCGAGCTGAACGTGATGCTCCCGGTGATGGGCCGCAACCTGCTGGAGTCGATCAAGCTGATCGCCGCGTCCAGCCGGCTGTTCGCCGAGCGGCTGGTGGCCGGCCTGGTCGCGGACGCCGAGGTCTGCCTGGCGTACGCGGAGGGCTCGCCGTCGATCGTCACCCCGCTCAACCGCCACCTCGGGTACGACGAGGCCGCCTCGATCGCCAAGGAGGCGCTGGCCAGGCAGGTGTCCATCCGCGAGGTGGTGATCTCGCGGGGTCACGTCGACTCGGGCAAGCTCACCGAGACCCAGCTGGACGAGGCGCTGGACCTGCTGCGGATGACCCACCCCTGACCGGGCGCCGGTAATTGCCTCGACCCGTCACGGTGGGCGCGGCATGATCCGACCGTGCGTGACGACGGCGGTGTGTTGCTGGAGACCGCGCGGCTGACGCTGCGCCGGTTCACGACGGACGACGTGGACCGGCTGGTGGCGCTGGACGCCGACCCGGAGGTCATGCGCTTCCTGACGGGCGGCGTGCCGACCCCGGCCGGGACGTACCGGGACGAGGTGCTGCCCCGGGTGCTCGCGCAGTACGCCCGGCACCCCGGGCTCGGCCGCTGGGCGACGCTCGACCGGTTCACCGGCGAGTTCCTCGGCTGGCACTCGCTCGACCCGTCCGACGACGGCGCCGAGGCGGAGCTGGGCTACCGGCTGCGCCGCGCGACCTGGGGGCACGGGCTGGCCACCGAGGGCGCGCGGGCGCTGGTGCGGCACGCGTTCGACACGGCCGGCGTCCGCCGGGTGTGGGCCCAGACGATGGCGGTCAACGACCGCTCCCGCGCGGTCATGGCCCGCGCGGGGTTGCGCTACGTCCGCACGTTCCACCTGGCCTTCGACGACCCGATCCCGGGTACGGAGCACGGCGAGGTCGAGTACGAGCTGACCCGCGACGCCTGGCCCGCGACCCGTCAGGAGTGGGACGCCGCGGCCCTGCGGGCACGGTAGGCGCTCACCGCGGCCCGGTTGCCGCAGCCGGCGTCACAGAACCGGCGGGACCGGTTCCGGGACAGGTCGACCAGCACGTTGTCGCAGTCGGGGTGGTCGCAGTGCCGCAGCCGGCTCAGCTCGCCCATCCGGACCAGGTCGGCCATCGCCATCGCGGCCTCGACCGCCATCCGGGTCGCCAGCGGTGCGTCCCGTGGTACGGCGTGCACGTGGTACGGCTCGTCGTCGTGCCGGACGAGCTGCGGCAGGGCGTGCGACTCGCGCAGCAGTCCGTTGACGATCGCCACCACCTCGTCGGTGTCGGCGTACCAGATGCGGCGCAGCCGGGGCCGCAGCGCGCGGACCTGGCGCAGTTCGGCGTCGGTGTGCTCGTGCCGGCCGCTCCACCCGTGGGTGGTGAAGAAGGCGTCCAGAGCGGCCACGTCGGGCAGCCCGTCCGGGTCGCCGGCGGTGTTCACCAGCGCGGCGGCGGCGACCAGCGCGCATTCGGTGTCATGAGCGAAAAGCAACTTGACTCCTGTCCGAGGCTGCGCCTAGCGTCATCAGCATAACCTCCCTTCACTCATGACCAGGAGATCCCGATGCGTGAACGGTCCGGCGCCGGGCTCGGTCTGGCACTGCTCTCCGCGATCACGTTCGCCACCTCGGGCACCTTCGCCCGGCCGCTGATCACCGGCGAGTGGTCGGCTGTCGCCGTGGTGATCGCCCGGGTCGGCATCGCCGCGCTGGTGCTCGCCGTCCCCGCCGTGCTGGCGCTACGCGGCCGGTGGGCGGTGCTGCGCCGCAACGCGGTGAGCGTCGTGCTGTTCGGGCTGCTCGGCGTGGCCACCGCGCAGGCCTGCTTCTTCAACGCGGTCCGCTACCTCCCGGTCGGCGTGGCGCTCCTGCTGGAATACCTCGGCATCGTGCTCGTGGTCGGATGGATGTGGCTGGTCCACGGGCAGCGCCCCCGGCTGCTCACAGTGGCCGGTTCGGTCACCGCCCTGTGCGGGCTGGTGCTCGTCCTCGACCTCACCGGCGCCGGGCGGCTCGACCCGGTGGGCGTGCTCTGGGGGCTCGGCGCGGGCGTCGGGCTGGCCGGATACTTCGTCATCGCCGGCCGGATCGACGCGGGCCTGCCCTCGGTGGTGATGGCCAGCGGCGGCATGGCCGTCGGCGCGCTGGCGCTGCTGCTGCTCGGCGGCATCGGAGCGCTGCCGCTCGCCGCCGGCACCGCCGACGTCACCTTCGGCGGGCACCGGGTGAGCTGGCTGGTGCCGATCGCCGGGCTGTCGCTGATCGCCGCCGTGGTCGCGTACCTGGCTGGTGTCGCGGGCACCCGGCTGCTCGGGGCGCGGCTGTCCTCCTTCGTGGGGCTGACCGAGGTGATGTTCGCGGTGCTGATCGCCTGGCTGGTCCTCGACGAACTGCCCAGCCTGATCCAGTTGGCCGGCGGCGTGCTCATCCTCGGCGGTGTCGCCCTGGTCCGGGCGGACGAACTGCGGGGCACACCGTCGGCGTCTGCGCCGGCCGAACCGGTGTTGGCCGGCGACCGATGAGCGGGCCGCTCGGCGCCGTCGTCTTCGACGCCGACGAGACACTCGTCGACCTGCGCCCGGCGGTCACCGGCGCGCTCGTCGCCGTACTCGACGAGATGCGGCGGCGGACCCCGGCGGCGGCCGGAGTGGTGCTCGCGGACCTGGAGGGGGACTGGGGTGCGGTCTTCGGCGCGCTCAGCGCCGCCCCGGTGCAGGAGATCCGGCGGGCCGCACTGACCCGTTCGCTGGCCCGGGCCGGGCTGGAGGCGGACCTGGACGAGTTCGCGGCGCTGTTCTTCGCCCGCCGGTACGCGCTGAGCCGCCCTTTCCCGGACGTGCTGCCCGCGCTGGCGGCGCTGCGCCCGCACCACGTGCTGGGCTTCGCCACGAACGGCAACAGCCGTGCCGAACGCTGCGGCCTCGCCGGGCAGTTCGCCTTCGAGCTGTACGCGCACGAGGGCGGCCTGCCCAAGAAGCCGGCGCCGGAGTTCTATGCGGCGGTGGTGGCGGCGACCGGGCTGCCCGCCGCGCGCATCGTGCACGTGGGTGACTCGCCGGAGCACGACGTGGTCGCCGCCCAGCGGGCCGGACTGCGCGCGGTCTGGCTCAACCGGGCCGGGCTGCCCCGCCCGCGGGGCCTCGAACCGGACGCCGAGGTGTCCACCCTCGCCGGACTGTCCACGGTGCTCACCACCTTGACGAACGCGAATGCCTAGTTGCCGCCGATAACGGACGTCGATCTGGCGGAACCCGCTCCCGTGATGTGGGATGACACCACGTCCCTCAACGAGAGGATCTGATGTGGTGAGCAAGCGCTTCACCGCCGGCGCGGTCGCGGCTGCGGCCTCGCTGGCACTCACGGTGACCGGCCTGAGCATCCCGGCGAACGCTGCGCCGTCGGAGTTCCGGACCTTCACCGTGCTGGCCGAGAGCGGTGTCTCCGGCGACGCGGCGGTCGCCGCGATCACCGCCGCCGGTGGCAAGGTCGTCGCCCGCACCGACGACGTCGGCCTGTTCCAGGTCACCAGCGACCGGGCGGACTTCGCCAGCCGGGCCACCGCGGCCGGCGCGCTGGTCGGCGCCGCCGAGGAGAAGGCGATCGGCCGCAAGCCGAAGCTGGACCGGGTCGAGCAGGAGCACCTGCTGGCCGCCGCGGCGACCAAGGGCAAGGCCGCCAGGAACAACGGCAAGAAGATGGACCCGCTGGACGACAAGCTCTGGGGTCTGGACATGATCCGGGCCGACAAGGCCCGCAAGATCGAGCCGGGCGACCGCCGGGTCACGGTCGGCATCCTGGACACCGGTGTCGACGCCAGCCAGCCCGACCTGGCGCCGAACTTCAACTGGGCGCTGTCGCGCAACTTCGCCCCGGACATCCCCGAGGTCGACGGCCCGTGCGAGGTGGCGAGCTGCCTCGACCCGGTCGGCACCGACGACGGCGGGCACGGCACGCACGTGGCCGGCACCATCGGCGCCGCCGCGAACGGCTTCGGCCTCTCCGGCGTGGCCCCGAACGTATCCCTGGTCGAGCTGAAGGGTGGCCAGGACAGCGGCTACTTCTTCCTCAACCCGGTGGTGAACGCCCTGGTGCACGCGGGCCGCTCCGGGCTGGACGTGGTCAACATGTCCTTCTACGTCGACCCGTGGCTCTACAACTGCACCGCCAACCCGGCCGACTCGCCGGAGGCGCAGGCCGAGCAGCGCACCGTCATCGAGGCGATGAAGCGGGCGCTGAACTTCGCCCACCGCAAGGGCGTCACGCTCGTCGGCTCGCTCGGCAACAACCACGAGGACCTGGGCGCGCCGCGCACCGACGTGAGCAGCCCGGACTACGGCGCGGACCCGTACCCGCGGCCGATCGACAACGCGACCTGCTGGGACCTGCCGGTCGAAGGGCCGCACGTGATCGGCGTGTCGGCGGTCGGCCCGTCCGGCAAGAAGTCGGACTACTCGAACTACGGCACCGAGCAGATCTCGGTGGCGGCGCCGGGTGGCTGGTTCCGGGACGGCTTCGGCACCGACACGTACCGCACCGACGCCAACATGATCCTCTCCACGTACCCGAAGAAGGTGCTCCAGGAGGAGGGGTCGGTCGACGAGAACGGCGACATCGTCGCCGGCTTCGAGAACTCGGTGTTCAAGCAGTGCACCGCCAAGGGTGAGTGTGGCTACTACACCTACCTCCAGGGCACCTCGATGGCGTCCCCGCACGTCTCGGGCGTGGCGGCGCTGATCGTCAGCAAGCACGGCAAGAAGGAGGGCCGCAACGGCTACGGCATGGCGCCGAACCTGGTCGAGCAGCACCTCTACCGGACGGCGGCCGAGCACGCCTGCCCGGAGCCGCGGCTGCAGAGCTACACCAACGAGGGCCGGGACGCCGAGTTCGACGCGTACTGCGCGGGCTCGCTGAACTTCAACGGCTTCTACGGCTACGGCATCGTCGACGCCTACGCCGCCGTGAAGACCCCGGTCAAGCCGAACGTGCGACCGTAACGACTGTTTCCCCGAGGTGGCGGTGTCCGGAGTTCCCGGACGCCGCCACCTCGGCGTTCCGGCCCGTGTCACGGCCGCCATCCCCGGGCCACCAGTGCGGCGCGGATCTCCCGGACCAGGACCGGGAACTCCTTGCGCAGACGGCGGCCGGTCACGTGCAGCACCAGCCAGCCGGCCGCGACGAGCTGGTTGAGCCGCCGCCGGTCGAGATGCATCCGGTCCGCGTCGGAGTGCCACTGACCGTCGTACTCGACGGCGACCCGGAACTCCGGCCAGGCCAGGTCGGGGTGCAGGATCAGGCCGGTCGACACCCGCACCGGATATTGGGCCACCGGGCGGGGCAGGCCGGCGAGGACGAGACGGACCCGCAGGTGGGACTCGGGCGGGGACTGGGCCAGCCCGTCGGTCAGGCCGAACACCCACGCCGCCCGCCGACCGCCAGGGCGACAGGCGTTCCGGGCGGCCTCGCTCGCCAGCGCCGACCGCTTCACCGAACCGGTACGCAGCAGCCCGTCGATGATGCCGACCGCCTCCACCGGATCGGCCCAGACCGCCGTCTCCCAGGCGCAGGCGGCCGGCTCGGTGCGGGGCGGAGGCCCGGCCAGGATCATCACCGCGCCGGGGGACGACTCTGCGAACGGGTTCGATGCGGCGGCTGCGTCCTGCGGGTCGGCCGGGCCGGGCGGGCCGGGCCGGCTGCGGGAGTCGGCCGGATTCGGTGACCTGGTCCGGCCCGGTGTGCCCGGACGGCGGTCCGCCGACGGCGGCGCCGCGCCGGTCGACCTGGCGCCTGCGGATGGGCTCGTGCCGACGGGCGACCTCGTGCCGACGGGTGAGCTGGTTCGCGCGGGTGCGGCGCTGCCCACGGGGACCAGGAGGCCGCTGCGGGTGCTCGACATCGGGGCGTGGTGCACCCGGACCCCCGGCTGGGAGTCGGCCCGGACCGTGGCCGGAAGCAGGACGTGCACGTCGTCGGTGAAGTCGGCGGCGTGCTCGACCCCGTGCAGGTAGGCGGCCGAAGGACCGGCGATCGCCGCGCCGGGTGGCATGCGTAGCAGCGCCGCGCGGCAGGCCAGCGCGTGGTCGCGGTCGAGCCGCGCGTCGGCGTAGACGTCCTGCCGGAGCCGGATCCAGGACGAGCCGCGCAGGTGATGCCGGGACAACAGCCCGCGCCGGATCGCTTCCGAGCCCCGGAAGACCTGCCAGGCCAACTCCGGTGGTCGATGAGGATGAGGTGGCATGTGACGAGCGTGGCGGCGTGCGGGTCGAGATCGGTACCCCTGTGGACAGCCGCAGCCGCGCCGCCCACCGCACCCTGTGGACAACCCCCACCCGGCCCTGTCCATGTGCTAAGGCCATCGGCCTTTGCATGATCCACTCCACCTCGGGGAGGTGGCGGCATCCGTCCGCCTTGATACAGCCGTTCCGGCGAGCTGGCGTGAGGGAGTGTGGAGGGATTGGCCTGGGTGCGCTGATGTGGCCACTTCGCCGAGCTGGCGTGAGGGCATGCGGGGGATCAGGAGAGCGCGGCGGCGACCGCCTCGGCGGCGGCGGTGACCTGGGCGCCGACGTCGGCCACGTCGAGCGGGGTCAGCGACACCACCCCGACGCTGCCCTCCAGGCCGGGCACACCGAGCACCGGCGCGGCCACCCCGTACGCGCCTGACTGAAGCTCGCCGCTGGTGCTCACCGGCCCCGGATCACCGGCCCGCCCGGCCAGCACCGCCCGGCCGGCGGCGCCCCGCTCCAGCGGATGCCGGGTGCCGGTCCGGTACGCCACGTGGAACGACGTCCAGCTCGGCTCGACCACCGCGAGCGCGACCCCCTCACCGCCCTCGACCACTGTCAGGTGGGCGGTCGCCCCGGTGCCCTCGGCGAGCCGGCGCAGCGCGGGCAGCGCCCCCTCGGCCAGCAGCGGCTGGGCACGGCGGGCCAGGTGCAGCACGCCCACGCCGATCCGCAGGCGGCCCTCGCCGTCGCGCCGGAGCATCCCGTGGCCGGTCAGCGCGCCGACCAGCCGGTAGACGGCCGCCCGGCCGATGCCCAGCCGGTGCGCCGCCTCGGTGACCGTCAGCCCGCCCGGCGCGTCCGCGACCAGGTGCAGCAGCCGCAGACCCCGGTCCAGGGTCTGTGCCGTCTCTCCCGTGCGCGCCGCCGTGTCCACAGCACGCAGCGTACGACCCGGCTCCGGCCAACCCGGAAATGTGCGGACGGCTACCCTTGTGAGGTGACGCTACGCCTGTATGACACCGCCACCCGATCGGTGCGGGACTTCGTCCCGCGGGAAGCCGGCAAGGTGGGGGTCTACCTGTGTGGTCTCACGCTCCAGGCCCCGCCGCACATCGGCCACCTTCGCTCCGGCGTCAACTACGACGTGCTGCGCCGCTGGCTGGTGAGCAAGGGCTTCGAGGTCACGTTCATCCGCAACCTGACCGACATCGACGACAAGGTCCTGGCCAAGGCGATGGAGCAGGACCGGCCGTTCTGGTCGATCGCGTACGCGAACGAGCAGATCCTCACCGCCTCCTACCGGGCGCTCAACGTGCTCCCGCCCACGTACGAGCCGCGGGCCACCGGGCACATCCCGGAGATGCACGAGCTGATCGCCCGGCTGATCGAGACCGGCCACGCCTACCCGGCCACCGACGGCTCCGGCGACGTCTACTTCGACGTGGCCTCCTGGCCCGCGTACGGTTCGCTGTCCGGCCAGTCCCCGGCGGACATGCAACCCGCCGGCGACGCCCCCGACCGCGGCAAGCGTGACCCGCGTGACTTCGCGCTCTGGAAGGGCGCCAAGCCGGGCGAGCCGGCCGACGCCTACTGGCCGTCGCCGTGGGGCCGCGGCCGGCCCGGCTGGCACATCGAGTGCTCGGCCATGTGCTGGCGCTACCTGGGCCCCGAGTTCGACATCCACGGCGGCGGGCTCGACCTGACGTTCCCGCACCACGAGAACGAGATCGCCCAGTCGCAGGCCGCCGACCTGCCGTTCGCCCGCTACTGGGTGCACCACGGTCTGCTCGGCATCGGCGGCACGAAGATGGGCAAGTCGCTCGGCAACACGCTCGACCTCGACTACGTGGCCTCGCTCGGGGTCCGCCCGGTGGAGCTGCGTTACTACTACGTGGCCGCGCACTACCGGTCCCGCATCGACTACTCCGAGGACGCGTTGCGCGAGGCCGCCGTGGCGTACCGGCGGATCGAGGGCTTCGTGCAGCGGGCGACCGAGCGGGTCGGCCCGGGCCGGCCCGGCGACCTGCCGGCCGGTTTCGTGGCCGCGATGGACGACGACCTCAACACGTCGGCGGCGCTGGCGGCGCTGCACGAGGTGGTCCGCGACGGCAACACCGCGCTCACCGCCGGCGACGATGTGACCGTCCGCACGACGCTGGCCGCCACCCGGGCGATGCTGGATATCCTCGGCGTCGACCCCCTGGACCCGGCGTGGACCGGCGGCGGCCGCACGGACGACCTGCGCGGCGTGGTGGACTCCCTGATCGCGCTGGCCCTGGAGCAGCGCGCGCAGGCCCGCGGCCGCAAGGACTGGGCTGCCGCCGACGCCGTACGCGACCAGCTCAAGCAGGCAGGCGTGGTCGTCGAGGACACCCCCCAGGGCCCGCGTTGGACTATTGGAGAGCAGGACTGATGGCCGGCAACTCGCAGCGCCGTGGCCGGCGACTGACGCCGAAGGCGGGCGCCCCCAAGGGCACCGGTGGCAAGAACAAGGACTCGCTCGCCGGGCGGGGCCGCACGCTGCCCGCCGACGAGCGGCCGTGGCACAAGGCGTACTCGGGCACCGAGAAGCTGCCCCAGCGCACCGCCTGGAAGCAGGACAAGGAGCGCCGCGCCGCCGCCGAGGAGGGCCGCGCGCCCAAGATCGGCCAGCCCGGCACCAAGGACACCACCTGGGGCAAGGGCGGTGGCCGAGGCACGCCCACGACCAAGGGCCGGGGCGGCAAGCCGGCCGGCGGCCGGGGCGGTCCCCGGGTCGCGCCGGGCCGCAAGGCCAACCCGGCGAAGGACAGCCCGGAACTGCTGGTCGGGCGCAACCCGGTGCTGGAGTCGTTGCGCACCCAGGTGCCCGCGACCGCGCTCTACACCGCGCAGGGCATCGACATCGACGACCGGGTCAAGGAGATCGTCCGCACCGCCGCCGACCGCGGCATCGCGATCCTGGAGGTCAGCCGCGCCGAGCTGGACCGGATGACCGGCGGCGTGCTGCACCAGGGCGTCGGCCTCCAGGTGCCGCCGTTCGCCTACGAGCCGTTCGACGACCTGGTCGCCGCCGCGCTGGAGCAGGCCGCCCCGCTGCTCGTCGCGCTGGACGGCGTCACCGACCCGCGTAACCTCGGCGCGGTCATCCGGTCGGCCGCCGCGTTCGGCGCGCAGGGTGTCTTCGTACCCGAACGGCGTGCCGCCGGGATCACCGCGACCGCCTGGCGGACCAGCGCCGGCGCGGCCGCGCGCGTGCCCGTCGCCCAGGTCACCAACCTGACCCGGTCGCTCAAGGCCTGCAAGGACGCCGGCTTCGTCGTGGTCGGCCTCGACGCCGACGGGCAGACCGACCTGTACGACCTGGAGGCCGCCGTCGGCCCGCTCGTCGTGGTGGTCGGCTCCGAGGGGCGCGGGCTGTCCCGCCTGGTGGGGGAGACCTGCGACCTGACCGTCAGCATCCCGATGGTCTCCGACGTGGAGTCGCTCAACGCCAGCGTCGCCGCCGCGGTCACGCTGGCCGAGGTCGCCCGCCGCCGGTCCGTCGAGGTCTGATCGAGAGTACGAAGAAGGGGCGGTCCGCCGTGGCGGGCCGCCCCTTCTCGCGTACGTACGTCAGATCCGCTGGCCGGTGGTGGCGTGGAAGACGTGGCTGCGGCCGGTACGCGGCTTGACGAACACGGTGTCACCCATGTTCGGCATGCTGCGGCGGTCGGTGCGGACCACGAACCGCTCGTTGTGGCCCTCCAGCGCGGCGTGGCCGTAGACGTTGGCGTCGGAGCCGAGGTCCTCGACCAGCTCGACCACGACCGGCATGCCGCCCTCGGACGGGCTGACCAGGTCGCAGTCCTCCGGCCGGAAGCCGACGGTGACCTTGCCGTCGCCGCCCTCGGCGCTGGCCGCCTGGACCTGCTCGCGGGTCAGCGGCACGATCATCTCGGCGAACGCGCCGCCCTGCTCGGTCAGCTTCACCGTCTTGATGTTCATGGCGGGGGAGCCCATGAAGCCGGCGACGAAGACGTTGGAAGGGGTGTCGTAGAGCGCCCGCGGGGTGTCCACCTGCTGGAGCACGCCGTCGAGCATGACCGCCACCCGGTGACCCATGGTCATGGCCTCGACCTGGTCGTGGGTGACGTAGACGGTGGTGACGCCCAGCTTCGCCTGCAGCGAGGCGATCTGGGTACGGGTCTGGACGCGCAGCTTGGCGTCGAGGTTCGACAGCGGCTCGTCCATGAGGAAGACCTGCGGCTCGCGGACGATCGCGCGGCCCATGGCGACACGCTGGCGCTGACCGCCGGAGAGCGCCTTCGGCTTGCGGCTGAGGAACTCCTCCAGCTGGAGCAGCCCGGCCGCCTCCTTGACCCGCCGGTCGATCTCCGACTTCGAGGTCTTGCGCAGCTTGAGCGCGAACGCCATGTTCTCGTACACCGTCATGTGCGGGTAGAGGGCGTAGTTCTGGAAGACCATCGCGATGTCGCGGGCCTTCGGCGGGAGGTGGGTGACGTCCCGGTCGTCGATGTAGATGGCGCCGTCGTCGACGTCCTCCAGGCCGGCGAGCATCCGGAGGCTGGTGGACTTGCCGCAGCCGGACGGGCCGACCAGGACGAGGAACTCCCCGTCACCGATCTGGAGGTCGAGCTGGTTGACGGCGGGGCGCTCGGTGCCCGGATAGATCCGGGACGCCTTCGAGTAGGTGACCGTAGCCATGATGGAGCGCTTCCTTTCACCGGCAGGAACGTGCCGGACGATCCGAGTGAAGGAGCGACCGGTGCCCAAGGCACCGGCCAACGGGGTCGTCGCTCAGGCAGCCGAGGCCGGCCGGAGTGTCGTCCGCGTCACTGCACGGTAAACGGCTTTCGCGATCGTGCCAAGACGTGGCGCGTCGGATGGGACGGACGGCATACGCATAACGGTCAGGAAGGCACTGCGAGGCATCAATCTCCCCACCCGTGAGCGCGGCCGGGCGATGATCCATCGGCCGCACCGGTCGGGATACCGACGTTTTCCGTGCTCGGGAGCCCTGCGAGGCGGGATTTCCGGGGCCCAGTCGCTATGCTGAGCCCGACGCACGCGCCCCTGTAGCTCAGCTGGCCAGAGCACTCGCCTTGTAAGCGAGATGTCGCCGGTTCGATCCCGGCCGGGGGCTCCAATTCCACAAGGCATTTCGCGGCGGCAGCCGCTGCGATCTGGCCGGATGACAGCAACGCTGACAGCAACGGCGGTCACGACAGCCGCCCGTCGAGCTTGCCGAGCGCCTGACGCATCGCGTCGAGGTTGGCGGCCCTGAACGGGCCGCACGCGCCGCCGCCTGGGCGCGCGTCCGTCGCTCCGCTGGCGCTCCGACTCCGGCCACGCAACAAGCCCGGCGGCTGGCGCGGAGAGCGGGGGGCCCATGGGCCGCCGCAGACGGGTAGCTCCGGGTCCGCGCGGCAAGCCCCAAGCATGGGGGCGGTGTCCGCCGAGGGCATGCCCGGTCGCTCAGGAGCCGGCTCCGCAGCCGCTCACGGTCAGGTCAACTGCTCACCTGGGAGGGGGAGGGGTGCCCGCCGGTGGCCAGCTCCGATCCCAGGAGCCAGGTCCGTACCGGTCGAGGTCAGGCCAACTGCGCCGCTGTGGCGGTGTCCGCCCGGGGCAAGGTCCGTGACACGAAAGCCGACTCAGCCCGTTCCGGCAGCGTCCGTACGTGCGTCAAGGGCCGCTTGACGTGGCAAGCCGGGCGGCAGCCCCATCCCCGGTGGGCGCGTCGACGGCATCAGGATGGCAGAGGTCGCTCTACTGCTGACGCCGGACGAAGGAGGACGAGTTGACGCTTGCGCCGCACGACGACCAGGAGGCGGCCGAAGCCGCCGTCGCGCACCTGCTGACGGAATCCCTGCTGATGATTCGCTACCTGGCAGCATCGGATGGGGATCCGGCCGTGCTGGACAGCCGCCGTCAAGAACAGGTGCATACGCTCGCCGATCTTTGCCACAACCTTCCTGCCTGGCTCGATCCGACGCGCCGCGAGCGCATCCACGAGGGCATTGCCTACATGTGGCGCACAGCCTCGCCGAACAAACGGCGGTGGGTCCGGCAGTGCTGGGAGGCGATCGGCTACGACCATCGCTGGCTCGTGAGTGACTAACTGGGTGACGACGCGTATGAGCAAGGCTGGACCTTTGCGGACGCTGGTGGATCGTTTGGACAGCCCAACGCCACTACCCACCCAGCTCATCAGCGACCGATCATTCCTTCACACCGAAGCAGTCGGCCCTGTTGCTGTCGACAGCAACGGTGACAGCAACAGGACCGAACAGTGGGAGCCGAAGCCGGCTTGCGACGGATCAGCGCCCGACGTCAGAGACGAACGCGGCCGGACGGCGGCGCCCAGAACTTGTAAGCGAGATGTCGCCGGTTCGATCCCGGCCGGGGGCTCCAATTCCACAAGGCGTTCCGGTCCGATGCCGCGGGACGCCCGGCTCCGTCTGCAGCCACCTGACGGTGCACGCGCGAGGGGTCAGGCGGGCCCACTGGCGTCGGCCCCCGCGGGCTGCCAGAGCTGGCCATGTTGCCCTCTGGATCTCTGAGGTTCGCGAACCTGCCGTTCGGATACTCCTCGGGGTCCACCTCGACGTCGATGCCCGCATCGCGCAGTTGGTCGACCATCGCGTCCAGGTCGACGACGCGGAAGTTGAGCGACCAGGAGTGCTCGGGACCGCCGAAGTGCTCGGAGTCCGCCGGCATGGCCGCCAGGACGGTAGGACCGGGCTTCTGCCACCAGGAGGACACGTCGTAGGACTCCGGTGCCAGTTCGACACCGAGATGGGTGGCGTACCAGCGGTTGATCCGGTCGGGGTCGTGGGCGCGGAAGAAGACGCCGCCGATGCCCGTCACGCGTTCCACGATGTCTTCTCCCCGCTAGGCGCTGTCCGTGCCCTCGTCGACGTGGCTTAGCCCTGCCGGCTTCAGGTTAGAGAGGACGCCGGGATCTGACGAGCAGCCGGGCCGGAGAGCAGGCACCGGGTTCGGGCCGCCGGGGGGTTGTGCAGGTCCGGCCACCGACTCGCCGTCGCCGGATATCGATTGTCCGCTCGGGGTGCCTGCGGAACCCTCTCTGCATGATCGAGACACGCGTCCTCGGCGAGGACGACTGGAAGGTGTGGCGGGAGCTGCGGCTCGCCGCGCTCGCCGAGGCCGGGTACGCCTTCGGCGCCCGCCTGGCGGACTGGCAGGGCGACGGTGACCGCGAGGAACGCTGGCGCGGGCGGCTGGCCGTCCCCGGGTCGTACAACGTCGTGGTGCTGCTCGACGGGCAACCGGTCGGGATGGCGAGCGGGATGCCGACCGAGCACGACGGGGTCGTCGAGCTGATCTCGATGTACGTGGCACCCGGGGGACGCGGCCGGGGCGTGGGCGACCACCTCGTCCGGGCGGTCGAGCAGTGGGCCCGGCTGGTGGGCGCGCGGACGCTGCGGCTCGCCGTGGCGGAGGGCAACCCGAACGCGTGGGCCCTCTACCTGCGCACCGGCTTCCGGGACACGGGCGAGGTCGGCGGCCTGATGCCCGACGGCGTGCGCCGCGAGCACATCATGACCAAGAACCTCGTGGACGAGCCGTAGGCGGTCGAGGTGCGGACCGCGCAGTAGGCTGACCTGCGATGAGTCGCGCGGTCGAGGAGTCCAACCGGGCGATGCTGCGTGCCCGGGACGCGATGGACCGGGCGTACGCGCAGCCGCTGGACATCCCCGCGCTGGCCCGGATCGCGCACGTCTCGGAGGCGCACTTCATCCGTACCTTCCGGGCCACCTTCGGCGAGACACCGCACCGCTACCTGCAACGCCGCCGGGTGGAACGCGCCATGTACCTGCTGGTGCGCACCGACGAACCGGTCACCGAGATCTGCCATCTGGTGGGCTTCGGCAGTCTGGGCACGTTCAGCCGGACGTTTCACGGCATCGTCGGTGAGTCGCCGTCGGCCTACCGGCGCCGCAAGGCCGCGCCAGCCGACGTCCCGAGCTGTTTCACCAAGGCCTGGATGCGCCCGAGCGCCACCGCCGGCAAGCCGGCCGCTTCCCCTCAGCCGGCCGCCGCCGGCGCGGTGACCCGGTCGGGACTGCGCACTTTTGGATAAGCAGCAGGTCGGGACGCTGCTCTAGCGTCGTGGGCATGACGATGACTTCGACTTCCCGCTCCCAGATCTACGTGCTCGACCAGGACGAGGCGCTCGACTTCTACGTGGGCAAGCTCGGCCTGGAGGTCAGCACCGACCAGGACCTCGGCTTCATGCGCTGGCTCACCGTGAACGTGCCGGGCGACCCGGGCCGGGAGATCCTGCTGGAGAAGCCGGGCCCTCCCGCGCTGGACCCGAAGACGGCCGAGCAGGTCCGGGAGCTGCTCACCAAGGGCGCTGCCGGCGGTTTCCTGTTCTTCACCACCGACGACGCGCACAAGACGTACGCGGATCTGGTCGCGAAGGGCGTCGAGGTGACCGACGAGCCGACCGACCGGCCGTACGGGATCGACTTCGGCATCCGCGACCCGTTCGGCAACCGCATCCGGATCGGCCAGATGCACCAGGGCCGGTGAACCGCGCGGCGGCGGGCTAGTCTCGCGGTCCCCGACCGTGGAGGTGCCGATGCCCAGCCGCCTGCTCTACCTGGTCCGTCACGGCGAGCAGGACCGGCCGGAGGAGGAGGCGGACACCGGCCTGTCCGAGCGGGGCCGGCGGCAGGCGACGCTGCTGGGCGAGCGGCTGCGCGGGGCCGGGCTCACCGCCGTACACCATGGGCCGGCCCGCCGGGCCGCGGAGACCGCCGCCCTGGTCGCGGCGTCGCTGCCCGGTGTTCCGGTACGCGAGGACGACCGGGCCGGCGACCACATGCCGCACGACACCGACCCGGCCGGCCTGCCGGAGTCGTACGCGGCGTTCCTGGCCGGCTTCACCGAGCGGGAGCGGCGCGACGGGCCGCGCGTGACAGCGGAGGCGGTGGCCCGGTTCGCCGCCGCCCCCGCGGAGGGTGACGTACGCGAGCTGGTCGTCACCCACAACTTCCTGGTCGCCTGGCTGGTGCTGAACGCGCTGGAGGCGCCGCCGCACCGGTGGATCGGGCTCAACCAGCAGAACTGCGGGCTCACCGTGATCCGCTACAGCTCGGGCGGCCCGCCGACGCTCGTCGCGCTCAACGACGTCGCCCACCTGCCGCCCGAGCTGCGGGCCACCGGCCTGCCCGACGACTACCGGTTCTGACCGGCGCTCAGGGGATCAGCTTCACCACGGCGTCGGCGACGGCGCGGGCGGACTGCGGGTTCTGGCCGGTGACCAGGCGCCCGTCGACGACCACGTGCTCGGTGAAGTCAGGCGCCGGCACGTGCTGCGCGCCCGCCTCGGTGAGCTTGTCGGCGAGCAGGAACGGCACCTCGTCGGTGAGGCCGACGGCCGCCTCCTCGCTGTTGGTGAACCCGGCCACCCGCTTGCCGGCGATCAACCGGGAGCCGTCGGTGAGGGTGAGGTTCACCAGCGCCGACGGGCCGTGGCAGACGGCGGCCACCACGCCGCCGCGCTCGTAGACCGAGCGGGCGATCCGGGCCAGGTCGGGGTCGTCGGGGAAGTCCCACATGGTGCCGTGGCCGCCGGCGAAGAGGATCACGTCGTACCGCTCCGGGTCGACGTCGGCGGCCTTCGGGGTGTCGGTGACGCCAGCGGTGGCGAGGAAGTCGTTCTGGGTGGTGTCGTTCTCGTCCCGCCCGTCGACGGGCGGTTCACCGCCGGCCACCGACGCCAGGTCGACGTCGTACCCGGCGGCGCGGAACACCTCCCACGGCTCGGCGGCCTCGCCGACGTAGTAGCCGGTCGAGCGGCCGGTACGGCCCAGCTCGGAGTGACTGGTCAGGGCGATGAGTGCGCGAGTCATGCCTTCCATGCTGGCTCTGTCGCCGTCCACCGGCCATAGGCCGATGTCACAGCGGCAGCGGGTTTGAAAGCCGGGTCAGCCGGTGGCGCGGGTGAGCAGCTCGACCACCTCGGCGGTGACGGCCGGCGGACGGGCGGCGGGCCCGCAGTCCACGTACCCGCTCTCGGCGGGGCCGACGGTGAGCCGGTAGGTGAACCCGTCGGCGCAGTTGTCCGGGCCCTTGGTCTCGGTGGCCTCGGTGGCCAGCCGGGGGTCGGTGGCGAGCTGTCGCAGCCGGGCGAGGTCCGTCTCGGCGAGCCGGCCCTCCTGGGAGGCGCCGGTCCGGTCGGTCCTCGTCCAGTGACCGTCCGGCCGCACGGTGACGGTGTCCTTCACCCCGGCGATGCCGCCCGACTTCACGAGCACGACCTCGGTGGCGGGCAGCGGCGAGGGCCCGTCCGTGATGACGGGTGGCGCGTCGGCGCGGGCGCAGCCGGCGAGCGGGAGGAGAAGGGCGGCGACGGCCGCCGCGGCGGAGGCAGCTCTCATACCCGATCGGACGCGCGACGGGACCACCCGGTTCCGGCCCACCGGTCCTCCTCATCCGTTCGGTCAATGTCTCCGGCGGGATCTCGCCAGCCTCTTTCACGTTCTTCGATGTATCGCTATATCTACATCAGTGACTACCCCCGTCACAACTTCGCCTTCCAGGAGGGCCCGTGAAAAGATCCGTCGCCGCCGTCAGCGCAGCGCTGCTCACCAGCGGCGTGCTGGCCTGCGTCACCACCTCGGCGCAAGCGGCAGCGCCAACCGCCCCCAGCCCCGAGACCTCGGCCGCAGCCAAGGCCGCGAGCCTGCTGCGCGCCAACCCCGGCGTCGTCCAGGGCGCCGGCGGTGAGGCCTATCAGGCCGTCCGCACCAAGGTCGACCCCTCCGGGGCCGCGCACACCCGGTACAGCCGCACCTACCAGGGTCTCCGCGTGTACGGCGGTGACTTCGTCATCCACACCGCCCCGAACGGCACCCTGACCAGCGCGTCGGTCAGCCTCTCCGCCCCGCTGACCCTGAGCACCACCGCGAAGGTCGGCGCGGACGCGGCCAAGGCCAGCGCCCGCAAGACGTTCTCCGGTTCGCTCACCTCGGTCGGCGCGCCGGAGCTGTTCGTCGACGCCAGCAGCGGCAAGGGCCGCCTTGCCTGGGAGACCGTCGCGACGGGCTGGAAGGCGGACAAGCAGACGCCGTCGAAGCTGCACGTCATCACCGACGCCACCACCGGCAAGGTGATCGGCTCGTACGACGAGATCGAGACGGTGGCCGGCACCGGCCAGGGCATCTACACCGGCTCGGTCACCATCGACACGACGCTCTCCGGCAGCACGTACCAGATGATCGACCCGGTACGCGGCAACGGCCGTACCTGCGACATGAACAACGGGACCTCCACCTGCACCACGTTCACCGACGCGGACAACGCGTGGGGCAACGGCGCCACCTCGAACCGGCAGTCGGCCGCGGTGGACGCCCACTTCGGCGCCGCCAAGACGTTCGACTACTTCAAGAACGTGCACGGCCGCAACGGCATCTTCGGCAACGGCCAGGGCGTGCCGAGCCGGGTGCACTACGGCAACAACTACGTCAACGCGTTCTGGGACGGCTCCCAGATGACCTACGGCGACGGCTCGGGCAACTCCCGCCCGCTGGTCTCGCTGGACGTGGCCGGGCACGAGATGAGCCACGGCGTCACCGAGGCGTTGGCCGGGCTGGTCTACTCCGGTGAGTCCGGTGGCCTCAACGAGTCCACCAGCGACATCTTCGGCAACATGGTGGAGTTCTACGCCGCCGCGCCGAGCGACCCGGGCGACTACCAGGTCGGCGAGAAGATCAACATCAACGGCAACGGTACGCCGCTGCGCTACATGTACAACCCGTCGCTGGACGGCTCGTCCGACTCCTGCTGGTCCACCAGCACGAAGAACAAGGACGTGCACTACTCCTCCGGTGTCGGCAACCACTTCTTCTTCAACCTCGCCGAGGGCACCGGCGCCACCGCGTACGGCACCTCGCCGGTCTGCGGCTCGGCTCCCGCGGTGACCGGCATCGGCCGCGCCAAGGCGGAGAAGATCTGGTACCGGGCGCTCGACGTGTACTTCACCTCGAACACCTCGTACGTCAACACCAGCAACCCGGCCAACACCGCCCGCGCGTACACCCTGCGGGCCGCGACCGACCTGTACGGCAACTGCTCCACCGAGTACAAGACCGTCCAGGCCGCGTGGACCGCGGTGTACGTGGCCGGCAACGACGCGCCCTGCAGCTCGACCGGCAACGACTTCTCCGTCTCGCTCTCGCCGACCTCCGGGTCGGTCACCGCGGGTGGATCGGCCTCCGCCACCGTCGCCACGTCCACCACCAGCGGCACCGCGCAGACCGTGACGTTCTCCGCGTCCGGCCTGCCGACCGGCGCCACCGCGTCGTTCAGCCCCACCTCGGTGACCTCGGGCGGCTCGTCCACGCTCACCGTCTCCACCAGCTCCAGCACCCCGGCCGGCACCTACTCGGTGACCGTCACCGGCAGCGCGGCGTCGGGCACGAAGACCGCCACGTACTCGCTCACCGTGAGCAGCGTCGGCGGCGGCTGCACCGGCGCCGGCCAGAAGCTCGGCAACCCCGGCTTCGAGTCCGGCAACACGGTCTGGGCCACCACCTCCGGCGTCATCGGCCAGTACGGCTCGCAGGGCCAGCCGACCCGCACCGGTACGTGGAACGCGTGGCTCAACGGCTACGGCAGCACCCGCACCGACACGCTGTCGCAGTCGGTGAGCCTGCCGAGCGGCTGCTCCGCGTACTCCCTCTCGTTCTGGCTGCACATCGACTCGGCCGAGAGCACCACCAGCGTCCAGTACGACAAGCTGAACGTGCAGGTGCTCAACTCGTCCGGCTCGGTGCTGGCCACGCTGGCGACCTACTCGAACCTGAACAAGGCCAGCGGCTACAGCCAGAAGTCGTTCAACCTGGCGGCGTACGCCGGGCAGACCGTCACGCTGAAGTTCACCGGCACCGAGGACAGCTCGCTGCAGACCTCGTTCGTGGTCGACGACACCGCGCTCAACGTCTCCTGACCTGACCGCCCGACCCCGGGGCCCGGCGGCCACCCCACGTGGGTGGTCGCCGGGCCCCGCCCGTTACGGTCGGACCCATGTCCGACGCGGAACTGACCGTCACCCTGGACGGCCCGGTGGCCACTGTCGTCATCCACAACCCGGCCCGGCGCAACGCCATGACCCCGGCCATGTGGCGGCAGCTCCCGGTGCTGCTCGACGGCCTGGAGGCCGACCCGGCGGTACGTGTGCTGGTGCTGACCGGCTCGGGCGGCACGTTCTGCGCCGGCGCGGACCTGGGCGACCTGGACGAGCTGCTGGCGGCCGGTGACGGCAGCATCGCGGTGGCCGCCGAGGAGCGGCTGGCCGCGTTCGGCCGCCCCACGGTCGCCGCGATCGAGGGCGCCTGCGTGGGCGGCGGCTGCCAGCTCGCCGTCGCCTGCGACCTGCGGCTGGCCGCTGCGGACGCCCGGTTCGGCGTACCCCCGGCCCGGCTCGGCCTGGTCTACCCGGCGCCGACCACCCGGCGGCTGGCCGCGCTGGTCGGCCCGTCCGCGGCGAAGCACCTGCTGTTCACCAGCGAGCTGGTGGACGCCGACCGGGCGCTGCGGATCGGCCTGGTCGACGAGGTGCTGCCGGCCGGGGAGCTGGCCGGGCGGGTGGCGGCGCTGACCGCCACCGTCGCCGAGCGCTCCCGGCTCACCGTGACGGCCGCCAAGGAGATCGTCGACGGGCGTGCCGACGCCGACCGGCTGGCCTGGTGGCACGCCCAGGTGCGGGACAGCGGCGAGGCCCGCGAGGGGGTGGCGGCGATCAACGAGCGCCGGCCGCCGCGCTTCGGCTGGATCCCGCCCGCCACGCGCTGACCGCCGTTTGCCCGGCGTCCCCCGATGGGTACGTTCCGGCCGTCGGACGGGGGCCATCGTGGACGGTGATTCGGAACGTCGGAAGATCAAGCGAGGACGCCGCCGTGTCCGGCTGCTGCTGGTCGGCACGGTGTTGACGTTCGCGCTGGCGTCGCTGCTGGTCGGGCTGATGGCGGACGGTGCGTTCCCGAGTAGCTGGCTGGAACGCGGCGACCCGCCCGACTGGGTGGAGGTGACCGGCCTGGTTCTCGCGGTGCTGGGTCTGGGGCTGGAAATCGTCGCGCTGGTCCGCATGGTCCGCAGCGGTAGCTATCGGGCCGACCGCGAGTCGCGGCTCTGGGCGGTGAGCTTCCGCCGTCGCCGCGAACTGGTCCGGGCCGTCCGGCGCGGCGTGGTGGACTCCCCGGACGACCTGCCGTGGCTGCGCACCACCGCCGAGCAGTTGATCCGGCAGCGGAGATTCGTGCCGTTGTTCGGCGGTCTGGTGACGATGAACCTCGGCCAGTTGCTGCTCAGCCTGGCGCCGATCTGGTTCGTCCTGTTCGGCGTCACCGGGGTGGGGTTCGCGCTCGCCTGCTGGCAGATCCTCCGGGACGCGCCCCGGGCCGAGGCGTTCCTGCGGGAACACCCCGGCGATCCGGCGGTCAGCGTGCCGACCGGCTCCCGCTGACCTGGGTCAGCAGTTCGTCCACCGACCACTGGTCGGAGGCGTGTTCGCCGTGCTTCGCGGCGAGCACCCGCCCGTCGGGCGCGATCAGGAAGTCGGCCGGCAGCCCGAGCCGGCCGCCGTGCGGCGTGCGGGACGGCAGTCGCTCCCGGCCGCGCAGGACGTGCCAGGTGCCGGTCACCACGGCACGCAGGATCGGCAGCCAGGCGCGCGGGTCGAGCAGCGACCGTCGCGCCGACTCCACCCCGAACTCCCGGTAGAGCCGCCGGTCCGGGTCGGCCACCACGGCGAACGGCAGGTCGGCGACGTGCTCGCGCAACTCGTCGGCGGGGGAGTGGAAGAGCACCACCTCGCGTACGCCGGCCGCCTCGATCTCGGCGTGCCGGCGGACGATCGAGCGCAGGTGGAGGTTGCAGACCGGGCAGCCGGCGAAGCGGCGGAACTGGAGGTGGACCAGGCGGTCCGGGTCCGGCAGGGCGACCTGGGCGCCGGTCACGCTGGTGAGGTGGCGAGGGGTGACGACGTCCATGCGCGCTCCCGTTGTAGGCGTACGACGTACTCCTACAACCGTAGGCGTATCTTGTACGCTGTCAAGGCCATGCCCCGTCCCCGTTCCCTGACCCACGCCCAGCTCGCCGACGCGGCGCTCGCGGTGCTCGACCGGGACGGCCTCGCCGGCCTCACCATGCGCGCGGTCGGCGCGCAGCTCGGCACCAGCACGATGGGCCTCTACCGCTACGTCGCCGACCGCGACGAACTGGAGGCGCTCGTCGTCGAGCGGGTCCTCGACCGGGTGGACACCCGCCCGCCGCTCGACGTCCCGTGGCCGGACGGCATCCGGGAGCTGTCCGGCCGGGTACGCCGGGCGGTCGGCACCCATCCGGCCGCCGTCCCGCTGCTGCCCGCACACCGGCACCGCTCACCGGCGATCCTGCGCTGGGGCGAAGCGGTGCTCGCGGTGCTGACCCGGGCCGGCTTCACCGGCACCGGGCGGGTGATCGCGTTCCGCGCCCTGCTCGGCTACGTGATCGGCGCGATCCAGATGGAACACCTCGGCGCGCTGGCCGGCCCCGGCACGGCCGTCATCGCGGCGTTGCCCCGCGACGAGTTCCCCCTGCTCGCCGAGACCGCACGGGCGGCCGGTGCGGTCGCACCGGAGGACGAGTTCGGTGGCGGGCTGGACCTCCTGCTCGACGGGCTGGTCCGGCGTCTCGGCACCTAGGGCATGGTGGGACCGGCGGGCGCGGCGCCGGGCGTACCCCCGACACCGCCCCCTGTGCCCGCCGGCCGTCGGTCACCGCGCCAGCGCGGCCCAGCTCGGCGTCACCGGTTCCCGCCGCAGCGGCATGCCCGCCTCGGCCGGGGTCCGGTCGCCCTTGCGCTGGTTGCACGCGTAGCAGGCGGCGGTGGTGTTCCCCCAGGTGTTCCGGCCGCCGCGCGAGCGGGGCAGGATGTGGTCGATGGTGCTGGCCGCGCCGTCGCAGTACGCGCACTTCCGCCTGTCGCGCGCCAGCACCCCGGCCCGGGACCAGGCCGGGCCGGCGCTGAACCGCCAGCGGGTCACCACGTACCGGACGAGGCGGACCACCCGCGGCAGCGGGAAGACGCCGATCACCCGGTCGGGCTCGGCCTCGTGGATCTCGGCGACCCGGCGGCAGAGCATCCGGATCGCGTGCTTGACGGTGACCCGGTGCAGCGGGCCGAGGTCGGCGTTGATGACGAGGACGGCGTCCACCGGGCTCTCCCTTCACGATCGGCGGTACGGCGACGACGGGGACGCGAGACGCGTCAGTCGTGCCCTCCGGGCCAGGGACCGTGTTCCCGGCAGCCGTCGCCGAGCAGCCACGACGTCATCGTGGTGGCGTATCGCAGCGACATCGACGGCTCCTGGAACGGTGGCTGACCTTGCGCGCTCACGGTAGATCGATTCGGGAATCGTGGGCAACGTATTTCGATCCGTCGTCGGCGGGCCGCCGCTGCCGTCCGGCCCGCCCGGCCCGCCGGGCGGCGGTGAGCGGCCTGTCGATCCGGGCGGTCATCTGCACCACCAGCTCGCTGTCCAGCAGCGGGCGGTTCACCTCGGCCGCCACCGACAGCGTGGGTGTGGAAATCGACCGCCAGATCGCGGTCAGCCCGGCGCCGAGGCCGACGAGCGCCACCGCCGCCCGGGTGGTGGGGGAGCCGGCCGCGGCGGCGGCACTGACCCCGACGACCGCGAGCAGCACCACGAGCAGGGGCGCCAGCACCGGCCAGAAGATGCCCCGGGCCGCCTGCGCCACCAGCTTCCGGTCCCGGATGACGACGTTGCGGGCGATCACCGCCCAGTTCTCCTCGTCCAGCAGGTCGCGCGGGTGCAGGCCGCCGGTCAGGACGTCCTGCCACAGGTCGCCCTGGTTGCGCAGCTCGCGGGCCAGCTCGGCGAGCCCGGCCTCGCCCGGATCGCCCACTGTGGCCCGGCCGACAGCGGTGGCCCAGGCGGCGAGCGAGCGGCGCACCACGGCGGCCGAGTACGGCGGCAGCACGCTCGCCAGCTCGTCCAGCCACCTGCTGATCTGGAGGTGCCGGCCGCCGAAGCGCGCGCCGAGCTGGTCGGCGTCGCCGCGCCGGACGGTGTCGGCGAGCGAGCGCCCGAGCCGGTACGCCACCCCGACCCGGTGGTTCGTCGCCATGGTCCACCGCAGCACGTCGATGTTGAGGTCGTCGAGCGCCCGCAGCAACGGTTCCCGGTCGGCCCCGGTGGCACCACGGGCGGCGGCGGTGGACGGCACCGTACGGCCGGCCGGGGTCAGCGGCGCGATCTGGGCCAGCGCGACGTCCACGCCGTCGAGGTACATGCCGAGCCGGTGACGGCCGGCCAGCTCGGTCAGGTTCGACAGCTTCGGCGGCGCCGGCGTCTGCCGGTGCCCGTCCCCGGTCAGGTCGGCGGTCTGCGCGTGGTGGTAGGCGTCCGCCATCGACCAGCCGAGCCGCAGCGCGGTGACCACCGCGGTCCGTTCGTCCCGTGGCGTCCCGTGCTCCTCGTCGCGCCGATCCCGCGTCGCGGTGCTCACCGCCCGACCTCCCGTGTCACCGGATCAGTCGAGCGTAGAGGCGTTTTTGGCCGCTTATGACCGTTTCGGTGCGGCCCGCCCGGCCAGCAGCCCGCGCGGCCGGATCGAGCGGACCGGCTCGGCCGCCGCCCCCTCGGCCCGCAGGATGTGGTTCGCGGCGATGATCCCGGTGGCCGACGACCGTTCCATCAGCGCGCTCGGGAACTCGGTGCGGATGCCGTCCCCGGCCAGGTAGAGGCCGGGCGCGTCGGTCTCCACCCCGGGACGCCAGGCGTGGCTGCCGGGCGTGAACGCGGGGGCCTGCGCCTCGACCCGGGCGCGCAGCTCGCGTACCCGCAGGCCGGCTACCTCCGGCCAGAGCGCGGTCAGCTCCCGCAGCATCCGGGCGGCCAGCTCGTCGGCCGGCACGTCCGGTTCGCAGGCGTACGCGTGCAGCTCCACCACCGAGCCGCCGGTCCGCTCGGCCCAGCGGCGGGGCTCGTCCTCCAGCCGGTGGTAGAGCGTCACCGAGTCCAGCGTGGGCTGCCGGGAGACGCCGCTGAACACCGCGCGGTCGGCCCGGACGTCCCCGTCCATCCAGTAGCGCGCCACCGCGTACGGCGGGCCGGGCCGGCCGAACGCGGGCATCCGCGCCACCAGCTCGGGCGCCGCCCCAGCCAGGCCGGGGGAGGCGTCGACGAGCGCGGCCAGCGCGGGCGGGTCCACCGCGAGCACCACGTGCGGCGCCTCCCAGGCGTCGCCGTCGGCACCGGTGACTTGCCAGCCGTCCGGGGTACGGTCCAGCCGGGCGGCCGCCGCGCCGGTCAGCACCCGGCCGCCGTGCTTCTCCACGTACCGGGTCAGCGGCTCCCAGATCGCCGTGCCGTAGTCCCGATCAGGGCAGTCGAAGGCCAGCCCCTCCGGGTTGCCGAGCAGGTAGAAGTGGAACTGCGCGATCATCTCGGCGGCCGACATCTCCGCCTCGTGGTTGAAGAACGAGTGCGAGAAGACCTCGAACAGCATGGCCCGCGCCCGGTCCGGCAGCCGTAGCGAGGTGAGCAGTTCGTCGGCGGTCCGCTCGTCGAACTCCTCGTAGGTGCGTACCGGGTCGTAGGTGAGCAGCGGCAGCGCCGCGTCCCGGTCCATCGACCGCAGGTCCGCCAGGCGCAGGCTGGGGCTGCGCAGCAGCAGCGCCAGCAGGTTGGCCGGGGGCGCGGGCGGCAGCTTGCCGAACTCCTCGGTCGGCCACTGCTCGGACAGGATCGGATAGCCCGGGATCGGCTTGAGGAAGCCCAGCTCCGGATCGACCCGGCGCAGGATCGACCGCCAGTTCCAGTACTGCCGGAAGAACGCGTGGAAGCCGTGCTCGTTGCGCTGGACGCCGTCGGGCAACTCCTCCGGCCAGGCGCCGAGCCGGCCGCCGAGGTGCGGCGCGGCCTCCAGCACCGTCACGGCCACCCCGCGCTCGGCCAGCACCACAGCCGCCGACATGCCGGCGATGCCGCCGCCGACCACGAGCGCCGCGACCGGTCGCGGCACACGGTCCGCGCCACCGCCGCCCGGGTCCACCACGTGCTCGCGTACGCCGATCAGGCGACCTACCACTTGCGACAGACCCACGGGGCATCCTCCAGTCGGCGGTGCTCACAGTCTGCCGGTCGGGGCGGCAACCCGCTGGGTACGCGTCGGCGGGGCGTTCACGGCAGGCAACGGCGCGGGCGGTCCGACGGCGGCCAGACGTACTCCAGGTCGGGGGAGACGTCGCCGAACAGCGGCGCATAGTGGACCGGGTCCTTGCGCAGCAGCGACGACCGGTGGCTGCGGTGCAGGTCGTCGCGGCCCAGCCAGGGCGGCAGCTCACCGGCGGCGGCCAGCTCGTCCTGGGTGCGGATCACCGAGATGCCGCAGGCAGTCGCGAGATCGGTGGCGAGCGTGCCGGCGCAGGTGTCGGCCCGGCCCGGCTCGCACCACACCGCGCACATGTCCAGCCCGTACCGGGTCAGCGCCTCCTCGTACCCGGCCCACATCTTCACCGCGGGGTGGTTGCGCCAGCCGTAGTCCGGCCGGGTCAGCCCGCGCAGCACCTGGATCGCCTCCACGCGCTGCTTGCCCAGCCGCTTCTGGTCCAGCGTGCGTGCGCTGGCCAGGAAGTCCGGATACGGCAGGAACGTCTGCATGCCGGTGCTCTACCCGGACCCGGCCCCGCCATGCGTTCATGATCGCCGGGGCTGCGCACATCGCGAGCGGCTGACTACGATCCGGACATGGCCGAGCCACTGCGCGACCGCGCGCGCCGCGCGACCGGCTGGCGGCTCCGGATGAACGGTGACGAACGCCCCCACTACGTGGTCTGCGGCTCCGACCCGCTCGCCTACTGGGTGGTCCGGTCGCTGCTCGCCACCGACAGCGCCGACGGCCAGGTGCGGGTCACGCTCGTGGTGCCGGGCCGCCGCCGGTCCGAGGGCCCCGACGGGCGGGACGTGCCGGGGGTACGGGTGGTCACGGCGGAGCGGCTGGACGAGGCCGCGTTCCGCCGGGCCGGGCTGGCCGGGGCGGCCGGGCTGGCGCTGCTGCACCAGGACGACGTGGGCAACATGCACGCCGCGCTGTGCGCCCAGGAGGTCGAGTCGCGGCTGCGCCTGGTGGTGCGGATGTTCAACACCAACCTGGCGGACGGGCTGCGGCAGCTCTTCCCCGACTCGGCGGTGCTCTCCGACGCCTCGATGGCCGCGCCCGCCTTCGTGGCCGCCGCGCTTGGCGAGGTGGCGCCGACCCACTTCCGGCACGCCGGGCGCACGCTCTACGTGGCCCGCCGAGACGACGTACGCCCGCAGGACGTGGTCTGCGGCCTGGCCGTCACCACGGATCCGGACCTGGTCCGGGTGCTGCCCGCCGACGAGGCGGCGGCCGACGTGGTGCTGGCCGAGGCGACCGGGCGGCCGGCGGGCACCGAGGTCGCCGCGCGGCGGCTGGTACGGGCGCGGCGGCGCCGGCAGCCGGCCGCCGTCCTGCTGCGCGCGGTCCGCCACTTCGCCACCCGCAAGATCGGCATCGCGGTGCTGGTGTTGCTCGGGGTGATCGCGGCGCTGGGCTGGCTCAACGCCCGGGCCGCCGACGTGAGCTGGAGCGAGGCGGTCTACCTGACGCTGGTCACCACGCTGACCGGCCAGGACCCGGACGTCAACAAGCCGGTCGCCGCCCAGGTGATGCAGGTGGTGCTCAACCTGGCCGGGCTGGCGCTGATCCCGCTGATCACGGCCGCGGTGGTCGACGGCATCGTCAACGCCCGGCTGGCCCTGCACGCGGGCCGGGTCCAGCCGGACCGCTCGGGGCACGTGGTGATGGTCGGGCTGGGCAACATCGGCACCCGGGTGATGGCCCAGTTGCACGACTTCGGCGTCGAGGTGGTGGCGATCGACAAGAACCCGGACGCGCGCGGCGCCGCGCTGGCGCACCGGCTGGGCGTGCCGCTGATCGTGGGCGACGCGGGCCGGGAGGAGACGCTCCGGTCCGCCTCGGTGGACACCTGCCAGGCGCTCGTGGTGGTCTCCACCGACGACGGGACGAACCTGCGGGCCGCGCTGATCGCCCGGTCCCTCGACCCGGACCTGCGCGTGGTGCTGCGGTTGTTCGACGGCGACTTCGCCGAGCGGATCCAGCAGGCGTTCGGCATCGGCATCTCGCGCAGCGTGTCCTATCTGGCCGCGCCGGCGTTCGCGGCGGCGCTGCTCGACCGCGCGGTGGTCGCCACCATCCCGGTCGACCGGCACGCGCTGCTGGTCACCGAGGTGCCGGTGGTGGCCGGTTCGCCGCTGGACGGGAGTCCGCTGAGCGCGGTGGCCCGGCCCGGTGAGGTACGCCTGCTCGCGTACACCCGCCCGAACCAGAAGGCCGACTGGTCGGCCGACCCGCGCATGGTGATCCAGGCCGGTGACCGGCTGACGGTGGTGGCCCGGCGGGCCGGGCTGACCGCGCTGCTCCGGGAGACCACGCCCGCGCCGCCGCCGGCGCCCACCGGCCCGCCCGCCGCGCGCCGCCCGCAGGAGTGACCGGGCGCGTCGGCTCGGTCAGGCCGGCCGACGCCTGCGGACGGCGTACCCGAGCGCGCCGAGGGCGAGCACGCCGAACCCGGCGAGCACGCTCGGCAGCGGCAGGTTGACCGCGAGCACCAGGCAGCCGACCAGGCCCAGCGCGGCGAGCAGCCGTACCGGGACGTGCCGGTCCGGGTCGGGGCCGAGTGTGAGCGCCGACGCGTTGGTGATCGCGTAGTAGACCAGCACCGTGCAGCTGGAGAAGCCGATCGCGCCCCGGACGTCGCCGACTGTCACCACGGCGATCACCACGACGGCCACCGCCAGCTCGGCGCGGTGCGGCACCCGGAGGCGCGGGTGGACCGCTGCCAGCGCGCCCGGCAGGTCCCGGCGGCGGGCCATCGCCAGCGTGGTCCGGCCGACGCCCGCCAGCAGCGACAGCAGCACCCCGGTCACCGCGACTGCCGCACCGGCCCGGACCAGCCAGGCCAGCCCCGGGTGCCCGGCGGCGGTCACCACCTCGACCAGCGGCGCGTCCGTGGACGCCAGCCGGTCGGCGCCGAGCACGCCGAGCGCGACCACCGCCAGCGTCAGGTAGATCGCCAGCACCGCGCCGAGCGCCAGCGGCACCGCCCGGGGGACGGTGCGCTCCGGGTCGCGTACCTCCTCGCCCAGCGTGGCGATCCGTGCGTACCCGGCGAAGGCGAAGAACAGCAGGCCGGCGGCGGTCAGCACGCCGCCCGCGCCGATCCCCGCCGGTGCGGTGAGCCGGTCGGCGGCGACCTGCGGCGCGCCGGTCACCGCGACCACGGCGAGCACCGTGAGCACCACCGCGACGAGGACCCGGGTGGCGGTGGCGGTCTTGCCGATCCCGCGCAGGTTCACCGCCGTCACCGCCACCACGGCGAGGACCGCGACGAGCCGCGCCCGCCCCGGCCACAGGTACGCCCCGACGGTCAGCGCCATGGCCGCGCAGCTCGCGGTCTTGCCGACCACGAACCCCCAGCCGGCCAGGAAACCGGCGAACGGGTGCAGGCGTTCCCGGCCATAGACGTAGGTGCCGCCGGACTCGGGGTAGCGGGCGGCGAGCCGGGCCGAACTGGTGGCGTTGCAGTAGGCGATGAAGCCGGCCACCGCCAGCGCGACGAGCAGGCCGGTGCCGCCGGCCGCCGCCGCGGCCGGGGCGAAGACCACGAAGACGCCCGCGCCGAGCATCGAGCCCAGACCGATGACGACCGCGTCGGGTACGCCGAGTCGCCGTGCCAGCTGTTCCACACCGGCAGCCTAAAGCGCTCAGGTGAACGGCAGGTGCCTGCGGGCGCAAATTGACGAAAATGATTTGCATAAATAAAGCGCGCTCAGCGGTGGTCGATTGTCGACGCTCTCGGTAGAGTCGTTTACGCAGGTCAAGCGCGGTTCACAATTCTTCCGTGCCGATTGTCCTGTCCGATGGCGATGATCAGATTCTTTCCGCGTCGATCGGGCAAAGGTGCCCTCGAATCGGCTCCGGCAGTTCCGGGAACCACTTCACCGCGATCGCGGGAGGTACCGCACATGACGCTGTTCGGCTGGGACGCGAGCGACTACGACGTCGACCGGGGGCTGACCGCCGACCGGATCCGGGACGCCCGGGCCGCGGGCATCGACTTCATGACCTACAAGGGCACGGAACAGTCGCGCGACGGCACGTTCCACAGCCAGTACTACGGGGTGATGCTCACCGCGGCCAAGGACGCGGGCATCCCGTTTCTGGGCATGTACGTGGTGGTGCACTCCGACGTCTCCATCGAGGACCAGGCCGCCACCGCCGTCGACTACGCCGACAAGCACACCCCCTGGTGGCGCACGTACGACGGGTTCTTCTGGCAGATCGACCTGGAGCGCTGGCCGACCGACGACGTGCCCCCGCACATCGGCGTCGACGTGGGCCGGGAACTGGAGGAACGCACCGGCAAGGTGGCGGTGATGTACGCGTCGCGCGGCCAGTACGGCGACGACGACCTGGGCGACCTCCCGCGCTGGAACGCCGACTACCCGTACCGGGTGGCCGAGGACTTCAAGGCCGCGTACGCGCGGGCCGGCGGGGACTCCGGCCCGGGCTGGACCCGATACGGCAAGCCGGCGGAGACGCCGCGCATCTGGCAGTTCACCGACTCGGCGATCATCGGCCGCCAGCACACCTGTGACGCGGACGCGTTCCGCGGCACCGCCGGCGACTTCGCGACGATGATCGGCGAGAAGACGTCCACGACCACGAAACGGGACGTGATCGCCACCTTCCACAGCACCGCGCACGCGGGCGACACGCTCGACACCACCGACCGGTTCCACGCCATCCGCTGGGCCACCGGCCTGTACCACTGGACCGTGCCGGAGACCGGGCTGGTCAGCGTCCAGGCGACAGTCGACCTGCGTGGTCTGCGGCGCGACGACCTGGTCCGGATACGCGCCGAGTACACCCGGCCCGGGGACGCGGAGAACGACACCCCGTTGCTGCGGCAGGAGCGCGTGTCGATCGACCCGGAGACCACCGGTGGAGTGTTCGTGGTGAGTACGCCGGACGAACGGGTCGAGCTGCCGAAGGGCACCCAGATCCGCATCCAGGTGGCGGTGCGGCCCGAGGACGACGACCACCGCCGCAGGCTGACCTACAGCACCCGTACCCGGATCAGCATCGTGGAGATCCGCCCGGCCGGCTGAGCGCCGCGCCCGCCCGTCACCGCGTTCCGGAGGTGGCGGGCGGCGCGGACCAGGCGACCGGCCGGCCCGAGTCGCCGAGGCGGCGGGGCAGCGGCAGGTCGTCCCAGGGCACCCGGCGCAGCAGGCGGTCCAGCAGCAGGCCGAGCAGCAGCCCGGCGACCGAGTCGGTCAGCCAGTGCCAGCCCAGGTAGACGGTGGTGCAGAAGACCACCGCCGGGGGCACCACCCGGACCACTGTGACCAGCGGGGGCGGCACGGTGCGGCCGAACGTGCGCACGAGCGGGGCCAGCAGCAGCGCCAGGACGCCGTACCAGACGATCGCGTTGGCGACGTGCCCCGACGGGTACGACTGCGCGAACCGCACCGGCAGGTCGTGCTGGAACAGCGGCAGCGTCTGCTCGGGCGACAGGAACGGCTCCTTGACCGAGGCGCTGGGCGCCGGGCGGGCCGTCCACACCTTCAGCGGGCCGATCGTGAAGAACGTGAGCACGAACCCGACCACCGGCGGCAGCAGCGGCCGCACCGAGCGCAGCCGCAGCGCCAGCAGCACACCCAGCCCGGCCGCGAGCAGCGTCAGCGGGGTGCCCTGGCCGAGCAGGTTCAGTGTCATCGCCACCCAGCGGGCAGCCGTCGGGCGGTTGTCGTCGGACCAGTCGGCGACCGCCCGGTCGAGGCCGAACAGGTGACCGGAGGCGAGCGCGACGGTCAGCGCCGCCACTGCCGCGAGCAGCAGCCCGTCGAACCACCACCCGGCCGGCCGGACCGGCCGCAGCCGCAGGTCACCGCGTACCCCCGAGGTCTGACGCACGCGACCACGCTACCGGCCGCGGGCGGCGGCCGGGCGGCGCGGGCATCGGCGGCTGTGTGCCCAGCCACGAAGGGAAGCGCGGCGCGGGGGTCAGCGGTCACACTGGTTGCCGTGCGGATCACCTCGGCTCTCGTCGACCCGGCGCTGCTCGACCTTCCCTGGTCGACCCCGCTGGAGCAGTGGCCTGCCGAGCACCTGGTGGCGCTGCCGCAGGGCATCTCCCGGCACATCGTGCGGTTCGTCCGGCTCGGCGGGTACGTCTACGCGGTGAAGGAGACCGGCGAGCGGGTCGCCGAGCGCGAGTACGACCTGCTGCGGGCGCTGGAGCGGATCGACTTCCCGTCGGTCGAGGCCATCGCGATCGTGGCCGACCGGCAGACCGACGACGGCGAGCCGCTGGACCCGGTGCTGATCACCCGGCACCTCCAGTTCTCGCTGCCCTACCGGGCGCTGTTCTCCAACACGCTGCGCCCGGAGACGATGAACCGGCTGCTGGACGCGCTGGCCGCGCTGATCGTGCGGATGCACCTGACCGGGTTCTTCTGGGGCGACTGCTCGCTGTCGAACACGCTGTTCCGGCGGGACGCGGGCGCGTTCGCCGCCTACCTGGTCGACGCCGAGACCGGGGCGCTTCACCCGTCGCTGTCCAACGGCCAGCGCGGCGAGGACCTGGAGATCGCCCGGGTCAACATCTTCGGCGAGGCGCTCGACCTCCAGGCCGCCGGCCTGCTGCACGAGTCGATCGACCCGGAGGTGGTCTGCGAGGAGGTCGTGCGGCGCTACGAGCGGCTCTGGCACGAGATCACGTACGAGCAGCAGGTCGAGCGCGCCGCCCGGCACGACATCGAGCGCCGCATCCGCCGCCTCAACGAGCTGGGCTTCGACGTGGCCGAGGTGGCCATGTCGACAGTCGACAACGGGCGCTACCTGGTCCGGCCGAAGGTGGTCGACGCCGGCTACCACACCCGGCGGCTCCTGCGCCTGACCGGCCTGGACGCGGAGGAGAACCAGGCCCGCAAGCTCCTCAACGACCTGGACGCCTACCGGCTGGAGAGCGACCTGACCGACGAGCAGCAGGCGGCGCACCGCTGGCTGACCGAGGTCTTCGAGCCGGTGGTCCGGGCGGTGCCCGCGCACCTGCGCCGCAAGCTGGAGCCGCAGGAGCTGTTCGCCCAGATCATCGAGCACAAGTGGCTGCTCTCCGAGCAGGCCGGGCGGGACGTCGGGATGCGCCGGGCGGTGCAGTCGTACCTGGCCGACGTGCTGGTGCACCGCCCGGACGAGCAGGCGGTGCTCGGCGTCGAGGTGCCAACGGTCTGACGCCCGGGCGGATCACTCCACCCAGTCGCCGCCGCGCATCACCCGTACCACGTTCAGGTCGTCGTCCAGCATCACCAGGTCGGCGCGCAGCCCGGCGATGAGCGCGCCCACCCGGTCACCCAGACCGATCGCGCGGGCCGGGGTGGTGGCGACCATCCGGCAGGCGTCCGGCAGGGCCACGCCCGCGCCGACCGCGTGGCGCAGCGCCGCGTCCATGGTGAGCGTGCTGCCGGCGATCGCGCCGTTGTGGGCGAGCCGGGCCTCCCCGTCGGACACGGTGACCGCCTGGCCGCCCAGCTCGTACTCGCCGTCGGGCATCCCGGCGGCGGCCATCGCGTCGGTGATCAGCGCGGCCCGCTCCGGGCCGGCCACCGAGGTGGCGAAGCCGAGCATGCCGTCGTGCAGGTGCACCCCGTCGGCGACCAGCTCGCACACCACGTTCGGGGCCTCAAGCAGCGCCACCACCGGGCCGGGCTCGCGGTGGTGCACCGGGCGCATCCCGTTGAACAGGTGGGTGCCGACGCTCGCGCCCGCGGCCACGGCCGCCCGGGTCTGCTCCCAGGTGGCGTCGGTGTGCCCGACCGCCGCGACCACGCCGTGCGACACCAGCAGCTCGATCGCCTTGGTGGCGCCGTCCCGCTCGGGAGCGATGGTGACCATGCGGACGGCGCCGCCGCCCAGCTCGATCAGCTCGGTCAGCTCGGCGGTCGACGGGTCGCGCAGGAACTCCGGATTCTGCGCGCCGCAGCGGTCGGCGGACAGGTACGGGCCCTCGAAGTGGACGCCGGCGAGCACGCCGGACTCCACCAGCGGGCGGTAGGCGGCGGTGGCGTCGCGCATCAGCTCGAACGGGGAACTGACCAGGCTGGCCAGCAGCGTGGTGGTGCCGTGCCCGCTGTGGAACGCGGCGGCCTGCCGCGCCGACTCCGGGTCGCCGGTGGTGAACGTGTGCCCGCCGCCGCCGTGGGTGTGCATGTCCACGAAGCCCGGCACGATCCAGTGCCCGTCACGCACCGACGGATACTCGGCGACAGCGGTGATCCGCCCGTCCGCGATCTCCACGCAACCCTGCCGGATGACGCCGGTCGGGGTCACCACCTTGCCGGTCACGCGCCGGGTCATCGACTCTCCTTCGCCAGGGTGTCCAGGGCCAGCAGGGCGGCGCCCAGGCAGCCGGCCTCGTCACCGAGGTCAGCCCCGACCAGGCGCGGCTCGCGGTGGAACGTCAGCCGCTCGCGCAACGCCACCCGCAGTGGGTCGAACAGCCGGGGACCGGCCTGGGCCAGCCCGCCGCCGAGCACCACCGTCGAGACATCGTAGAGCGCCT
Source organism: Micromonospora sp. CPM1 (assembly GCF_023896895.1). Classification (NCBI taxonomy): domain Bacteria; kingdom Bacillati; phylum Actinomycetota; class Actinomycetes; order Micromonosporales; family Micromonosporaceae; genus Micromonospora; species Micromonospora sp. CPM1. The sequence continues at coordinate 233,899 of NZ_JAMHIU010000002.1, forward strand.
GCCCGGTGGCGAGTCCGTCGGCGAGCGCCTCGACCGCCTCCTGCCACACCTCCACGGCGAGCGGTTCACCGGCGGCGGCGCGGTCGGCCACCTCGGCGGCGGTGGTGGGCGCGCCGGACAGCTCGGCGTACCGGCGCCCGATCGCCGAGGCCGACGACACCGCCTCCAGGCAGCCGGTCCGCCCGCACCCGCAGCGCGGGCCGCCGGGGCGTACCAGGATGTGGCCGATCTCCCCGGCGGCGCCGTGCGCGCCGGTGGCGGCCGACCCGTCGACCACGTGTGAGGCGGCGATGCCGGTGCCGATCGCGACGAACAGGACGTGGCCGGCGTCCCGCCCGGCCCCGAGCCGCGCCTCGGCCAGGCCGCCGGCACGCACGTCGTGGCCGAGCGCCGCGGGCAGTCCCAGCCGCGTGCCCGCCAGCTCCCGCAGGGGTACGTCCCGGAAGCCCACGTTCGCCGACCAGACCGCCACGCCGCGCGCCTCGTCGACCACACCGGGTACGGCGATGCCGCAGGCCACCGGCGTACGGCCGTCGGCGCGGGCCTTGCCGGCCAGCCCTTCGGCCACGTCGAGGATCGTGCCGACCACTGCCTCCGGGCCGCGCCGGGCGTCGGTGGCGTGCCGTTCGGTGTGCACCGTCGTGCCGTCCGGCCGGACCAGGGCGCACTTCATCCCGGTGCCGCCCACGTCCAGCGCGACGACGACCTCGTCGCCGCGGCTCACGCCGTGGGCTCGCTTCGCTCGCTCACGCTGTGCCGGCCGGGCATGCGCTCACGGCCCTCGCTGCGCTCGGTGCGTTCGCTCATGCCAGGACCACGGACCGGGTGAGGTGGCGGGGCGCGTCCGGGTCGAGGCCGCGGCTCGTGGCGAGCGCGACCGCGAAGCGCTGGGCCAGGATCAGGTCGGCCATCGGGTCGACCGGGTTGCGGCCGGCCGACCAGCTCGTCAGCACCGTGCGCCAGCCGTGCGTGCGGCTGTGCACGAACGCGGCGCCGGTCGCAGCCACGTCCTCGGGCAGGCCGTCCGGGATCTCGCCGAGCGCCCAGACCAGCCGGCCGGGCGCGGCGACCGAGATCGGGCCGTGCCGGTAGTCCATGGCCGGGTACGCCTCGGCCCAGAACGTGGCCGCCTCGCGGCACTTCAGCGCGGCCTCCTGGGCCAGCCCGACGGTCCAGCCGCGGCCGAGGAAGGTGACCTGCTCGATGCCGGCCGGGTCGATCGGCAGCGGGGCGCGTACGGCCACCTCGGCGTCGGCGGCCAGGCGGCCGAGGTCCTCGCCGAGGTGGGCACGCAGCAGCGCGAGCGCGGTGGTGGCGAAGCGGGTCTGCACCACCGACCGCTCGTCGGCGAAGGGCAGCGCGACTGTGGCGTCGGCGAGCGTGACGGCGGCCGAGTCCGGGTCGCCGACCAGGACCGTGGTGGGGATCCGCCCGCGCAGCGCGGTGAGCAGGTCGAGCACCTCGGTGGTGGTGCCGGAGCGGGTGATCGCGATGAGCCGGTCGTACCGGCGGCCGGCCGGGAACTCGCTGGCCTGGAACGCGTCGGTCTCGCCCTGGCCGGCGGCCTCGCGCAGCCCGGCGTACGCCGTGGCCATGAACCACGACGTGCCGCAACCGACCACGGCGACCCGCTCGCCGGGGCGCGGCAGGTGCGCGGCGACGGTCGGGGCGAGGCGCGCCGCCTCCCGCCAGCAGTCGGGCTGGCTCGCGATCTCCGCGTGCACGTACGCCATGACAACTCCTCGCCGGGGAGACCTTGCGCAATACGGCGCGATACGGCCGCCTTTCGCGCGTCATTCTGCGCGAAGTGGGGTGGTCGTGGCAACCATCTCCCAGTTCGCGCAGCGCAGGGTTTTGCGCGGACCCAGTTTCGCGCACTAGTGTGCACGCAACCGATCACCGTTCACGCATAGTCTGGGGAGGGCCCCGCGGTGGACCGCTACGCGCGCTGGAACGCGCTGCTGGAGATGCTGACCGACAGCGGGCGGGTCACCGTCGAGGAGGCGGCCGAGCGGCTCGACGTCTCCCAGGCCACCATCCGCCGCGACTTCGACCAGCTCGCCCAGCAGCAGATGATCACCCGTACCCGGGGTGGCGCGGTCGCCAACGGCGTCTCCTACGACCTGCCGCTGCGCTACAAGACCGCGAAGCACTCGGCCGAGAAGCAGCGGATCGGCGCGGCGGCCGCCGCGCTCGTGTCGCCGGGCACCGTCGTCGGTCTCAACGGCGGCACCACGAGTACCGAGGTGGCGCGGGCGCTGGCGGTCCGCCCCGATCTCAACACCAGTGCGGAGGGCGCCCAGCTCACGGTGGTCACCAACGCGCTGAACATCGCCAACGAGCTGCTGGTGCGCTCGCGGATGAAGGTGGTGGTGGCCGGCGGCGTGGTCCGGCCGAAGTCGTTCGAGCTGGTCGGCCCGCTCGGCGGGGCGCTGCTGCGTGAGGTCACGCTGGACGTCGCGCTGCTCGGCGTGGACGCGATCGACCCGCAGCTCGGCGCCGCCGCCCACCACGAGGGCGAGGCGGCCATGAACAGCCTCATGGTCGCGCGGGCCAAGCGGGTCGTCGTGATAGCTGACTCCTCCAAACTCGGCGGGCACGCGTTCGCCCGGATCTGCCCGGTGGACCGGGTCGAGACGCTGGTGACCGACTCCGGCGCGTCCCCCGACGTGGTGGCGGCGTTCCGCGACGCGGGCGTGCACGTCGTCTGCGCCTGACCTCAACCGACACGCCGACACTGCATACCGGGTATTGCCTTCCGGTGCATACCGCGTATGGTGTCGCTGACGCCTACTTATCGGGGGAGGTCAGCTGTGTCGGCTGTCCTGGAGATCGAAGGTCTCCGCAAGACGTACCGGAGCCGGAAACGCGGGGTCCGCCACGCGCTCGACGGCTTCGACATGCGAGTCGAGGCCGGCCAGGTGCACGGCTTCCTCGGCCCGAACGGCTCGGGCAAGACCACCACGCTGCGTACGCTGCTCGGCCTGATCCGGCCCAACGGCGGCCGGATGGCCATCCTCGGCCAGGAGTTGCCGCACGCCCTGCCGGCGGTCGCCGGGCAGGTCGGCGCCATCGTGGAGAGCCCGCAGTTCTTCCCGCACTTCTCCGCGCGGGACACGCTGGGCCTGCTGGCCCAGGCCGGTGAGCTGCCCAAGCAGCGCGTGGACGAGGTGCTGGAGCTGGTCGGGCTGCGCGACCGGGCCGCCGAGCGGGTGAAGACCTACTCGCTCGGCATGAAGCAGCGCCTCGCTGTGGCCTCCGCGCTGCTCAAGAACCCCAAGCTGCTGATCCTCGACGAGCCGGCGAACGGCCTCGACCCGGGCGGCATCCGGGAGATGCGCGGGCTGATGCGGGACCTGTCCGAGAACGGCATGACTGTGGTGCTCTCCAGCCACATCCTGGGCGAGATCCAGCTCATCTGCGACTCGGTCACCATCATCTCGCTCGGCCGCCGGGTCGCGTTCGGGCCGGTCGAGCAGGTGCTCGCGGCCCACTCCCAGGCCTCCGTGCGGGTCCGCCTGGAGGCGGTCAGCGACCTGCCCCAGGCCGCCGACGCGCTCACCCGCGCCGGGGTCCGTGTCGCCACCGAGCCCGACCACCTGGTGCTGTCCGGTGTGGACAAGCCGGCCACTGTCAGCCGGCTCCTCGCCGAGCAGGGCCTCTACGTCAGCGAGCTCACCCCGGTCGCGGTCGACCTGGAGAGCGTCTTCCTCGAACTGACCGCCACCGCGCCGGTCCCCGGCCAGCACCGTCAGGTCGATCAGTCCGCCAAGGTCGACCAGACCGGCACCGCAGGAGGTTGGGGCGCATGAGCCTGTTCGTCACCGAGCTGCGCCGGCTCGGCAAGCGCCGGGTGACCCGGCTGATGCTCGTGCTGCTGGTGCTCGGCCTGGCCACGGTCGCGACCGCGTTCAGCTTCTCCAGCGAGAAGCTGTCGCCCGCCGCGGTGGCCGAGGCCGAGGCCAAGGCGAACAACGACTACCAGTCCGCGATGACGGAGTGGAAGCGCACCATCGCGGAGTGCGAGGCGGCCCAGGCGCGCGGCGAGAAGACCGAGGAACGGTACGGCCCGAACTGCGGCAAGGACTACCAGCCGCAGCCCGACATGTTCGAGGCGAAGTGGTACCTGCCGTACCAGTTCGACTTCCGGGCCGAGTTCCCCCTGTTCATCGCCGTGTTCGCCGCCTCCGTGGCGCTGTTCGGCTTCATCGTCGGCGCCTCCTTCGTGGGCGCCGAGTGGAACACCGGCGGGATGATGAACCTGCTGCTCTGGCGGCCGAAACGGCTCACCGTGCTGGGTACGAAGCTGGCCGCCCTGCTCACCACCGTGTTCGGCCTGACCGTGGTGCTCGGCGCCCTCTGGACGGCGGCGTTCTGGCTGATCGCCAGCCAGCGCGGCAGCACCGCGAAGATGACCGCCGGAGTGTGGCAGTCGATCGGGCTGGACGGGTTGCGGGCGCTGGGGATGACTCTGCTCGTGGCGGCGGTCGGGTTCGCGCTGGCCTCGCTCGGCCGGCACACGGCGATGGCGCTCGGCGCGGCGGTGGGCATCTTCGCGGTGAGCGAGATAGGCATCCGGATCGCGGTCGCCGTGCTCGGCGTCCAGTTCGGGGACCGGTACGTGCTCTCCACGTACGCCCAGTCGTGGTTCCTGAAGCAGGCGGAGCTGTTCGACTACGACACCTGCCAGTTCTCCCAGGGCGCCTGCGAGCCTGCGACGTACGTGGTCACCTGGCAGCAGTCGGCCGTGGTGTTCGGCGTGGCCCTGGTGGGTGCGCTCGTGGCCGCGTTCTGGACGATGCGGCGGCGGGACATCGCCTGACCTGGTCCGCGCCGCCGGCTCCCCCCGGCGGTGCGGACCCCGCGTCCGATGCGGCCGGGGGCGGCCCTGGTTACGCTGGGGCTCCCCCGGCCGGCGCGTTCCTCGTGCCGGTCACCTGCCGTCGGAGAGGAGCGCGCCATGTCCGCCGACGCCTCGCAGCGGGCCGCCGTCGACCGGCCCGACCCGTCGGGGCCGACAGCGGGTACGCGCCAGGCGGGTGCCGTCCCGCCGCCACGCACCGCGCCCCCGGTCGAGTCCACGCCGCCGGACCGGTCCGCGCCCGCCGACGACAGCACGTCCCTCGACGACGTCGCCCCGTCCGGTGGTACGGCGTCCGCCCCGGCACCGTCCGACGCCCCGGGCGACGGCCTCACCGAGCGGGAACGGCGGATCCTCGCGTTCGAGGCGCAGTGGTGGAAGCATGCCGGCGCCAAGGAGCAGGCCATCCGGGACACGTTCGGGCTCTCCGCCACCCGGTACTACCAGCTGCTCAACGCCCTGCTCGACCAGCCGGCCGCGCTCGCCGCCGAGCCGGTGCTGATCGGCCGGCTGCGCCGGCTGCGCTCGTCGCGTGCCCGTAACCGGCGCCGCTGACCGGCGTCACTTCTCGTAGGTGCGCAGCCCGTTGCCGATGGCGAAGAACGTCGGCGCCCACTCGCCGATGAAGATGCCCCAGCGGTCCGCCCGCGCCACCCCGGCGCGCTCCATGTGCTTGGAGAGGAACCAGCTGGTGACCGAGAGGCCGATGCTGACGAATCCGGCGAGGTAGGCGTGCTCCGCCCGGATGCCGCCCTCGTGCAACCGCTCCAACATCTCGTACCCCCTGTCACCGGGACCGACCCGGTCGCGTCCGACGCTACCGAAGGTCCGGGGAAGATGACGCACGGTTACCACGATCGGGGTCGGCGGCGGATGACCCGGCGCGGTCCGGGTAGGCGGCCGGCGACGACGAACGGAGGCCGACGATGGGGGCACCAGACCGCAGGTACGCGATCGGCAGCAGCCCGGCCCGCCCGGTCGCGGAGGCGCCGGTGATGCGGGTGCGTTCCGCCTCCGACCCGGCGCCCGGACGGCCGGAGAACGAGGACGTGGTCTTCCGGTTCGGCCCGCTCGTCGGCGTCCTCGACGGCGCGACGGTGCCCGACGGCTTCGACACCGGCTGCGCGCACGGCCCCGCCTGGTACGTCCGCCACCTGGCCGCCCGGATCGGCCTGGCGGTCGCGGCCCGCCCCGCCGCCACGCTGATGAGCAGCCTCGCGGCGGCGATCCTCGCGGTACGGGCCGACCACGGCGGGACGTGCGACCTCGACCATCCCGGCACCCCGTCGTCGACGGTCTGCCTGCTGCGGCACAGCGGTGACCGGGTCGACTACCTGGTGCTCTGCGACAGCCCGCTGGTGCTCGACACCGACCGCGGGATCGAGGTGGTCACCGACGACCGGCTCGCGGACGCGGTGGCGGACCTGCGTCGCAGCGCCGCCGCGCTGCCCGACGGCGAGACCGACCCGGCGACCCGGTTCCGGCGCGCGACGACTGTGCAGCGGACCCGGATGAACCGCACCCACGGCTACTGGGCGGCGGCGAGCGACCCGGACGCGGCGTACCACGCGCTGACCGGGACGCTTCCGCTGCGCGGTCCGGGGGCGCTGCGCCGGGCCGCGCTGCTCAGCGACGGCGCCTCCTGCGCGGTCGACCAGTTCGGCCTGTTCGACTGGGCCGGGCTGCTGGAGGTGCTGGCGGTGGAGGGCCCGGAGGGGCTGATCGGCCGGGTCCGCGCGGCCGAGCGGGACCACCCGGACCGGCTGCGGCGGCACAAGCGCACCGACGACGCCTCGGCAGTGCTCTGCGAGTTCGACCCCTCGGCGTGACCACGCTCACGCCGGAACGACCGGTCGGATGACAACGCAGCGTGAGGCGGGAACACCCCGGGGGTACGACCGGACGAGGCGGTCGGCCATAGCGGCAATCCCTCCCCAAAGGGGTGGACGACCCGGACCACGCGCGGCAGACTGCGCGACGTGACGGGTGCTGTACGGCTGGAGCCGGTGGACGAACGGAACCTGGAACCGTTGCTCTCCGTAGCGGCGGCTGAGGCGGAGCCGGAGGACGTGATGCCTCCGGTGGACGCCCCCGCGGGCTGGTCGCTGGCCCGCCGCGACGCGTTCCGCGAGTTCCACCGCGCCAGCCTCGGCGGGCTGAACGGCCCGACCCGCACGGCCATGTACGCGATCGTCTCCGGCGGTGAGGTGGTCGGCATGGTGCGGATGACCCGCCGGGACGAGCCGGGGACGGTGGAGACCGGCATGTGGCTGGGCCGGTCGGCGCGGGGCCGGGGCCTGGGCGCCGCCGCGCTGCGACAGTTGCTGAACGCCGCCGCGGCGGCCGGGATGCACACAGTGGTCGCGAAAACCACTCCGGACAATGCGGGTGCGATCTCGGTGCTGCGTAAATGCGGTGCGGAATTGCGTGAGGAAGGCGGAAGCCTGCACGCCCGGATGAGCCTGGATTCGGCACTTCCGATCCGCTGAGGCTCCTCGCTCACCGTTTACGTTTCTCCTGCTCAGTACCGCCTTGATGGGTGGTTTCGCGCTCCTGCGGAAATGTTTTGCCGATGGGGTGACGGGTACTGCCCGCCTCTCCGGGACGCGATGTCCGCCTCCCGGAGAGCGCGAAGGAGAGCGGATGAAAAGCGGATCACGGGTGGCGTTGGCAGTCGGTTTCGGCTATCTGCTGGGTCGCCGGAAGAAGATGCGTACCGCGCTGACGCTCGCCGCGGCGGTCGCCGCCGGGCGGGCCAGCCGGCGCCCGGGCGGTCTGAAGCAGCTCGGCGCGGACCTGATGGCCGCGAACCCGCAGCTGCGCAACCTCGGTGGGCTGGGCCCGCCGCTGGTGGCGGCCGGGCGGGCGGCCGCGACCGCGGCCGCCGGCAACGGCATCGACGCCATCGGCGGACGACTGCGCGGCGGTGCCGACGCGTTGCGCCGCAAGAGTGGCGCGGGCCGGCCGGATGCCGAGCGCTCCGCGCCGGACGGGTCGCGCTCCGCGCCGAAGGGCGAGCGCTCCGCGCCCGACGAGGAGCAGGAGCTGGACGACCAGCCCGGCGCGCCGGTGCCGGCCCGAGCCGATCGGGGGCGGTGAGCCGTGGCGACGAGCAGCCTGGCCGACCGGGCCCGCGACCAGATCGGTGGCGAGCTGCGCAATCTCGCCTCCGCGATCGGGGAGCGGGCCGTGGAGGCGGTCACCGAGCGGGTCACCGGCGCCACCGGTCGGCTCAGTGAGTACGCCAAGCAGGGCGGCGGGCCGGGCCTGGTCGCCGCGGCCACCGGCGCGCAGAAGCTCGCGGACGGCGACTCCCCGCTGAAGGCGATGTTCCATGCCGGCCTCGCCGGCGGTAAGGAGAAGGTGATGTCGGTGTTCGGCGGCGGCAAGGGTGGCAAGGGCGGCAAGGGCGGGGGCAAGAAGCTCAAGGTCACCAACATCGTCGAGACCATCGAGGTCGGCGTGCCGGTCCGGGTCGCCTACAACCAGTGGACGACGTTCGGTGACTTCCCGAGCTTCATGAAGAAGGTCGAGCAGGCCGACTGCGACGCCGACGAGAAGATGACCTGGAAGGCGCAGGTCCTCTGGTCGCACCGCACCTGGGAGTCGACGATCGTCCGGCAGATCCCGGACCGGCTGATCCACTGGCGCTCCAAGGGCGAGAAGGGCTCCGTCGACGGCACGGTCAGCTTCCACGAGGTCGGCCCGGAACTGACGAAGATCCTGGTGGTGCTGGAGTACCACCCGCAGGGCTTCTTCGAGCACACCGGCAACCTGTGGCGGGCCCAGGGCCGCCGCGTGCGGTTGGAGCTGAAGCACTTCGTCCGGCACGTGATGACCGAGACCGTGCTCGACCCGGACTCCGTCGAGGGCTGGCGCGGCGAGATCGAGGACTCCCAGGTCGTCAAGGATCACGAGACCGCGCTCCGGGAGGAGCGGGGTGACGCCGGGCCGGAGGACGACGAGTACGCCGCCTACGACGAGGGCGAGGACTTCGACGACGACGAGTACGCCGACGAGCCGGTCCTGACCGCGCCGGAGCGCTCCCGCCGTCCGGCACGCGGGCAGCGCGAACCCGAGCGGCGCCGCCGCGTCCCGGAGCGTCCCCGCCGCCCGGCCGCCCGCCGCCGCGGCGAGAGCTGACCGGAGGCGGGCCGGTTCGTCAGGACCGGCCGGTGGCGTACGACTCCAGGTGCGCGAGCTGCACCGGGTCCAGGGAGGGGCGGACGCGGGTCCGGGCCGCCTCGACGTGCGCGGCGGTCACGGTGCTCGCCTCCAGCGACTCCCGCATGGCGGCCAGCGCCGCCTCCCGGATCAGCGCGGCGCAGTCGGCGGCGGAGAAGCCGTCCAGCTCGGCGCCGAGCGCGTCGAGGTCCACGTCCGGCGCGAGCGGGACGTCCCGGGCGGACGCGCGGAGGATCTCCGCGCGGGCCGGACCGTCCGGCGGCGGCACGTAGACCAGCCGTTCCAGCCGGCCGGGACGCAGCAGCGCCGGGTCGACCAGCTCGGGACGGTTGGTCGCGCCGACCACCACCACGTTGCGCAGCGCCTCCACGCCGTCCAGCTCGGTCAGCAGCGCCGCCACCACCCGGTCGGTGGTACCGCCGTCGGTGGCCTGCCCGCGTACCGGGGCCAGCGCGTCCACCTCGTCCAGGAAGACGAGCGTGGGCGCGGCCTGGCGGGCGCGGCGGAACAGCTCCCGGACCGCCCGCTCGCTCTCACCCACCCACTTCGAGAGCAGCTCCGCGCCCTTCACCGACAGCACGTTCGCCCGCCCGGTACCGGCCAGCGCGGTCACCAGATAGGTCTTGCCGCAGCCGGGCGGACCGTAGAGCAGCACGCCGCGCGGCGGTGTCACGCCCAGCCGGGCGAACGTGTCCGGATAGGTGAGCGGCCAGAGCACCGACTCGGTGAGCGTCTGCTTGACCTCGTGCAGCCCGCCCACGTCGTCCAGCGTCACCGACGCCAGCTCCAGCGTGGACGCGGACATCGTGGTCGGCCGGACCACCTCCAGCGCGGCGGTGAAGTCGGCCATCGCCACCGTCGGCGTCTCCACCGTCTTCTGCCGCAGCGCCGCGCGCACCCCGGCCTCGCGTACCAGCGCCGCCAGGTCCGCCGCGACGAACCCGGGGGTACGGGCGGCCACCTCGTCCAGCCGGACGTCACCTGCGAGCGGCACCTCGCGGGTCAGCACCGTCAACTGCTCCCGGCGCAGCGCCGCGTCGGGCAACGGCACGGTGATCCGCAGCGCGAGCAGGTCCGGGCCGCGCAGCGCCGGGTCGACCGCCTCGGGGCGCCCGCTGGTGCACACCACAGCGGCGCCGGCCCGCAGCGTCTCGGCGACCACCTGCCGGAACACGGTGGCCAGCGGGCCCGGCTCGTCGGCCGGGGCGATCGACTCCACGTCGGTGACCAGCAGCACGGCGGGACCACCGGCGCGTACCGCCGAGGCCGCCTCGCGCAGCCGGCGGGCCGCCGCGTCGTTGCTGAGCGCGGCCAGTTCCGGTGCCCACAGCGGCCGGACGCCCGCGCCGACCCGGGCGGCCACGGCACGCACCAGCGCGGACTTGCCCGAGCCGGCCGGACCCTCCACCAGCACGCCGAGCGAGACGGTGGTGCCGAGCCGGCCCAGCACCTCGCGGTGGTGGAAGCCCAGGTCCAGCAGTTCGGTCAGCTCCTCGGCCTGGGCGCGCAGACCGGGCAGCTCGTCCACGTCGGGCGCGTCCTCCGGGCCGAGCAGGTCCGCGTCGGGTTCCGTCCCGGCCGGGGCGGCGGGGGCGGAGACCCGCGCGGTGGAGGCCGAGGACGCCGGGCCGGAGCCGCGGGTGGCGGCGCCGTGTTCCCAGCCCACGACCGTGTCCATGGTGACGAGCGCGCCGACCGCCGGTTCGGCCGACACGACGGTGAGCAGCGTGCTCGTCCAGGCGTACCCGACGGAACTGGCCAGACTGCGCCGGGCGGCCTCGATCAGGCCGCGCACGGCGGCGTCCGGCAGCACGTCCTGCGGCAGCAGCGAGACGTCGTCCCCGGCGGTGACCACCTTGCCCAGCAGCGCGAGCCGCAGCATCTCCGGCGGGACCGCGGCGACCACAGCGGCCGGGCCGGACAGGGTGAGCCGGCGTGCCGGGGTCGCGGGCAGCGGGCTCACCGTGACCTGGCCGCCGGCCCGCAGGCCGAGGTTGCCCAGCAGCAGGTCGTCGGCGTGCAGCAGGGCGCCGCTGGTGCTCGGCTCGGCGGCGGCCGCGATGCCGGCGGTGACCCGGCGGCCGGTCAGGCGTACCGGGTCGCCGGGGCGCAGCGCCAACGCGGTGAGCACCTCGGGATGCAGGCGCACCACGCCGCGCCGGGCGTCGAGCGCGGCCGGCCGCAGCGTCGCGGTCAGGGTCAGGTCGGGTTCGGCCACCCGCCGACAGTAGCCGCCCCGATCATCGGGTGCCGGTCAGCGCGTACCCGGGTCGTCCAGCAGCGAGGGGTCGCGCCGGATCATCTCGGCCAGCCGGGCCGCCGGGTCGGACTCCAGCGGGTCGTGGCCGGGCGCGGGCACCGTCTTCACCGACATGGGCCACGCCGGCGGCGGCGCGGGCGGCGCCGCCGGGCCCACCGTCACCGCCGAGCCGGACCAGGAGACCCGCAGCGGGTACGCCTGCTCGCCCAGCTCCACGCGCAGCGTCACGGCCAGCCCGGGATGCTCGGCCACCACCCGCCGGACCGCATCGGCGACCTCCTCGACCGGGTCACGCCGCACCGGCGCCTCGCCACCGCGCAGCCGGTACGCGCCGTGCCCCGCCCGCCCGTCGCCCGGCTCGTCCCCCGCCTCCTCGGGTACGTCCGGCCCGGTCGCCCCGGCCGGCTCCCCGGGCATCGGCGCCCGGCGGCGCAGCGCCTCCTCGCGCCGCGCCATCCGGGCCAGTGTCTCGTCCAGATCACCCCTCATGGCGTCCACCCCTTCGCCGGACAACGGATCGAAACGACTGCCGGTTCAGCCTGCCCGGGATCGGGTGGCCCGGTCCAGCGCGCGGTCCAGGACGACGAGCAGGGCGTCCCGTACCGAGAGGCGGTCCCGGGCGTCGAACTGCACCAGCGGCACGTGCTCACCGATCGCCAGCGCCCAGCGGATCGACGGCAGGTCCAGGGCCAGCCGGCCGTCGAAGGCGTTGACGCCCACCGCGAACGGCAACCCGGACCGCTCGAAGAAGTCGATCGCCGGGTAGCAGTCGTCGAGCCGGGCGCTGTCCACCACCACGAGCGCGCCGAGCGCGCCCCGGGCCAGGTCGTCCCACATGAACCCGAAGCGCGCCTGTCCGGGCGTACCGAAGAGGTAGAGCTTCAGGCTGCGGTCGATGGTCACGCAGCCGAAGTCCATGGCGACGGTGGTGGTGGTCTTGCCGGCGACCCCGCCCGGGTCGTCGATGCCGATGCCGGCGGTGGTCATCTCCGCCTCGGTGGTCAGCGGAGCGATCTCGGAGATCGCGCCGACGGTGGTGGTCTTGCCGACCCCGAACCCGCCGGCGATGAGGATCTTGACCGGGATCGGCGGCCGGGGCGCCGGCACCCGGCTGACGATCGGGGCCGGTTCGGCCGGCGGCACACCGGGCGGCAGGTACGGCAGCGGCGGCGTGGGCGGGGGCGGCGTGGCCCGGCCGATCAGCGGCGCCGGGCCGCCGTAGCGGCTCGGGGCGCTGTTGGCGGACGGCCCGCCCGTGGCGGCCGCCGGCCATTCAGGAGATCGCACGAAGTCCATCAATCACTCGCAGGATGATGTCGGGATCGAGGGCGTCGTCGACGTCCGCGACGTGCACGTCGAGATGGCCGGCGGCCCGCAGGTCGCCGACCAGCACCCGGGTCACCCCGAAGTGCATCCGGGTCCGGGCGGAGATCTCGGCCACCGAGACGGGCTCGGCGCAGATCGCGACGATCGCCGCCAGCTCCGGGGCCAACCGGGCGGTCACCGCCCACGAGGTGCTGCCCGGACGAGCGGTGACCTGGGTCTCCAGGCCGATCGCCGGGTCGCCGTCCACCCGTCCGGACGTCAGCACGAAGGGGCGTGGGCCGGTCGGCTCCCCGTCGCCCGCGTCCGGCTCCGGCACCGGAGCGGACGCGTGCAGGAAGGGGCGGATCCGGAAGCCGGGTTCCGGCTCCGGGTCCGCGCCGGCGGCCCCTGGGCTCATTGCTGTACGGCGTTCTTCAGCTCGGCGATCAGGCGCGGACTCAGGGCACCGCCGGCGCGGCCGGCGAACAGCGTCATCTCGTACGCCACGGTGCCCAGGTTGGCCGTGCGGTCGGCGACGACGCCGAGCACCGAGCCGCTGCTGATCGCGCTGATCAGCAGGTAGCCCTCGGCCATGTCGACGATCACCCGGTTGAGCGCGCCGAGCGCGTACCAGCTCGCCGCGCCCCCGGCGAGGCTGGTCATGCCGGAGACCACGGCGGCGAGCCGTTCCGCGTTGGACCGGTCCTTGATCGCGGACATGGCCATCAGCAGCCCGTCCGAGGAGACCGCGATCGCCTCCATCACCCCGGCGGTGCTGGAGGTGAACGAGTCGAGCAGCCAGTTGAAGGTGCGTGCCTCGGGGCTGAGGTCGCCGGTGGTGCTCTGTTCGACGTTCTCGTGGAGGAAGGGGCTGGTCACCGTGATGGGTCCTCTTCGTAGCGGCGGTCGGTACTGACTTCGCGCAGAGCACGGGCGACGCCCGCCTCGAACTCGCTGATCCGGTTGCGTACCTCGACGGGATCGCCGGGGTCGGAGCTGGTGGGCGGCACGGACTGCGCCGGGGCGACGGACAGGTTCGCGCCGGGCACCCGGCGGCTGAGCCGGGGCCGTTCCGCCGCCGGGGGCGCGTGGTCGACGTCGCCCTCGGCCCGCCGTACCCCGTCCTGGAACGCCTCGACCAGGGCCCGGACGCTCGACGGGTCCGCCGGCACGCCGATCAGCGGCCCGCCGGTGGCCGGTCCGGCCGGTCCGGCCGGTGGTGCCGGCGGCGCGGCCGGCAGGTTCGCGCCGGGCACCCGCTGGCGGATCGGCGACCGGGTACCGGGCCGCCCGGCGGGCGGGCCGACCGGGTTCGGCCCGGTCGGCGCCGCCACGGCCGGGGGCGGTCCGGCCGGCGCCGGCGGGCGGGCGCCACCGGGCGGCGGCACGAGCCCCGGCCCGCGCTGCGGCGCGACTGCCGGCCCGTGCTGCGGCGCGATCGCCGGGCGGTGCTGCGGCGCGAGCCCGGGTCCGTGCTGCGGCGCGACGGCCGGGCCGGCGGGCGGCGGTGCGAGCGCCGGGCCGGTGGACGGCGGTGTGAGCGCCGGGCCGGTGGACGGCGCCAGGGCCGGGCGGGTGGCCGGCGGCGCCAGGGTCGGGCCGGTCGCCGGCCCGGCGGCCGGGGGAGCGGCCGGGGCCGGGCCGACGACCGGTGTCGGCGGGGTGACGTGCCCGGGACGTGCCGCCGGTCCGGACGGCCGGGTCGCCGGCGGCCAGACCGGCGGCGGACCGCCGGCGGCCGGATCGTCGTCCTCGTCCGTCTCCGCGGTGCCGGCCTGGCTGCCGAAGGCGTTCCACGGGTCGCCGCTGGACATGCTGCGCGTGGCCCGGGTCAGCAACTCGGCGTCGAAGCCGGCCGGCGCGTCGACGGCCGGCGGCTCCGGCTCGTGGGTGCCGGGCACCGCGGCGCGGCCGGCGCTCACGCCGACCGGCTCGGGACGGCGGATCACGAGCGAGGCGCCCGGGATCTCCAGGGCGGCGGTGACGCCGCCGCCGGGCGTGTGGCTCAGTCGGACGCTCCAGCCGTGCCGGCGGGCCAGCCGGCCGACCACGAACAGGCCGAGCACCTCGGTCGGGGCGAGGTCGAGGCGTTCCCGCCGGGTGAACCGGGCGTTCTCCTCGGCCATCCGGTCCTCGGTCAGGCCGATGCCGTGGTCGACCACGACCAGCCGTGCCCCGCCGTCGGTCAGCTCACCGGTCACCACCACCCGCGTGTGCGGCGGCGAGAACGAGGTGGCGTTCTCCATCAGCTCGGCGAGCGTCAGCACCAGGTCGCCGGCGATGGCGGGGGACGCCGCCACGCCGGGCGGGACCTCCACGTCGACGCGGGTGTAGTCCTCGATCTCGCCGAGCGCGAGCCGGACCACGTCGGCCAGCGGGACCGGCGCCACGTGACCGTCCGAGCCGGTGGCGCCGGAGAGCACCACCAGGCTGCCCGCGTTGCGGCGCAACCGGCTGGAGATGTGGTCCAGCCGGTAGAGGTGCTCCAGGCGGCCCGGGTCGGTCTCCTGCCGTTCCAGCCGGTCGATGAGCGCGATCTGGCGGCCGACCAGGTTCTGCGTACGGCGGCCGACGTGGCCGAACATCTGCGCCACGTTGCGCCGCCCGGCGACCTGCCGCTCGACCAGCCGGGCGGCGGTGTGCTGCACCCGGTCGAACGCGCGGGCCAGGTCGCCGATCTCGTCCCGGGCGCTGATCTCCACCGGGTCGAGGCGTACCGGGGGGACGGTCTCGGACTCGTCGTCGGCGACCCGGGTCAGCTCGGCCTCGGTGACCCGGGCGACGCGCTCGGCGGAGCGGGTGAGCCGGCTCAGCGGCCGGGCCACCGTACGCGCGACGGTCATGCTCAGCAGCACCACGACGAGCAGGATCGCCGCCGCCGCGAGGCTGACCAGCCAGGCCGCGGTCAGGGCCTCCCGTTCCCGGGCGCGGGTCTCCGCGATGACGTCCGCGACGACCTTCTTCTCCACGAACTGGCCCAGCGTGATCATCGACCGGGCCGAGGGGAACAGCACGTCCAGCGGCACCGGCGCGATCGCGCCGACCGGGTCCCGGAGGCTGTCCACCAGGAACGTCGGGCTGGTCCGGGCGGCTACCGCCGCGTCGTCCAGCTCGGCCACCTTCAGCTGCTCGGGCGTGATCAGCTTGCGGAACCGCCGGTTGTCGACGTTGAGCCCCGCCATGCACGCCACGAACGACCGGGCCACCAGCGGATCGCCTGTCGCCTTGACCAGCACGATCTGGGTGGTGCACGAGCTCAGTGCCTCGTCGACGCGCAGCAGCGCGTCCAGGGCGAGCACCTGCCGTCCGGCCGCGGTGTCGGTGTCCACCTGGAAGGGCAGCCGCAACGCGTCGATCAGGGCGGTGTCGACCTCGCCGAACACGGTCAGGATCTGCTGCGGCGTGGCCCGGCCGGCGAGCGTGGCGTTGCGGACGTCCTCCAGCCGCCGTACCCCGTCGAGGCTCTCGCGGACCGCCGACGGCAGCGGCTCGGCGCGCAGGTCGGCGACCCGGTCGTCGACGGTGGCCGACTTCTGGATCAGCTCGGTACGGCTCACCCGCCCGAGCAGCAGCCCGACCGAGAGCAGGCGTTCCTGCTGGAGGTCCTGGACCAGGCTGCCGACCCGGCTGGCGACGCGGACGGTCTCGGCGGTGTCGGCGGCCCGCTGGGCGGTGGTCACCCGGTCGATGACGACCGGTACGGCCAGTCCGACCATGCTGAGCAGCGGAATGATCACCAGCAGGGCGAGCTTGCCCCGGATGCGTAATTTACCGAGCAGCATCGAACGGCCTCCACCGGTCGGCGTCGCCACCGTGCCCCACAGCGACCGGCTGGCGGTCGGCGCCGGGCGCGGTGAGCGGTGGTTCCGGGTGGACAGTGGGCGCCGGTGCGGCCTCGGCCGGTTCCCGGCGTGCCGGGGTGGCCCGGGACCGGTCCCGGCGCAGCGCGGCGACGTGCAGCGCGACGATTCCGGCGATCAGCAGAACCGCCGCCCCGGCGGCGATCCGGCCCAGCAGCCGGTCCCGCTCCAGGGCGTCGAGCCGTTCCACGAGCAGCGCGTCGAGCTGGTCGAGGATGACCGTGCGGAGCTCCTTGGCGGCGTTCTGCGCGCTGATCCCGGCGCGGGTGAGCTGGTCGGTGCCCGGCGCGGCCCGGCCGGCGCCGGGCGCCGAGTAGGTCGCGAACGTCTCCAGTGAACGCTGGTACGTGTCCAGCGGGGTGAGCACGTTGGCGCCCAGGTCGGTGCTCTCCGAGCTGTCGACCGCCGAGCGCAGGTCGGCGACCAGGTCGGTGGCGGGACCGAGCGCGGAGACGCGCAGCTCGGCCAGCTCCGCGCCGACCCGCGCGCGCTCGGCGGCGGGGCGCTTGGCGGACAGCCGGGCCAGGTCGACGAGGCGTCCGGCCAGCA
This sequence comes from Micromonospora sp. CPM1, assembly GCF_023896895.1. Classification (NCBI taxonomy): domain Bacteria; kingdom Bacillati; phylum Actinomycetota; class Actinomycetes; order Micromonosporales; family Micromonosporaceae; genus Micromonospora; species Micromonospora sp. CPM1. Next base: position 250,919 of record NZ_JAMHIU010000002.1, read on the forward strand.
CCGTCGCGGTGGGCAGGTCGCCGCCGATGCCGTCCTGGAGGAAGAACGAGTCGGAGCGCGGGTCGCGGATCAGGCCGGAACTCTCCCGGACCTTGCGGTAGAGGGCCAGGAGCAGGTCGGACGCCTCGCCGTAGGCCCGGTACGCGGCCTCGGGGTCACCGATCCCGCGGTCCGGCAGCGACTCCAGCTTGGCCCGCAGCCCGGCCCAGCGTTCGTGGGTGCGCAACTCGTCTCCGACGGCGTTGTCCACCTCCGCGACGCCCTCGATGGCGGCGGCGAGCGAGGCCCGGGACACGGCTCCCTCGGCGACGGCGATGGCCTGGGCCTCCACCAGCGTGTCGGTGACCGGCCCGAGGGCGCGCAGGTAGCGGACGCCGAGCCGTTCCCGGGTCGCCAGGTCGTGGTCGTCGGCGAAGTCGCGTTCGGCCTGGACGAAGATCAGCCCGAGCGGGGCCAGCAGCGCCAGCACCAGAACCAGGGCGAGCGTACGGCCCGGTACGGCGGGCCGCCGACGGACCCGCGACGCGGGGACTGTCATGGTGTGTCTCCTCCGGCGACGGCGGGGCGATCGGTGCCCCGGGAGGTCGCCGTACGCAGTCCCGTGCACCGGACCGGAAAAGTAGCCGAACCGGACGCGGGTGGGACCTCGGCCGATGAGTCGGCTTCACGTCAGTCCACTTTGGGTGACCCTGTGTCAGGGCGAATGGTACGTAGCGTGTGATCGTGTAGCCGAGAAGTGACATCGACGATGGTTTGCGCCCGTAGATGTGAATTCACATGATCCGAATTCGTCCCGCTGGGACGCTCTGGACCTTTGGCGGATGACGGACGCTACGCGACGATCGGTGCAACCGGACAGACGTACGGCGGATCTCAGCGAATGCTCAGCCGTCGGCCCGTACCGTGTGGCGCATGAGATCAACCGCCGCGCGGCTCCGGCGCGCCCTGGCCGGCCGTCCGCGCCGCACCGTCGCCGCAGTGGTGGTGGTCGTCCTCGTCGCCGCCGCGCTGGTCTGGGTGGCCCGGCCGGGCGGCACGGACTTCCGGACCGAGCCGGAGACGGTGACGGTACGCTCCGGGCCCTCCGGCGACGAGCCGGTCGACCTGGACACCACGCTCTACCTGCCGGAGGACGCCTCCTCGTCCAACCGGGTACCGGCGGTGCTGCTGGCGCACGGCTTCGGCGGGACCAAGGACTCGGTCCGCTCCGACGCCGAGGACCTGGTCGCCCGCGGGTACGCGGTGCTCACCTGGACCGCCCGCGGGTTCGGGCGCAGCGGCGGCCAGATCCACCTGGACGACCCCGACTACGAGGTGCGGGACGCGCAGCGGCTGCTCGACCGGCTCGCCCAGCGGCCGGACATCCGCCTCGACGCGGCCGGCGACCCCCGGGTCGGTGTGGTCGGCGGCTCGTACGGCGGCGGCCTGGCCCTGCTGCTGGCCGCGCAGGACCAGCGGATCGACGCGATCGTCCCGATGATCACCTGGAACGACCTGTCCCGGGCCTTCCTGCCGGAGAGCAGCGGCCGGCAGCCCACCGACGGCGTGTTCAAGAAGGGCTGGGCGGGCATCTTCTTCGGCGGCGGCGGGAACGCCGGATCCGGCCCGGCCGGTCTCTCCGGGGCCACCGCCACCGCACCGGAGGGCGCACCCGAGTCCGCCGGCCCGCCGAGCCCGCAGCCGGGCGCCGGGCCGGGCAGCGGTCCCGGTCGCGCGCCGGCCGGCGCCGCCGACCCGTCCTGCGGGCGCTTCGCGGCCGACGTCTGCGCCGCGTACCTGCGCATCGCCACCACCGGCCGGGCCGACGCGGCGGCGGTCGAGCTGCTGCGCCGGTCGTCGCCGGCCGGCGTGCTGGACCGGATCAAGTCGCCGACGCTGCTGGTGCAGGGCGAGGCGGACACGCTCTTCCCGCTGGCCGAGGCGGACGCCAACGCCCGGGGCATCGCCGCGGCCGGCACGCCGGTGCGGGTCGCCTGGTTCACCGGCGGCCACGACGGCGGCTCCGGGCCCACCTCCGACTCCGACCGGGTGAAGTTCCTGACCGCGCAGTGGCTCGACCACTACGTCAAGGGCGACGGGGCGGCCCCCGGCGACACGTTCACGTTCTCCCGGATCGCCGGGTTCGACGCGCTCGACCGGGGCCTGGTGGCGACCGGCTTCCGCACCGCCGACTATCCGGGCCTGACCGGTGAGGGCCGCCGCGAGGTGACCCTCGCCGGTCCGCCGCAGCCGGTCGCCGTACCGCCCAACGGCAACCCGGCGGCGATCTCCTCGGTGCCGTTCGCGGGCGCGCTCGGCTCGCTGCTGGACGGCGTCGCCGGTGACATCCCCGGCCAGCACGCCCGCTTCGAGTCGGCGCCGCTGGACGAGCCGGTCGACGTGGTGGGCGCGCCCACGGTGCGGATCAGGGCCGCCTCACCGACCGGCGAGGCGGTGCTGTTCGTGAAGCTCTACGACGTCGACCCGCAGGGCGCGGCCACGCTGCCGTCCGGCCTGGTCGCGCCGGTGCGCCTGACCGGCCTGCCGGCCACCGTCGACGCGGCCACGCCGGTCACCGTGAGGCTGCCGGGGATCGTCCGGCGGCTCGAGGCCGGGCACCGGCTGCGGCTCGTCGTGGCGACGTCGGACCAGGCGTACGCCTCGCCGGCCGAACCGGCCGTGCACACGGTGGCGCTCGCGGACGGGCCGCTGACGCTGCCCACCGTCGACGCCACGCCGATCCCCACCACCGCCACGATCTGGCGCTGGGCGCTGGCCGGACTGCTCGCCGCGATCGTGGCCGGGCTCGTCGTGGTCGTGCTGCTCACCCGTCGCCGGCACCGTCGCCAGGACGACTCCGTGCACCCGGAGTACGCGGGCGTCCCGCTCGCCGTGCGCAACCTGCGCAAGGAGTACGCGGACGGCTTCGTCGCGGTGTCCGACGTGGACTTCGAGGTGCACCCCGGCCAGGTGGTCGGCCTGCTCGGGCCGAACGGCGCGGGCAAGACCACCACGCTGCGGGTGCTGATGGGGCTGACCCAGCCCACCGCCGGTGAGATCTACGTCTTCGGTCACCGGCTGGTGCCGGGCTCGCCGGTGCTGTCCCGGATCGGCGCGCTGGTCGAGGGGCCGGGCTTCCTGCCGCACCTGTCCGGCCTGGACAACCTCAAGGCGTACTGGCGGGCGACCGGCCGGCCGTGGGAGGACGCGCACTTCGACGAGGCGCTGGAGATCGCCGGCCTGGGCGACTCGGTGCACCGGCGGACGAAGAAGTACAGCCACGGCATGCGCCAGCGGCTGGCCATCGCCCAGGCCATGCTCGGCCTGCCCGAGCTGCTGGTGCTGGACGAGCCGACGGACGGGCTGGACCCGCCGCAGATCGCCGAGATGCGCCGGGTGCTCCAGCGCTACGCCACCGACGGCCGGGCGGTGCTGGTCTCCAGCCACCTGCTGGCCGAGGTGGAGCAGACCTGCACGCACGCGGTGGTGGTGAACAAGGGCCGGATCGTGGCGTCCGGCCCGGTGGAGGAGATCGTCGGCGAGTCGCCGAGCGTGCTGTTCGAGGTGAGCGACCCGGACGCGGCGCGTACGGTGCTCGACCGGCTCGGCGGCGTACGGGTGCTGCCCGACGCCGACGGCGGGCTGGTGGTCGACACCAACGGCACCGCCCGCAGCGAGGTGGTGGCGGAACTGGTCCGCGCCGGCATCGGGGTGGACCGGGTGGTGCCCCGGCGCCGCCTGGAGGACGCGTTCCTCGCCCTGGTGGGCGAGAACTCTCGGGGAAGCGGGGACCGGTGATGGCGGGTTCTTCTGTGGCATCGTCGCCTGGTGGCGGCACGTCCGGTACGGCGGCGCCGGGCGCGGGCGGGGCGGCGGCCGGTTACCGGCCCTCGGCCACGCTCCCGTTCGCGGCGGAGTTCCGGCGGCAGGCGTCGCGCCGGCGTACCCAGCTCGCGCTGGGGTTCATGGTGCTGCTGCCGCTGATCATCCTGGTGGCGTTCCAGTTCGACGCCGGGGACGACGACGGCGGCGGGCGGGGCGAGTTCTCCAGCCTGGCCGACCTGGCCACCTCGGGCGGGCTCAACTTCACCCTGTTCTCGATCCTGGTGTCCGCGTCGTTCCTGCTGGTCGTGGTGGTGGCGCTGTTCTGCGGCGACACGGTGGCGAGCGAGGCGAGCTGGGGCAGCCTGCGTTACCTGCTGGCGGTGCCGGTGCCCCGGGCCCGGCTGCTCGCGGTGAAGCTGGTCGTCGCGCTCGCGTACTCCGGGCTGGCCCTGCTGTTGCTGGCCGGCACCGCGCTGCTCGCCGGCACGCTCCGGTACGGCTGGAAGCCGCTGAGCAGCCAGGTCTCGGCCGAGCTGGCCCCGGCCGACGGGTTGCTGCGGCTGCTCGGCGTGCTCGGCTATCTCGCGGTCGTGCTGCTGGTGGTGGCCGGGCTGGCGTTCCTGCTGTCGGTGACCACCGACGCCGCGCTGGGTGCGGTCGGCGGTGCGGTGCTGCTGTGGATCCTGTCCAGCATCCTGGACCAGATCACCGCGCTGGGCGGGCTGCGGAACCTGCTGCCGACCCATTACAGCAGCGCCTGGCTGGGGTTGCTGTCCACGCCGATGCAGACCGACGACGTGGTCAAGGGCGCGTTCTCGGCGGTCGTCTACGCCGCGCTGTTCTGGGGTCTGGCCTTCTGGCGCTTCACCCGCAAGGACGTCACGAGCTGAGGTGACCGGAGGGGGTCGCCACGGGTGTGGTCCGGCCCATATCATGGGAGCGTTCCCACAGGATTGTCCCGCCTGCAAAGAAATCGATTAACATCAATCAATAGTCCCGCCATCCTGGACGGCGTCCGGCACCCGTACCAGGAGGTTTCCCATGATCCCGGCGCAGCTGAAAGCCCCCGTGCTGTCCCTGTTCCGCATCGTCACCGGCGTGCTCTTCCTCTGCCACGGCGCCGCCTCGATCTTCGGTGTCTTCGGCGGCAACCCGGCCACCGGCGGGGCCGTCCCGTTCGGCACCTGGCCCGGCTGGTGGGCGGCGCTGATCCAACTCGTGTGCGGCGCGCTGGTGCTCGTCGGCCTGTTCACCCGGCCGGCCGCGCTGCTCGCCTCCGGCTCGATGGCGTACGCGTACTTCGTGGTGCACCAGCCGGACCACCTGATGCCGATGCAGAACGGCGGCGAGCTGGCCGCGCTCTTCTGCTGGTCGTTCCTGCTGGTCGCGGTGCTCGGCCCGGGAAACTGGGCGGTCGACACGCTGCTGGCCCGCCGCCGGTCCATCGCGACCGAGCCCACCGCGGCCCCGGCCTCGGTCCCGGCCTGAGTCTGCGGCGGCGAACCAGATCCCGGTCGGGGCGACCCCTGCCGGGCTCTGGTTCTACAGCGGATTGACCGGCGGAGTCGTGGGCGGCGGCGGGACGGCCGGCGTGGGTGTGCCGGCCGGGTCGGGCTTCCGGCGCTCCCACGCGCTGACGCCAAGCCGGCCGGTGTTGCCGAGGTCGATCGGCCCGTCCAGGGCGACCGGGTACGCCGGCCGGCCGGCCACCGGCGCGACGTCGAGTTCCCTGCCGTCGGTCGCCACCACTGTCGGGTCGGTGACCAGGTTCCGCCAGATCAGCGCCGCACCGGCCCGCTCGCCGGGGGCCAGCACGATCCGGGTGGGCGGGTGGTCGAAGCCGGAGGTGATCGGCTTGGCGCCCGGGATGATCCGCACCTCGATCGGGTCGCCGTCGGCGTCCCGGAGCGTGACCGCCGGATAGCCGCGCAGCTCGTACGGCCGGTCGCCGCAGTTGAGCAGTTCCAGGCCCATCGCCCGCAGGCCCATCGCGGCGCTCACCCCGAGCCCGGTGATCGCGATGCCCTCCGGGGAGCAGGTGGCGGCGGGCGTGTGGTCGGCGGTGGGAGCACCCGGCCGCGGCGGCGGGTCGGACAGTCCGTCCGCGGGCCCTCGCGCCGGGGTGCAGGCGGCCATCAGCGTCACGCCGGTGAGGACGCCGATCAGGCGCGCCGGTCTCCGCATCCGGTGATCATGCCACTCCGCCGCGCTCGGCGAGGACCGCGTCGAGCAGGCCCGGGTAGAGGCGGTCCAGTTCCTCGCGGCGCAGCCGCACGTAGCGGGTGGTGCCGGCGACCCGGGTGCGGGTCAGGCCGGCCTCCCGCAGCACCTTGAGGTGGTGGCTGCGGGTGGCCTTGGAGACGCCGAACTCGAACGAGCCGCAGGCGTGTTCCCCGCCCGGCGCGAGCGCCCGCACGATCTGGAGCCGGACGTCGTCGGCCAGCGCCGCGAGCACGGCCGTGACCGGTACCTCGCGCAGCTCGGGTTCGTGCAGCTCCATGTGACTACGATAACCCATGTTCGACAACCGTCGAACAAGCTCCTAGAGTCGTGCCGTTGGTTCGACGGTATTCGAACATAGGAGCTGCGATGCGTTCCCGTCACGCCACCCTCCCGATCTTCGCCGCGGTCAGCTGGGGCGTCATGTTCCCCGTGCTCGCCAGCGCGCTCACCCGCGTGGACGCGCTCAACCTGACCACCGCCCGCTACGTGCTCGCCACCGCCGTGCTGCTCGCCCTGCTGCTGGCCCGCGAGGGGGTCGCCGCCCTGGCCACCCAGCGGCGCGGCGTCGAGGTGGTGCTCCTCGGCGCGCTCGGTTTCGCCGGGTTCAACACGCTGATGAACCTCGCCCTCGGCCACGCCGCACCGCAGCAGATCGCGCTGTTCGCGGCCACCGTGCCGCTGGTCACCCAGTTCGTCCGCTGGGCGCGCGACGGCGTCCGCCCGCGTCCGGCACTGCTCGGCATCTCGCTCGTCGCACTGGCCGGCGTCGGTCTGGTGATCACCCGCGGCCGGCTCGACGGACTGGGCCAGTTCGGCTGGGGCGGGCTGCTCATGATCGGCGCCGTGCTCGGCTGGGCGTTCTACACCCACGGCGCGAGCCGGTTCCCGGAGTGGTCCGCGCTGCGCTACACCACGCTGACCGCCGTCGCGGGCATGCTCGCCATGCTCGCCGCCAGCGCCGTCGCCGACCTCACCGGGCTCCAGCACGCCCCGGCCGCCGCCGACCTCGTCGCGATCGCTCCCCAGCTCGCGTACGCGGTGCTGGTCGCCGCCGTCCTCGCGGTGCTGGCGTGGAACACCGGCGTACGGCGGCTCGGCCCGGCCGACGCCGCGCTGTTCATGAACCTGGTGCCGGTGGCCACGTTCGCGGTGCAGATCCTGCGCGGCTACCGCCCGGTCGCGGTGGAGCTGGTGGGCGCCGGGCTGACCATCGCCGCCCTGGTGGCCGCGAACCTCGTCACCCGTACCCGCTCGGCAGCGCCGGCCACGACGGTGCCGGAGCCGGTCGCGGTGGTGGACCGGCCCGCGGTGGTCGACCCGGTCGCGGTGGTCGGACGCTGAGCCGGCCCACAGCGTGGGATCCCGGGGTGGCGCGGCCGTGAGCAGCGCCTAGACTCGGCGGCACAACTGAATACCTCATCCAGAGGGGCTGAGGGATACGGCCCGACGACGCCCCGGCAACCACCCGCACGCTCGACGACGAGCGACGGCGGGCAGGTGCCAATTCCGTCCCCGCCGCACCCGGCGATGCGGGGAAAGATGAGAGGAAATCCTCGACATGACGTCGACGCTTCCCGTCGCCACCGGTATCGACACCACCCTCAGCCCGGCCCGCGCCCTGGTCTGCCGCGCCTGTTCGGCGCGATACCCGCTCGCCGCCCAGCACGCCTGTTACGAGTGTTTCGGGCCGCTGGAGGTCGACTACGACACCGCCGCGCTGGCCACCGTCACCCGCGAGCAGATCGAGGCCGGTCCGGACAACATCTGGCGGTACGCGGCGCTGCTGCCCGCCGGTCAGGACCCGGCCACCCGGGTCACGCTCGACCCGGGGCTGACCCCGCTCGTCGCCGCTCCGCACCTCGCCGCCGAGCTGGGGCTCACCGCGCCGCTCTGGGTCAAGGACGACAGCGCGAACCCCACCCACTCGTTCAAGGACCGGGTCGTCTCGGTGGCGCTCACCGCGGCCCGGGCGCTCGGCTTCTCCCGCTACGCCTGCGCGTCCACCGGCAACCTCGCCAACTCCGTCGCCGCGCACGCGGCCCGGGCCGGCGTGCCGTCGATCGTCTTCATCCCCGGCGACCTGGAACAGGGCAAGGTCGTCACCACCGCTGTCTACGGCGGCGACCTGGTCGCCATCGACGGCTCGTACGACGACGTGAACCGGCTCTGCGGCGAGCTGGTGGAGACCGACGAGTTCGAGGACACCGCGTTCGTCAACGTGAACGTGCGCCCCTACTACGCGGAGGGCTCCAAGACGCTCGGCTACGAGGTGGCCGAGCAGCTCGGCTGGCGGATCCCGGCCCAGGTGGTCATCCCGATGGCCAGCGGCGAGCTGCTCACCAAGATCGACAAGGCGTTCGCCGAGCTGGTCGAGATCGGGCTGGTCGAGGCGCCGGCCGGCGGCTGGAAGGTGTTCGGCGCGCAGTCGGCCGGCTGCAACCCGATCGCCACCGCGCTGCACGGCGACACCGACACGATCACGCCGGTCAAGCCGGCCGGCATCGCCAAGTCGCTGAACATCGGCGACCCGGCCGCCGGGCTGTACGCGCTGGAGGCGGTCCGCCGCACCGGCGGCTGGATGGACTACGCCGACGACGACGAGATCCGCGCCGGCATCCGGCTGCTCGCCCGTACCACAGGGGTGTTCGCCGAGACGGCGGGCGGCGTGACGGTCGCGGTGCTGCGCAAGCTGGTCGAGTCCGGCCGGCTCGACCCGGCCGCCGAGACGGTCGTGTTCAACACCGGCGAGGGCCTGAAGACGCTCGACGCGGTGGCCGCCCAGGTCGGCCCCACCCACCGCATCAAGCCCAGCCTGCGCGCCGCCCGCGACGCCGGCCTCCTCGCCTGACCCGGAGCCGGCCTCGGCCGGGTGGGGGAGGTGGGCTCGCCCGGGTGGGGGATCGGGTGAGACCGGTGGGTAACCGGTGATGTGCGGTGAGTGCCAGAAAACCGCCCTCAAGGACTTGACGGCAGGAACCGGACGGCGCAAGATGCTTCGTGCGGGAGGGCATCCGCCGGAGACTTTTCAAGTTCTTGCGACCCAACGCCGGAGGCGTTGTGCGGACGTCCCTCCCGACCAACGTCCGAAGGGGCCGGCGGAAAACCGCTGGCCCCTTCGCTGTGTCCGGCACACCCTTGGTGGCATGACGCTCACCGTGACGCCCCTGGACCCGGCCGACCGGCAGACGCTCGACGCGGTCTACCGGATCGCGTGCGCCGCGCAGGCCGTCGACGAGCCGGACCTGCCCGACCCCTGCCGGCGGCGGTTCGAGGCGCCGCTGTCGCATCCGATGCCCGGCATCGACACGCGCTGGCTGGTGGCCCGCCTCGGCGGGTCGCCGGTCGGCTGGCTGCGGCTCTACCTGCACACGATCGACAACACCGAGAACGCGAGCGTCGAACTGACCGTGGACCCGGCGTACCGGCGGCGGGGGATCGGGCGCGCGCTGCACGAGCACGGGGTGCGGCTGCTGCGGGAGCACGGGGGCAAGCGGCTCGTCGGCGCGACGGTCGCCGCGCTGCCCGGCGAGGAGGACCGGGTGTTCCCCGGTGCCGCGTTCGCCGCCGCCATGGGCGCCAAACCGGCGCTGGCCGACGTCCGCCGCCGCCTCGACGTGGCCGGGCTCGACCGCGACCGGCTGTCCGCGCTGCTGGCCGAGGCCCGCGCCGCGGCGACCGGATACCGGCCGGTGCGGTGGCGCGACCACACCCCTGAGGAGTACGTCGCGGACGTCGCCTACCTCCAGGGCCGGCTGCTGGTCGACGCGCCGATGGGTGAGCTGGACTGGGAGCCGGAGCAGATGGACGCGGCGCGGGTGCGGGACGCGGAGCGGGCGCTGGACGCCCGGGGCGTACGCCGGTACAACACCGGCGTGGTGCACGAGGCGTCCGGCCGGCTGGTCGGCTGGACCCAGCTCGGCCTGGACGCGGGCAGCACCGGTCACGCCTGGCAGGAGATCACCATCGTCGACCCCGACCACCGCGGCCACCGGCTCGGCCTGCTCTGCAAGGCCGGAAACCTGGCGTACGCGCTGGCGCACGAACCGGCGTTGCGGGTCGTCGACACCTGGAACGCGGCGGCGAACCGCCACATGATCGGGATCAACGAACAGCTCGGCTTCCGCCCCGCCGCCGGTTCCGTCGACTGGCAGTTGACGATCTGAGTTGTGACACGCCCCTACTGATCTGGTGCCTTCCTGTTGCATGATGGCGGGCATGACGGAGACCCCGCACCCCCTGTACGACAGGCACCGCGAGACCCTCGACCGGGCGCTGACCGCCATCGCGGAGCGCGGGTACTGGTCGGCCTACCCCGAGTCGCCCAGCCCCCGGGTGTACGGCGAGACCGCCGCCGCCGACGGGAAGGCCGCCTTCGAGGCGTACCTGGGCGGGGACTTCCCGCTCGACCAGGCCGGCGACGGCACCACAGTGGCCACCGAGGTCAGCCCGTTCGGGGTGGCGCTGGACGTGCGCTACCCGCACGCGGGCGCCGACCAGCTGGTGTCCGCCGCGAACGCCGCGCTGCCCGCCTGGCGCGACGCGGGCCCGCAGGCCCGGGCCGGTGTCTGCCTGGAGATCCTGGACCGGCTGCACCGCAACGTGTTCGAGCTGGCGAACGCGGTGCAGTTCACCAGCGGCCAGGCGTTCGTGATGGCGTTCCAGGCCGGTGGCGCGCACGCGCTGGACCGGGCGCTGGAGGCGGTCGCCTACGCGTACGCGGAGATGACCCGCCACCCGGGGACGGCCGGCTGGGAGAAGGCCGCCGGCAAGGGCGACCCGCTGCGGATGACCAAGACGTTCCACGTGGTGCCGCGCGGGGTCGCGCTGGTCATCGGCTGCAACACGTTCCCGACCTGGAACTCGTACCCCGGTCTGTTCGCCTCGCTCGCCACCGGCAACCCGGTGGTGGTGAAGCCGCACCCGCGCGCGGTGCTGCCGCTGGCGATCACGGTGAAGTACGCCCGCCAGGTGCTCGCCGAGGCCGGGTTCGACCCGAACCTGGTGCAGCTCGCCCCCGAGACCGACGGCGAGAAGCTCGCCACCACGCTGGCCCTGCACCCGGCCGTCAAGATCGTCGACTTCACCGGCTCCACCGAGTACGGCGACTGGCTGGAGGCGAACGCCCGGCAGGCCGCCGTCTACACCGAGAAGGCCGGCCTGAACACGGTGGTGATCGACTCCACCGACGACTTCGCCGGGCTCTGCCGCAACCTCGGCTTCACGCTGACGCTGTACAGCGGCCAGATGTGCACAACCTCGCAGAACCTGCTGATCCCGCGCGACGGTATCGAAACCGACCAGGGGCACAAGAGCTTCGACGAGGTGGCCGCCGGTATCGCCGGTGCGGTCGCCAAGCTGACCGCCGACCCGGCCCGGGGCGTCGAACTGACCGGCGCGATCGTCAACGACGGCGTGCTGGAGCGGCTGGACGAGGTCACCAAGGTCGGTGAGCCGGTGCTGGAGTCGCGCACCGTCGAGCACCCGTCGTTCCCCGGCGCGGTGGTGCGTACGCCGACGGTGGTGAAGCTGGACGCGTCCGACACCGCGACCTACTCGCGGGAGTGGTTCGGGCCGATCTCGTTCGCCATCGCCACCGACTCCACCGAGCACAGCCTGCGCATCCTGCGCGAGACGGTGGGGGAGAAGGGTGCGCTGACCGCTGGCGTCTACTCCACCGACGAGGCGGTGCTGGACGCGGCCGAGAAGGCGGCGATCGACGCCGGGGTGCACCTGTCCTGCAACCTGACCGGCGGGGTGTTCGTCAACCAGTCGGCGGCGTTCTCCGACTTCCACGGCTCGGGCGCGAACGCGGCGGCCAACTCGGCGCTGACCGACGGCGCGTACGTCGCCAACCGGTTCCGCATCGTGCAGAGCCGCCGGCACGTCTGAGTCACCGCATCCCGGGTGCGTCGGTCGTCGCGGTGACGACCGACGCACCCGGCGGCGTCCTCAGGCCGGGCGGCGCATCTGGAGTTCGTGCAGGCCGGTGATCCGGGGGTGCGGCACCCGTACCCCGGTGTCCACGAAGCCCAGCTTCTGATAGGCCCGGTAGGCGCGGTCGTTGCCGACCACCACCTCCATCATCAGCTCGGGCCGTCCGCAGGCGCGCGACCAGGCCGCCACCTCGTCGACGAGCGCCGCCAGCAGGCCGCTGCCCCGCCGGGCCGGCGTCACGTAGACCGCGTAGACGAGCGTCAGGCCCGGCTCGTCCGGCGCGGCGATGCCGCCGGCGTGGCCGACCAGACGGCCGCCCGGGTCGGCCACGAACTGCGCGGTGTGGTCGCCCCGGGAGACGGCCGCGACCCGGGCCGCGAACTCCGCGTGCGGCCGGGCGGCGGCCTCGGCCACCGTCTCCAGGAAGGCCAGCGGGGAGTCGGCCAGCATCTCCAGCCGGAGCGCCCGCATCCGGGCGGCGTCGGTCGGCCGGACCCGGCGGACGGCGGTCGTGGTGGTCGCGCTGGTCATGCCGCATGCATACCGGACGGTTCGCGGCGGGTGTGCGACAGGCCCGGGTACGCCCCGGAATATGCCCGATTTGTGGTCGTGCGCCGTCGTCACGCCTCGTGTAGCGTGCGATTTCGGTCACTGAATTCAGCATCACCGATCGCTGAATCGGTGCGCCGCCGGTGCCGGTCCGCCGGTCTCCGGGTGTTGGAACGCCGCGCAGAGTGAGGAAGTGCACCGTGGCACAGGGCACCGTGAAGTGGTTCAACGCCGAAAAGGGCTACGGCTTCATCGCCGTCGACGGCGGGCAGGACGTCTTCGTCCACTTCTCCGCGATCGAGATGGACGGCTACAAGGCGCTCGACGACGGTCAGCGGGTCGAGTTCGAGATCGCGCAGGGGCAGAAGGGTCCGCAGGCCGAGCGGGTCCGCGTCATCGCCTGAACCGCGGCGGGCGGTGCTCCCGCAATCGGACCCCGGACCGGGGGCTGCGTTGCGGCCGACCACCATGGAAGATCATGAGCCGTTCCAGCCGTAGTCGCTGAGGAGGGCCCATGTCCGATCTGCCCCCGTCGGGTTCCACCGAGCCGGCGGCGTCCGGCCCTCCGGCCGACCCGACCGCGCCCCCGCCTCCCGCTGCCGATCCGGCACCGGGACCGTCTGGGGCCACCGGAGGGGCCACGCCCGGCTCCGGCGCGTCCGGCGCCGACCCGTGGGCCGGTCATACCGGCCCCGTGCCGATCGTGCCCGACCAGCCGGGGTACGACAGCCCGCAGCCCGGCGTCCCGAACCAGGCCGGCCAACCCGGCTGGGGCGCCCCGCCCGGCTGGACCGCGCCGGGCGACGTCCCGCCCGGCCACACCCCGCCGCCCGGCTCGAACGCCCCGGGCACTCCGCCGCAGGGCTGGACCGCGCCGGGCACGCCACCGCAGGGCTGGACCGCACCGGGCACGCCACCGCAGGGCTGGACCGCGCCGCCGGGCACCCCGCCGCCGGGTTGGGGCGGTCCCGCGTACCCGGGCTATCCGATGCCCGGCGCGGCCTACCCGATGCCCGGCGCGGCGTACCCGATGCAGGCCGGTCCCGGTGCGTACGCCGGCTGGTTCCCCGGCATCGACCCGCAGGATCCGCTCGTCAACCCGCCGCACGCGGGCATCGGTCCCTGGTTCGCCCGCTGTACCGCCGCGCTGCGGCGCGGCTGGCGGCAACTGCTGCCGATCGTGCTGCTCACCCAGGTTCTCCCGGCTTCGGTGATCGGCGTCCTCACGCTCGTCTTCACCCCGGAGGGTGAGCTGGCGACCGCCCCGGACGGCGCGCCGGTGCTTCCGGCCGGTTTCTGGGGGCAGATGTTCGCCTTCTACGGCGTGCTCCTGGCCGCCGGGCTGGTCTTCGGCCTGCTCCAGGCGACGGGCTGGGCCGCCGGCACCTGGGTGGTCGCCCGCCAGGCGGCAGGCGAGCCGACCGGACTCGGCGCCGCCTTGCGGTACGGGATGCGGCGTGCCCTCGGCCTGTGGGGCTGGACCCTCCTGGTCTCGCTGCTGGCCATGCTCGGGACCTGTTTGTGCCTGCTGCCCGGCATCTACGTCACGTTCGCGCTTGCCCTGTTCGGCCCGGTCTACCTGTTCGAGCGGCGGGAGCCGATCGGGCGGGCGTGGCGGATGTTCCACAACCGGTTCGGCATGGTGCTGGGCCGGGTCGCGCTGGTGATCGCGGTGCTCCTCGCGGCGACGGTGCTCGACGCCGTGGTGGGCGCTATCAGCGGGGCGGCGTTCGGTGTCGAGCCGATGAACGCCGTCGGCACCGCGATCGGCGCCGTGGTGCTGGCCGTGTTCGGTGCCCTGCTGGCCACTCCGGCATACCTGGCACAGCAGGTCGGGCTGGTCGTCACGTACGCCGAACAGCGGGCTCAGGAAGGCCCGGTGAACGCGGCCCGGCTGGCGGCGGAACTCGGCTGAGCGGGGCTGTCGTGCTTGCACTCGGCTAGGGAGAGTGCTAAACAAGTCATTGGCACTCGCGTACGGTGAGTGCCAGAAGGTCGGGGCGGTAGGGCCACGGCCGCGCCGGTGTCCGATAGGGCGCCGGGGCGGTACGAGGCCGGTCGTCGCGGGCTGTCCGGCCCGACCGAGGAGACGTCGTCGTCGCCAGGTGGCGACGTCCCCAAGGTGCGTACACCAGACGGCCCATCCGGGCATCCGGGTGGCCCGTGAGTGTCCAGGAGGACAACGCCGTATGGCCAAGATGATCGCGTTCGACGAAGAGGCGCGCCGCGGCCTCGAGCGGGGCATGAACCAGCTCGCCGACGCCGTGAAGGTGACCCTCGGCCCCAAGGGCCGCAACGTCGTGCTCGAGAAGAAGTGGGGTGCCCCCACCATCACCAACGATGGTGTGAGCATCGCCAAGGAGATCGAGCTCGAGGACCCGTACGAGAAGATCGGCGCCGAGCTGGTCAAGGAGGTCGCGAAGAAGACCGACGACGTCGCCGGTGACGGCACGACGACGGCGACCGTCCTGGCCCAGGCCCTGGTCCGTGAGGGTCTGCGCAACGTGGCCGCCGGCGCCAACCCGATGGCCCTGAAGCGGGGCATCGAGGCGGCCGTGGCCAGCGTCTCGGAGGAGCTGCTCAAGCTCGCCAAGGACGTGGAGACCAAGGAGCAGATCGCCTCCACCGCCTCCATCTCCGCCGCCGACCCCAGCGTCGGCGAGATCATCGCCGAGGCGATGGACAAGGTGGGCAAGGAAGGTGTCATCACCGTCGAGGAGAGCAACACCTTCGGCCTGGAGCTCGAGCTCACCGAGGGCATGCGCTTCGACAAGGGCTACATCTCCGCCTACTTCATGACCGACCCGGAGCGTATGGAGGCCGTCTTCGACGACCCGTACATCCTGATCGTCAACAGCAAGATCTCGTCGGTGAAGGACCTGCTCCCGATCCTGGAGAAGGTCATGCAGTCGGGCAAGCCGCTGCTGATCATCGCCGAGGACCTGGAGGGCGAGGCCCTCGCCACCCTGGTGGTCAACAAGGTCCGTGGCACCTTCAAGTCGGTCGCCGTCAAGGCGCCGGGCTTCGGTGACCGCCGCAAGGCCATGCTGACCGACATCGCCATCCTCACCGGTGGCCAGGTCATCAGCGAGGAGGTCGGCCTCAAGCTGGACGCGACCGGCCTCGAGATGCTGGGCCGCGCCCGCAAGGTCGTGGTGACCAAGGACGAGACCACCATCGTCGACGGTGCCGGCGACGCCGAGCAGATCCAGGGCCGGGTGAACCAGATCCGGGCCGAGATCGACAAGAGCGACTCCGACTACGACCGGGAGAAGCTGCAGGAGCGTCTGGCCAAGCTGGCCGGCGGTGTTGCGGTGATCAAGGTCGGCGCGGCCACCGAGGTCGAGCTGAAGGAGCGCAAGCACCGCATCGAGGACGCCGTCCGCAACGCGAAGGCCGCCGTCGAGGAGGGCATCGTCCCGGGTGGTGGCGTCGCGCTGGTGCAGGCCGGCAAGACCGCCTTCGACAAGCTGGACCTGGCCGGCGACGAGGCGACCGGCGCGCAGATCGTCAAGATCGCGCTGGACGCCCCGCTGCGGCAGATCGCCGTCAACGCCGGCATGGAGGGTGGCGTCGTCGTCGAGCGCGTCCGCAACCTCGACCCGGGTCACGGCCTCAACGCCGCGACCGGCGAGTACGTGGACCTGCTGGCCGCGGGCATCATCGACCCGGCCAAGGTGACGCGTTCCGCGCTGCAGAACGCCGCTTCGATCGCCGCGCTGTTCCTCACCACCGAGGCCGTCGTGGCGGACAAGCCGGAGAAGACCCCGGCCGCCCCGGCCGGTCCGGGTGGCGGGGAGATGGACTTCTGAGTCCAGCTCCACCCAGTTACGCCGAAAGGGGGCGGGCCGCGTCAGCGGTCCGCCCCCTTTCCGCGTACCCGGCTCAGGTGGGCAGCGGGCGCTGGTTGCGCCGCTTGTGCGCCCTGTCGTACGGCGGTGGCGGTCGCCTCGGCTCGTCCACCGGCTGCCGTTGCTCCTCCACCGGTGGCCCGTCGGTGCCGGTGAGTTCGGCGAGCTGCTCGGCGTCGCCGACGTCGAGCCGGTCGAACGGGAGCTGGCCGGGAAGCTCGTCGGCCGGGCGCCGGGCCGCCGCCGGATCCTCGGCCCGTTCGTCATTCGTGGTCATGCACCGCCTCCTCTGCTCCGACCGTAGAGCCCGGTCGATGGCGAAGGAGGCCGAATGGCGCTATTGAAGTCTATGCCCCTTTGATGGCTTTCCGGTAGAGGAAGAACACCCGCTCGATCCAGGCCCCGGCCGCGTTCGAGTAGAACGGCACCGGCCCGACCCAGCCGATCTGCGCGGCGGTGATCCCGGCGGCCGCCTGGTCGCGCAGGCAGCGGCGCAACAGCACGCCACCGATCCCGGATCCCTCCGCCGCCGGTGCGGTGCCCATCGGCCCGAACCAGCTCGGCCGCGCCGACCCGTACGCGGCGAACCCGAGGATCTCGCCGTCCCGCTCGGCGAGGTGCACACCCGCGTCCGGCCGCCCCACCGAACCGGCCAGCTCACCGTCCCAGGCGCCGCCGAACGTGGACCGGGCGAACGCGGCGAGCGCCGGCAGGTCGTCGGCGCCGGCCCGGCGCACCGTCACGCCCCGCCCGGCCAGCCGCTGCTCGGCGGCCTCGGTCGGACGCAGCGCCGCCGACCCCTCGGACAGGTCGGCGGTCATGTTCCAGGCGGTGCGGTCCTGCCGGTAGCCGAGCCGCTGCGCGGCGCAGACCGCCGGCGTGTAGCGCACGTCGATGCCCGGCCAGGCGTAGTGCGGCGGATTGCCGGCGAGCAGCACCTCGGCTGCCCCGAGCACGCCGAGCCGGCTCTCCGCCTCGGCCAGCAGCGCCCCGCCCACACCCTGGCGGCGGTCCGTCGGCGCCACCGCGACCAGGTCGACGTGGCCCAGACGCGGATCGGCCGCCGACAGCGACCCGACGAGTACGCCCACCAGCGCGCCGCCGCGTACCGCGCCGAGGCGCAGCACCGGACGGTCGGCCTCGGCCCGCTCCGCCACGGTGACCACCACCGCTGACGCCTCGGCCGCGTCCTCCGGCAGGTCGAACGACAGCCGGCACAGCTCGACCACCTCGGGCAGCCGGTCCCGGCCCAGCTCGATGATCTCCACGTCCATGGACGCCGACCCTAGAACATCGGCAGGCCAATGGACAGGGTTGTTAACCGGTCGCCGCGGACCGGGCCGCGCGCACCGCCGCGTACGCGTCCACCAGCCCGGCGCCGGAGACGTCCTGCGGTCCGCCGCAGGCGTCCGCCCCGGCGGGCCGGGCGACCGGCTGCGCGGTGTCGCGCAGGATCGCCCGGGTCCGTTCCAGGTCCCCGACCAGCGCCGGATTCGCCGACCACATCAGCGCCACCACGCCCGCGACCTGCGGCGTGGCCATCGAGGTGCCGTCCAGGGTGGCGTACCCGCCGCCCGGCATCGCGGAGAGCACCGCGGCGCCGGGGGCGACCAGGTCCGGCTTGGCCCGGCCGTCCGGCGCCGGGCCGCGGCTGGAGAACTCGGTGACGCGCCGCTGCCGGTCCACCGCCCCGACGGTCAGCACGTCCGGGTACGGCGCGGGCGCGTCCGCGATCGAGCCGCACGACGGGCCGGTGTTCCCCGCCGCGGCCACCACGAGGATGCCCGCCGCGGTCAGCGCGGCGGTCGCCGGTCGCAGCGCACCCGGGTCGCACCCCTCCACCGGCGGGCAGCCCCACGAGTTGGTGAGCACGTCCGGGGCGCGGGAGGGACGGCCGTCGGTGAGCGGGTCCCCGCCTTCGGGGAACGGGGCCAGCATGAACTGGAGGCAGTCGAGGTAGCGGGCCGGGCTGCCCATGTTGCGGTCCAGGTTGACGCAGCCGACCCAGCTCGCGCCCGGTGCCACGCCGATCCCGTCCCGGCCCACCGCGCTGCCGAGCGTGTGGGTGCCGTGGCCACCCCGGTCGGCCGGGGAGCGGCGGCCCTCCCACGGGTCGTACCACGAGTCGTCGCCGCCCCGGAAGCCGTCCGCGAGCGCCGGGTGCCGGCCGTCCACCCCGGAGTCGGAGCTGCCCACCACCACGCCGGACCCGGTGACGCCCAGCTCGGACCAGACCCGGTCCGCGCCGATCAGCGAGACGTTCCAGGCCGGACCGGCCGGTGCCGGCGCGTCGCCGCGCGCCTGCGGGGCGGGCGCGGGCAGCGGGCGCAGCCGCTGGCTGACCAGCACCCGGGCCACCTCGGGACGGCTGGACAGCCAGGCCCGCACCGCCGGGCCGCCGTCCGTCTCGATCGCGTTCACCAGGTAGTACGGCGTCGGGTTCAGCCGCATCCCGGTCAGCGTGCGGCGCAGGTCGCCCTGCGTGCGGTCGGCGGTGGCCACCAGCCGCCGGTAGACCTCGGTCGCCCGGGCGTCCCGCCCGGCCCGGCCCGGCGCCCCGGCCGGCAGGCTGGTCAGGTCGGCCTGCTCGCGCAGCACCACGAGCAGCCGCTCGCCGTACAGTCCCGGCCGGCCGGGGACGACGTACACCACGGCGACGGCGGCGAGCAGCGCGGCGGCGGCCAGCGCGGCCGGACCGCGCCGGGGCGCGCGGGCGCGGGACCGGGCGAGCAGCACGCCGTACGCGACGGCCAGGACGACCGCGACGGCGAACGCCACGCCGGTGCCCACCGCGACCCAGAACGGTGTGTCGCGGGTGGCGGAGAGCAGGAGGCTGACCTCCTCCGGGTCGGTGAAGGCGAGCGGGCCGAGGAGGGCGAGCCCGACCAGTCGGCGCGCCGGCGCGGACCCGGCCGGGCGGCCCGCGTGGCGGGCCGCCGCCTCCAGCGCGGCCAGCACGAAACCGAGCGGCGGCAGCAGGAGCAGCGCCGGCAACTGCACGCCCGACTGCCCGGCGCCGGCCGCGAGCGGCGTCAGCGCCACACCGGCGACCAGACCGCCGACCAGCACCAGCCGGGCCGGACCCGGTCCGAACGCGGCCCAGAAGCCGGCGCCGAGAAGCGCCCCGGCGAGCGCGCCCAGCGCGGCGGCGGCCAGGCCGGCGAGCAGCGTCTCCAGCGCACCGCCCAGCGCGCCCACCCAGGCCCAGGGCAGCAGCACGGCCAGGCCGGCTGCGATCGCCAGCAGCGACACCGGCCCGAACCGGCCCTCCGGGACCGCGTCCACCACGACCGGCGGCCGGACGCGGCCGAGCCGGACGGCGGCGAGCGCGAGCGCCGCGGCGGTCACCGCGAGCGCAGCCAGGTACGCCTCGTGGTGCACCGGCGGCACCGTCCGCAGCAGCGTGGTCGCGCCGAGCGCGACCACGGCGGCGGTCCAGGCCCGGCCGGTCGCCCGCAGCGCGGGGGAGCGGGGCGCGAGCGCGAGGGCCAGCGCCGGGGCGCCGGCCAGCAGCACTGTGGCCACCGCGATCACCGGCCAGCCCGCCACCGGCCGGTCCGCGCCGATCACCAGCGCCACCTGGTCGACCAGCCAGCCGGTGATCTGGCCCGGCACGGTGACCAGCACGATCCACACCCCGGTCGCCACCGCCGCGACGACCGGCCACGGACCGGTCTCGCGCGGTGGCGGCGGCGGTACGGGGGCGGGCGGCGGGCCGGTCAGCATGGTCATCACGGTACGGCCGGGACGTGTCGCGGCGCGCCCGGGACGGTTACGGTTGACTGGTGCGTGACCCGAGTGTGTCCCGATCCACGGCCGGCCGGCTCTCCGCCGAGCGCCGCGCCGACGACCTGCGCCGGCTCCGGGCCGAGCGGTTCGACGTGCTGGTCATCGGCGGTGGCGTGACCGGAGCGGGCGCCGCGCTCGACGCCGCGTCCCGAGGGCTGAAGGTCGCCCTGGTGGAGGCGCGCGACTACGCCGCCGGCACGTCCAGCCGGTCCAGCAAGCTGATCCACGGCGGCCTGCGCTACCTGGAGCAGCTGGAGTTCCACCTGGTCCACGAGGCGCTGACCGAGCGCGGCCTGCTCGCCACGCGGCTCGCGCCGCACCTGGTCCGGCCGGTGCCGATCCTGGTGCCGCTCCCGGCCGAGGGCGGCGCGCGTGACCTGCCCCGGCGCTTCTTCCGCCGCTCCTACTACGGCCTCGGCGTGGCCGCGTACGACGCGTTCGCCGGCGTGTTCGGCGGCGGGCGCGGCATGCCGCTGCACCGGCACCTCACCCGCGAGGGCACCCGCCGGATCTTCCCCAGCCTGCGCCCGGACAAGCTGGCCGGCGCGATCCGCTACTACGACGGCCAGGTCGACGACGCCCGCCTGGTGGTGACGCTGGCGCGCACCGCGGCCAGCCTCGGCGCGACAGTGGTGACGAGCGCCCGTGCGGTCGACCTGATCCGCCAGGCCCGGGAGGTCACCGGCGTGCGGGTCCGCGACCTGGAGGCGCCCGCCGGCTCGCCGGACGCCGAGTTCGAGGTACGCGCCCGCACCGTGATCGCCGCCACCGGCGTGTGGAGCGACGACATGTCGCGGATGCTCAACGACGTCGGGCTGCGCCCGAAGCTGCGGGTCCGGGCCTCGAAGGGGGTGCACCTCGTGGTGCCCCGCTCGGCGATCGTCGGCGAGACCGGCCTGATCCTGCGTACCGCGACGAGCGTGTTGTTCGTGATCCCCTGGGGCGGGCACTGGATCATCGGCACCACCGACACGGACTGGCAACTCGACCGGTCCCACCCGGCCGCGACCGCGAGCGACATCGACTACCTGTTGTCGCAGGTCAACGAGGTGCTGGACCGGCCGCTGACCACCGCCGACATCGAGGGCGTCTACGCCGGGCTGCGGCCGCTGCTGGCCGGCGAGGCGGACTCCACCTCCAAGCTCTCCCGCGAGCACGCGGTGGTGGAGCCGATGCTCGGCCTGCTTCTGGTCGCCGGCGGCAAGTACACCACCTACCGGGTGATGGCCTCCGACGTGGTCGACCGCGCGATGCACCGGCTCGGCCGGACCCGCCCCTCGCGTACCGCCGACCTGCCGCTGCTCGGCGCCGACGGGTACGCGGCCATGTGGCGGGACCGGGCCGACCTGGCCCGCCGGCACGGGGTGGCGGTCGGCGTGGTCGAGCACCTGCTGGAGCGCTACGGCACCCTCACGCTCGACCTGCTCGCCCTGGTCGACGCCGATCCGCTGCTCGGCTCGCCGCTGGCCGGCGCACCGGAATACCTCGCCGCCGAGGTGACGTACGCCGCCCGCGCCGAGGGCGCGCTGCACCTGGAGGACGTGCTCACCCGGCGTACCCGGATCTCGATCGAGACCAGCCACCGCGGCCTGGAGTCGGCGGAGCACGCCGCGGAGCTGATGGGCGCGGTGCTCGGCTGGGACGCGGCGACCCGGGACCGGGAGGTCGCCCACTACCGGGCGCGGGTGCTGGCCGAGCGGGAGTCGCAGCTCATGACGGACGACATCGCGGCCGACGCGGCCCGCCTCGGCGCGCCCGACGTGCGCGGGTTCGCGGCCGACCGGGGCACCGGCGGCCCGGGCGTTGAACTTCCGGCCTCCCCCAGGTAGGGGATCCCCGACCCGGGCCGCTCGGCCGCTAGTGCGCGCTACCTACGGAAGTGTAGGTTTCCCGGCGTGGTTCGCCCATCCTGGTTGCGCGTCCCCGCCCTGTGCGTCGTGGTCCTGCTGGCTCTGACCGGCTGCTCCTTCGGCCGGGCGGAGGGCGCCACCACACCCGGGGCGGCGGGCACGGCCAGTCCGACACCGGACGGCAGGCGCGTCTCCCTGGTGCAGCGGCTCGGCGACGGCCCGGTCCGCAACCTGGAGGTCGACCCGTCGGGTCGCTGGCAGTGCCGCGACTGCGCCGGTGACGGCGTGGACGCCACCGGCACGCTGAGCCCGGAGCAGACCAAGCGGCTCCAGCGGATGCTCGCGGACCCGGCGATCGCGAAGGAGACCGACCAGGCCCGCGGCTACAAGCAGGGCTGCATCGGCGTGCTGACCTCGACGCTGCTCGTGCCGCCGGACCTGACCGTCACCATCCAGGACTGCCCGGGCGAGCCCAAGCCGAAGGTGGCCTACGACGTGCTGCTGCTCGTCACCCAGGCCACACCGGCCGAGGACAAGGGCTAGAACACCTTGCCGGGGTTCAGCAGCCCCGCCGGGTCCAGCGCCGCCTTGATCGCCTGGTGCACGCGTACGCCCACCGGGCCGATCTCGCGGGCCAGCCAGTCCCGCTTCAGCAGGCCGACGCCGTGCTCCCCGGTGCAGGTGCCGCCCAGTTCCAGCCCCAGCCGCATGATCTCGTCGAAGGCCCGCCGCCCCCGGGCCAGGCTCGCCGGATCGGCCCGGTCGACCACGATGTTGGGGTGCATGTTGCCGTCGCCCGCGTGGCCGACCACCCCGATCGGCACCTGGCACGCCTCCGCGATCCGGGCCACCCCGTCCAGCAGCTCCGCCAGCCGGCCGCGCGGCACCGCCACGTCGTCGATGACCAGGCCGCCGTTGCCGCCCGGGAACGTCTCGGCCGCGAACCGCTCCATCGCCGGGTGGGCCAGTCGCCGCGCCTGGAGCAGGGCCGCGGCCTCGGTCGCGTCGGTGGCCGCGTAGACCTCGTCGGCGCCCGCCGCCGTGCACACCTCGGCCAGCCGGGCCAGGTCGTCGGCGGCCCGGGCGCCGGTGTCCACGGCGGCGAGCAGCAGCGCCTCGGCATCGGTGCGCAGACCCATCGGCCGGTACGCCTCGATCGCCCGCAGATGCGTCCGGTCCAGCAGTTCCAGCAGGCTCGGGGTGAGCCCTCGCGCGGCGATCCCGGCGACCGCGCCGCCGGCCGTCGCCACGGTGGGGAAGACCGCGACCAGGGTCAGTGACTCCTCCGGGGCCGGGCGCAACGCCACAGTCACCTCGGTGATCACGCCGAGCGTGCCCTCCGAACCCACGAACAGGCGGGTCAGGTCGTACCCGGCGACCCCCTTCGCGGTACGCCGTCCGGTGCGCAGCACCTCGCCGGAGGCGAGCACCACCTCCAAGCCCAGCACGTACTCGCTGGTCACGCCGTACTTCACGCAGCACATGCCGCCGGCGTTGGTGGCCACGTTGCCGCCGATGGTGGACGACTCCCAGGAGCCGGGATCCGGCGGATACCAGAGGCCGTGCTCCCGTACCGCGCGGGCGAGCGCCGCGTTCACCACGCCCGGCTGCACCACCGCGATCCGGCCGACCGGGTCGATCTCCCGCACCGCGTCCATCGCCACGGTGCTCACCACCACCGCGCCGGCGACCGCGTTCGCCGCGCCGGCCAGCCCGGTCCGCGCACCCTGCGGCACCACCGGTACGCCGTGCCGCCCGGCCGCCCGGACCACCGCCACCACCTCGTCGGTGTCGCGGGGACGCACCACCACCAGCGGCGTGCCCGAGTCGCACAGGTCGGCCTCGTCGCGCTCGTGCCCGGCCAGCAGGTCCGGGTCGGTCAGCACGGCGGCGTCGCCGAGCGCGGCCCGCAGGTCGTCGAGGAGGGGATGGGCGGCCATGCCGGGAAGGCTACCGGCGTACCGTCTGTTGCCGTGCTCTACCTGGACCCGCCCGCCGTGCCCTGGCGCGGCCGGCTCTGGTCGCACCTGATCAGCGACGTCTCGTACGCCGAGCTGCACGCGTTCGCCGAGATGCTCGGTGCGCCCCGGCGCGGCTTCGACCGGGATCACTACGACGTGCCCGCCGAGCGGTTCCGGGCGGCGGTGTGGCTCGGCGCCACGGTCGTGCCCTCGCGGGAGATCGTCCGGCTGCTGCGTGACGCCGGCCTGCGCCGCCCGAAGCACCGCGTCTCAGGCGAGCGCGGCCAGCTCCCGGGACAGGTTGGCCCGCGCCCGGGCCTCCCAGCGGGCGTGCGGCTCGGGTAGGCGGTACAGCGCCGGCAGGGCGAGCAGGTGCCGCAGCACCGCGGCCCGGCCGGTGCGGAAGTCCGGTTCGGGCACGTGCGCGTACTCGGCGCGGATCGCGGCGGCGTACCTGTCGTACCGCTTCGGCGGGGCGGCGAGCACCGCCAGGTCGGCGTCGCAGAGCAACGCGCCGTCCGGGTCGTCCGGTCCGACCACGTGGCCGGCGGTGAGCAGCACCAGGCGGCGTACCCCGGTCACCGTCGCGGCCGGGAGCCCGGCGGCGGCCAGCAGCTCGCCGGCCAGGTCGGCGCTGGCCCGCTCGTTGGCGTCGCCCGCCGCGCGCGGGTCGTAGACCGCGTCGTGGCACCACGCCGCCAGCCGGACCACGTCGGGGTGGCGGGCCAGACCGGCGTACGCGTCGACCACGTCGAGCACCGCCCGCAGGTGCGCCTCGTCGTGGTAGCGCCGGTGCGGCTCCCGCCAGCCCGCCAGCAGCCGGGCGCCGGCCCGGTCGACTCCCGCCGGATCGGTCGCGCCCGCAGCCCGTGCCGTCTCCCGCCACCGTGCCGTCAGATCGTCCACCGGGTGCAGTCTGCCCCACTCCGCGACCGGACCGGGGATTCAGCGGGATCGTCGCGGGTAGTACCCGCCATGGCCCGGGACCGACGACTGCCGTTCCTTCGTCGCGGCGATCAGCATGACGGCCCGGGCGACCGTGACGGCCAGCGGATCGCCTCCGCGATGGAGGAACTGCGGCACCGCAGCAAGGCCACACTGCACGACCGGCTGCACCGGGTCCGTACCGCGTTCGGCCTGGCGGTGCAGGCCGGGCTCGCCGCCGGCCTGGCGTACCTGATCTCGCACCGGCTGCTGAAGAACCCCCAGCCGGTCTTCGCCCCGATCTCCGCTGTCGGCACGCTCGCCGCCTCCGTGGGGCAGCGGTTCCGCCGCACCGTCGAACTGATCGTCGGGGTGGCAGTCGGCGTGCTCGTCGGCGACGCGCTCATCTACTTCGTCGGCACCGGCGCGTGGCAGCTCGCGCTCGTCGTGACCTCGGCGATCCTGCTGAGCATCTTCGCCGGGGCGAGCGTCGCCATCGTCATCCAGGCGGCGGCCACCGCGGTGCTGATCGTGACGCTCAGCCCGTCCACCGAGAACCTGGAGTTCCCCCGCTTCATCGACGCGTTCCTCGGCGGCGGCATCGCGCTGCTGGTCACCGCCATCCTGCTGCCGCTCAACCCGCTACGGGTGATCAACCGGGCCGCCCGGCCGGCGCTGGACCTGCTCGCCGACCAGCTCGACGCCTGCGCCGACGCGGTACGCGACCGGGACCGGGAGGCGGCCCAGCGGGCGCTGTTCCGGCTGCGCGAGAACAAGGAGGAACTGGCCGCGCTCTCCGAGGCGATCGAGGGCGCCAAGGAGACGAGCACGCTGTCACCCGCTCGCTGGCACCGGCGCGGCGAGCTGACCCACTACGCCGAGGCGGCCGAACCGATCGACCGGGCCATGCGCAACAGCGGCACGCTGATCCGCCGCGCCGTCACCATGATCGAGGACGCCGAGCCGGTCCCCGAGCCGATGCCGGACGCGATCGGTCACCTGGCCGAGTCGGTACGCCTGCTCCGGCAGGAGTTCGCCGCCGGACAGGAGCCGGAGGAGGCCCGCGAACGGTCGCTGCGCGCGGTGAGCGAGGCCGGCCGGGCGTACGCCGAGGGGGTCGGCTTCTCCGGCAGCGTGGTGATCGCCCAGGTGCGTACCACGGCGAGCGACCTGTTGGTGGCCTCCGGGATCGAGCAGGAGGAGGCGAACCGGCTGGTACGGCAGGCGTTCGGCGAGAACCGCCAGGGCGAACCCGCAGCCCGCAACCCCGCCGCCCACCCGCCCACAGCCCCACCCGTCGGCTGACCCGCCCCGCCCCCTGGGCTCCTGCGGGGTGATCATGAAGTTGACGGGAGGGAGAGCGCTTTCCGAGGCGGTCAACTTCATGATCGACGGGGTGGGGCGCGGCTGGTGGGTGGGAGGGACTAGGGGAGGTGGGTCAGGGCGGTCAGGAGGGTGTCCACCTGCGCCTGCGTGGTGCCGAGGCCGAGGCTGGCTCGCAGGGCGGTCGGGGGCAGGTCGGTGCGGCCGGTACGGGCGGCGGCCTCGGCCAGCAGGCGCCGGGTCAGCGGGTGCGCACAGAACAGGCCGTCGCGTACCCCGATCCGGTGCCGGCTCGCCAGGTGGGCGGCCACCTCGGCGGAGTCCCGCCCGGCGACCACGAAGCTGACGATGCCCACCCGGGGCGCGTCCGGGCCGAACACGCGCAGCTCCACCACGTCCGGCAGCGCGGCCAGCCCGGTACGCAGCCGGGCCAGCAGCGCCTGTTCCCGGGCGTGCAGCGCGTCCCGGTCGGCCGCGCCGAGCGCCTCACACACGGCGGCGAGCGCCACCGCGCCGAGCAGGTTCGGCGTGCCCGCCTCGTGCCGGGCCGGGCCGGTCGTCCAGCGCACCTCGTGCGTCGCGGCGCCGACGTGGCTGGTGGCGCCGCCTCCGGCCAGGTACGGCGGCGCCGCGTCCAGCCAGTCCGCGCGCCCGGCCAGCACGCCCGCGCCGAACGGGGCGTACAGCTTGTGCCCGGACACTGCCACGTAGTCCACGTCGAGCGCGGTCAGGTCGATCGGGGCGTGCGGGGCGAGCTGCGCGGCGTCGACCAGGATGCGGGCGCCGTGCCGGTGGGCCACCCGGGCCAGCTCGGCGACCGGCCAGCACTCGCCGGTGACGTTGCCGGCGCCGGTGACCGCGACCAGCACGGGCAGGCCGGGCCGGGCGTCGCGGGCGAGTTCGCCGAGCGCCGCCGCGAGGGAGCGGACCGCGCCGGCCGGGCTGTCCGGCACCGGCAGCCGTACCGATCCGCGCGGCCAGGGCAGCAGGTTGGCGTGGTGCTCGCCGCCGAACGTGATCACGGTGGTGCCGGCGGGCAGCGCCCGGGCCAGCAGGTTCAGCGCGTCGGTGGTGTTCCGCGTGAAGATCACGTGATCGTCGGGGCGGGTGCCGAGGAAGTCGCCGACCGTCTGCCGGGCCCGCTCGTAGGCGAGCGTGCAGCGCCGCGACAGCGCGCCCGCGCCGCGGTGCACACTCGCGTACCAGGGCAGAAGCTCGGCCACCGCGTCGGCCGCGGCCCGCGCGCACGGCGCGCTGGCGGCGTGGTCCAGGTTGATCTCCCCCGGTACGCCGAGCACGCCGAGCGGGTCGGGCCGGACCGGCGCGGGCAGCACGGGCAGCGAGGGTACGAGGGTGACGGTCATGCCGGAGCCTCCGGGGTCACAGGGACCCCAGGGGTGCCGGGACGGGGTCCGCGCTTGCCCGGCGCGCGGAGCGGCACCGGGCCCGGTCATCACCCGGGGCACCCCACCGCGAACCTCGACGAGGGTTGCCGGCCAGCAAGCCGGGGCTTGACGCTGGCGCTCGTGACCTGTCCGGGAGCATAGCCCTCACGATGCGACCGGACCAGTGGGTCGTGGGTGACTACGCTGACCGCATGGCCGACACCCCGCCCGGCGCAGCTCCGCCGCCACCGCACGCGCCCGCCGCCCCGCCGGGGGCGCCGGCGCCCCGGATGCCGCTGCGCCGGCTCGGCTGGCGGCGCTTCCTGGTGCTGGCCGGCGTGGTGCTGCTGATCGCGGCCGGTGCGCTGTTCATGGTGTTCACGCTCGGCGAGAGCCTGGGCGCCGAGGCGCTGCTGATCGGCGTGATCGCGGCGATCCTGCCGGTGCCGGTGCTGGTCTTCTGCTTCCTCTGGCTCGACCGTTACGAGCCGGAGCCGCTGAAGTACCTGATCTTCTGCTTCGCCTGGGGCGCCTTCGTCTCCACCGCCATCTCGCTGCTGGTGAACACGGCCAGCGCGGGGCTGTTCGAAGACCGGGGGCTGCCGGTCGCGCTGACCGCGGTGCTGGTCGCGCCGTTCATCGAGGAGCTGACCAAGGCGGCCGGTCCGCTCCTGGTGCTGATCTTCCGGCGGCGGGAGTTCTCCGGCATCACCGACGGCCTGGTCTACTGCGGGCTCTCCGCGGTCGGCTTCGCCATGGTGGAGAACATCCTCTATCTGGGCGGGCACGGCTACCGCGCGGGCGCCGACGAGTACGGTCCGGCCACCGGCGCGCAGCAGGTGATCGCGATCTTCATCGTCCGGATCCTGCTGTTCGGCTTCGCCCACCCGCTGTTCACGTCGATGACCGGCGTCGGGCTGGGTGTCGCCGCGCGAACCGCCGACCGGCGGGTGCGGGTGCTCGCGCCGCTCGCCGGGCTGCTGCTGGCGATGATCCTGCACGGCACCTGGAACCTGCTGCCCTCGCTGGCCCAGGCCACCGGCGAGACCGTGATCGTGCTCTACGGCTACATCGGCGTGATGGTGCCGATCTTCTTCGCGATGGTCGGGCTGGCGGTCTGGCTGCGCGCCTGGGAGGGCCGGCTGACCGAGCGCACGTTGCCGGACTACGTCCGCGCGGGCTGGCTCACTCCGCCCGAGGTGGCGGCGCTGGGCAGCCTGGGCCGGCGGCACGCGGCGCGTACGTGGGCGCGCCGGGTCGCCGGTGACGGCGGGGTACGCGCGATGCGCGGCTACCAGTTCGCCGCGACCCGCCTGGCGCTGCTGCGCGACGGGATGCGCCGAGGGCTGGACCGCAAGCCGGAGGAGCGGGAGCGGACGGCGCGGGAGGAACGGGAGCTGCTGGACGCGATCACCGCGTACCGGTCGTTCTTCGTCGGTCGTGACCCGCAGGCGCCGGTCGGGGTCTGGGACGGTCAGCGCTACCACCTGCGGTTCCCGGACGGTTCGCAGCGCCCGGTCGAGGCGCCGGACGACCCGGTGGTGCCGATCCCGGTGGTGCTGGCCCAGCCGCCCGCCTTCCCGCACGGCGGCTACGGCCCCAGCGGCTACGGCCCGGGTGGTCACGGACCGGCCGGCTGGCACGGCCCGGCCGCCGGGCATGGTCCGGCTTCCGGTCACGGCTACGGCCCGGGTGCCGGCCACGGGCCGGGCGGCCGGCACGACCCGGGCGCGCCCTGGCATCCCGGGCGCTGAGGCCGTTCGGCCCGTCGGCGGCGGCGGTCAGCTCATCAGGCCGGTCAGGAAGTCGCCGAGCCCCTGGGCGATGGCCATCAGCGCGCCGCCGATGCCCTTGAACACCTGCGCCGCCCCGTCCGGCCGGAACGCCATGAAGTAGATCAGGAACGCGAGGAATCCCCAGGCGAGGATCTTTTTGATCACTACCGGCATGGTGTCCCTCCCCAGGGCGCGCTGAGGTGCCTGGGCTTCCCGCCGGGCAGCGCCGCAAACAGCACCGCCGCGCAGCGAGCGGCGTCGGAGGGGGAGAGCTACAGGTAGAGGCCGGTGGAGCCGGCGGCGGTGGTCTCCACCCGCTCGGCCGCCACGGCGTGCACGTCCCGCTCGCGCAGCAGCACGTACGCCCGCCCGTGCAGCTCGACCTCGGAGCGGTCGTCCGGGTCGAACAGCACCCGGTCGCCGGCCACTATCGCGCGGACGTTCGGCCCGACGCCGACCGCTGTGGCCCAGGCCAGCCGCTTGCCCACGGCTGCCGTCGCGGGGATCACGATGCCGGCGGTGGAGCGGCGTTCCCCCTCGCCACCCTCGGTACGCACCAGCACGCGGTCGTGCAGCAGACGGATCGGCAGCCCGGCGTCGAGACTCTGGTCGGCGGTCACGCGAAGACGCTACCGCGTGGCCGTCGGTCGATTCCGGTGTGGTTGGCGAGTGCGCAGGGCGGGCAATGTGTGGCCGAGTCGCCCTAGGGTGGGGCGTACGGACGTATCCTGTGCCCCCTGCGATCTGGTGGGGCTGATTTTGCCGGAGGTGCGCTTGAGCCGCTTCGAGCGGATGCGCGGGCGGCTCCGCCGCGCGTACGAGTCGGGCCGGGAGACGGCCCGGACCCGGCGGGCCACCGCGGAGGCGGAGGACGCGGGAGTGGCCTCGCCCGCCACGCCGGGGCCGACCGCCCCGCCGGAGGCGATGGTCGTGGGCGCCGGGTCGCCGGCCGCGTTGCACTCCTCGACTGTGAGCCGGGACGACACGGAGGTGCCGCACGCGCTGCGGATCACCGCCGCGTGGTGCTGGCGGCTGATCGTGATCGGCATCGTGACCTGGGCGCTCATCAAGATCATCGGCACGATCAGCATCGTGATCATCCCGCTGACCGTCGCGCTCCTGCTCTCCGCGCTGCTCGCCCCGGCGGTCGGCTGGCTGCTCCGGGCCCGCCTGCCCCGCTCGCTCGCCACCGGTGTGGTGCTCGTCGGCGGCCTGGCCGCCGTGGTCGGCACGCTGACGCTGGTGGTCAACGAGTTCATCAAGGGCGTACCGGAGCTGAGCGAGAAGTCCTCGGAGGGCATCCGGCAGATCCAGGACTGGTTCAAGACCGGCCCGCTGCACCTGTCCGACAGCCAGCTCGACCGCTACATCAACGAGGCGCAGAACTGGATCAACGGCAACACCGAGCGGTTCACCAGCGGTGCGCTCAGCACCGCCGCCACGCTCGCCGAGGTGCTCACCGGCACCGTGCTCGTGCTGTTCGCCACGTTCTTCTTCCTGCGCGACGGCAACTCCATCTGGCGGTTCCTGGTCCGGCTGCTGCCGGTCGCGGCCCGCTGGAAGGTCGACGACGCCGGTCGCGCGTCCTGGGCGACGCTCGGCGCGTACGTGCGGGCCACCGTCCTCGTCGCCTTCATCGACGCGGTCGGCATCGGCATCTTCCTGGTGCTGTTCGACATCCCGTTCGCGTTCCCGCTGGCCGCGCTGGTCTTCCTGGGCGCGTTCATCCCGATCGTCGGTGCGTTCCTGTCCGGCGTGGTGGCCGTGCTGGTCGCGCTCGTCGACAGCGGCCCGGTGACCGCCCTGATCATCCTCGGTGCGGTGGTCGGCGTGCAGCAGGTCGAGGGCCACGTGCTCCAGCCGCTGATCATGGGCCGCGCGGTGGCCATCCACCCGCTCGCCGTGATCATCGGCATCGCCGCCGGCGTGGTGCTCGCCGGCATCGCTGGCGCGCTCGTCGCGGTGCCGCTGATCGCCGTGGTCAACACCGCGGTCCGGCGGCTCGCCGCGCGTACCGTGCCGGACACCCCACCGGACGCGGTGGTGGTCGCCTCCCAGGCGCCCTGACCGGCGACAGATCCACCGACGCCCGCGTCACCCCGCCCGGGGAGGCGCGGGCGTCAGCTCTTGGCGAGCCGTTCCAGCGCGCCCCGGGCCACCTCCGGACGGGTGGTGTACCAGAACGGCGGCAGCGAACGCCGCAGGAACGGGCCGTACCCGCGGGCCGTCTCCAGCCGCGAGTCGAGCACCGCGACCACGCCCCGGTCGCCGGTGGCCCGGATCAGCCGGCCGACGCCCTGGGCCAGCCGGACCGCCGCGATCGGCACGCTCACCGCCGCGAAACCCGAGCCGCCGCCGGCATCCACCGCCGCCGCCCGCGCCGCCGCGAGCGGCTCGTCCGGGCGGGGGAAGGGCAACCTGTCGATCACCACGAGCTGGCAGGCGTCGCCCGGCACGTCCACCCCCTGCCAGAGCGACATCACCCCGAACAGGCAGCTCTCCCGTACCTCGCGGAACCGGCGCACCAGCAGCGGCAGCGCCTCCTCGCCCTGGAGCAGCACCGGCAGGTCGGTCCGCGCGCGGACCAGCTCCGCCGCCTGCTGCGCGGCCCGTCGCGACGAGAAGAGCCCGAGGGTACGACCACCGAGCGCCTCGACCAGCGCCAGCAGCTCCTCACCGGCCGGCCCGGGCAGCCCGGAGACGCTGGGACGGGGCAGGTGCGCGGCCACGTACAGGATGCCCTGCCGGGCGTAGTCGAACGGCGAGCCGACGTCGAGCGAGCTCCAGCCCGGCCCCTCGGTCGCCGGTACGGTGCCGATCGCCGCCCGGCTGCCCTCGGTGGCGGCCACCGGCGTGACCGGGGAGCGGCCCGCGGCGGAAGCGGTGGCGATCGCGGCGGCGGCCGGGGACGGCGGGGCGGGCGGCGGCGCGTCCAGCCCCAGCGCCCGGGCCACCGTGTCGAAGCGGCCGCCCAGCGCCAGCGTGGCCGAGGTGGCGACCACCGTGCGCTCGTCGTACAGGTGGGTGGCGAGCGTGCCCGCGACGGACAGCGGCGCCACCACGAGTGCCCGGCGACTGCCGTTGTCCGGCTTCTCGACCCAGGCGACGTCGTGGTCGGCCTCTTCCAACAGCCGCTGGGCGGTGGTGGACAGCTCGTCCAGCACCGCCTTGGCCTGCTGCTTGCGTACCGGGTCGGGGTCGTCGGACTTCACGTCGCCGATCCCCTCCAGCGCGGTCCGGGTCGCCGAGTCCAGCAGCGTGCACGCCTCGCGCAGCGCGGGCGGCAGACCGGCGGTGAGCCGCCCGGCGGGCGCCTCGGCCAGCCCCACGGCGAGCGCGTCACCGGCCTCGGTGAGCCGCTCGGCCACGTCGGGGCGCAGCAGCGGCCGGGCCCGCCGGGTGGACCTGTCGATCAGCTCCGGCACCAGTTCCGCCTGGGCGGCCGACGAGACGCGGTCGGCCAGTTCGTGCGCCTCGTCCACCACGAGCAGCTTGTGCGGCGGCACGATGTGCCGCCCGGCGAGCATGTCGACGGCCAGCAGGCTGTGGTTGGTGACCACGATGTCGGCCTCGCGGGCGCGGGCCCGGGACGCCTCCGCGAAGCACTCCTGGCCGAACGGGCAGCGGCTCGCGCCGACGCACTCCCGGGCCGGCATCGAGACGCTGCGCCACACCTGGTCGTCCACGCCCGGATCCAGCTCGTCCCGGTCGCCGGTGGCGGTCTCCTCGGCCCAGTCGCGCAGCCGCTGCACCTGCTTGCCCAGGCGGCCCGCCTCGCCGAGCCACTTGGTGCCCCCGTTGCCGGAGCGGGGCGCGTCGAACAGCGCGTCGTCCGGCTCGTCCTCGACCGAGCTGTCCAGCCGGGCCAGGCAGAGATAGTGGTGGCGGCCCTTCAGCACGGCGAAGGTGGGACGGCGGCCCAGCACCGGCTCGACCGCGTCGGCCAGCCTCGGCAGGTCGTGCTCGACGAGCTGGGACTGCAACGCCAGCGTGGCGGTGGACACCACCACCGGCCCGTCCACTGTGAGCGCCGGAGCGAGGTAGGCCAGGGACTTGCCGGTGCCCGTCCCGGCCTGCACCAGCAGGTGCTCGCCGGAGCCGATGCTGCGCTCGATCGCCTCGGCCATCTGCTGCTGACCCGGCCGGGCCGCGCCGCCGGGAACCGCGCCCACCGCGGCGGTCAGCAGCTCCCCGGCACCGGGTCGGTTGCTCCGGCGCTTCTTCGGGACGGCCGGGCCGGTGGCGGTGCGGGACGGGGTCACCGTGCGACCGTACCCGCCGGCACCGACGGGGGTCCGGCCGCTCCGGCGGCGTGGCGGGACGGCGGGTCGCGTCCGGTTACCTCCCGATCGCGTGGCGTGGCCGGAATCGGTTAGGGTGCCAGGCATGCCGAGCGACGTGGTCCGCGTGATCTACCGCAAGTACGACGGCAGCGCCCACCGCGACTACCCGGCCCGCCGGCTCGCCGAGGACGACCTCGGCGTCTGGCTCGGCGTTCCCGCCGGCACCGAATCCGTCTACCACGGCCGCCCGTCCGTCGAGCAGATCCCGTTCGTCCTGCTGGTGCCGCACCACGGCTGGTGGACCGGCATGTTCAACCCGCCGCCACGCACCAGCGAGGTCTACTGCGACATCGCCACCCCGGCCCGCTGGGAGGGCGAGGAGACGGTCCACCTGGTCGACCTCGACCTGGACGTGGTGCGCCGCCGCGAGACCGGCCTGGTCGAGCTGCGCGACGAGGACGAGTTCGCCGTGCACCGGGCCCGCTGGGGCTACCCGGACGACGTGGTCACCGAGGCCGAGGCCGCGTCCCGCTGGCTGCTCGGCGCGCTCGGCGACGGCACCGAGCCGTTCGCCACGTCGTACCGGAAGTGGCTGGCCCTGGTGGTCTGAGCCGGCTCACCAGCGCGGCGGCCAGACGGCGTCCGGCCCCAGCGGCGGCAGGTCGCTCACCTTGGCCGGGTTGAGCTGGTTGAACACGCCGGTGACCCGCCCCTCGTGGACGGCGAACGAGGTGACCATGCGGATGGGCCGCCCGTCGCGGTGGAAGAACTCCGACTGCCATCCCAGCGTCCCGTCCACCAGCACCGGCCGGCCGCGCAGGCCACCCCGCTGCCGGGCCTGGCCGTACAGACCGAGGAGCAGCCGGGCGACCGAGTCGACGCCCACCACCGGCCGGCGTCCGGCCGGGAAGTGACCGCCGGCGTCGCCGATCGACACCACGTCCGGGGCGAGCACGCGGACCAGTTGCTCCAGCTCACCCGACTCCACCGCGGCGGCGAACGCGGCGAGCACCCGCCGCTGCTCGGCGAGGTCGGCGCTGTGCCGGGGCGCGTCCGGCCCGTGCACCGCCCGGCGGGCGCGTGACGCCAGCTGACGCGCCGCCTCCGGCGTCACCGCGAGCACGTCCGCCACGTCGGAGAACGGCACCGCGAACACGTCGTGCAGCACGAACGCGACCCGCTGCTCGGGCGTCAGCCGTTCCAGCACCACCAGCAGCGCGGTGCCGAGCTGGTCGGCCCGTACCGCCCGCTCGGCCGGGTCGGGGGCGAACCCGTCCGCCGCCGGCACCGCGGTCACCATCGGCTCGGGGAGCCACTGACCGGGGTACGCCTCCCGGCGCACCCGGGCGGAGCGGAGCACGTCCAGGCAGATCCGGGAGCAGGTGGTGATGAGCCAGCCCCGCAGATCGCGTACGCGGGCACGCTCCTCCGGGTCGCTCAGCGCGCCGGAGAAACGCAGCCAGGTCTCCTGCACCGCGTCCTCGGCCTCGCTGCGGCTACCGAGCATCCGCTGCGCGACGGCCAGGAGACGCCCTCGTTCCGCCTCGAACTCCCCCGCAAGCTCCTCCACCCACCCATTCTCCCGCCCCACCCCCCACCCCACCGCCCCGCCCGCCGCGCGCCCCCACCTCGGCTCGCTGATCTTGCACTTGCCGCCCCGACAAAAGGTGCTTTCCAGGCGTGCCGAGGGCCGCAACTGCAAGATCGGCGGGCCGAGGCGGGGTCGCGGGGCGAGCGGGGAAGGGCTCTGGGGGTGAGGATCGGGGGATGAGTGAGGTGGTTGGGCCCGAGGGTGGGCGTATGCGGGAACTGCTTCGGGTGGGGCCGGGGACGGTGGATCTGACGGCGATCGACCCCCGGTCGACGCCCGGGCTGCCGGCGGCGGCGGGGCGTGGGCCGACGCGCAAGGAGTGGGCGCGGGCCCAGGTCGAGCTGATCGGCGCGGAACTGGGGCGGCAGCAGGAGATGCTGTACGCCTCGGCGCAGAGCGCCGCCGGACCGGGCGGCGCCACCAGCGCGCCGGCGCAGGCGGACGCCGGGCTGGACGGGAACCGGCCGCGCCGGGTGCTGCTGGTGCTCCAGGCGATGGACTGCGGCGGCAAGGACGGCACGGTCAAGCGGGTGGCGGGCGCGATGAACCCGCTCGGGCTGCACATCCGCTCGTTCGGGCCGCCGACCGAGGAGGAGTTGCGGCACGACTTCCTGTGGCGGGTACGCCGGGCGCTGCCGCCACCCGGGTACGTGGGCGTGTTCAACCGCTCGCACTACGAGGACGTGCTCATCGCCCGCGTCGAAGGACTGGTCGACGAGGCGACCTGGCGATCCCGGTACGCGATCATCAACGACTTCGAGCGGGAACTGACCGCGCAGGCGGTCACAGTGGTGAAGGTCATGCTGCACATCTCGTACGACGAGCAGGGCGAGCGGCTGATGGAGCGGCTCACCGACCCGGCGAAGTTCTGGAAGTACAACCCGAGCGATCTGGACACCCGGGCACGTTGGGACGACTATCAGGCCGCGTACGCCGAGGCCTTCGAGCGTTGTGGCACGGACGCCGCGCCCTGGTTCGTGGTGCCGGCGGACCGCAAGTGGTACCGGGACTGGGCGGTCGCCCACCTGCTGCGGGAGACGTTCGACGGGTTGGATCTGGGGTATCCGCCTGCCGATTTCGACGTCGAACGGGAGCGTGACCGGTTACGGAGCCAGCGCCGTGAGTGATCAGGTGAACGGAAGGTGAACGAGCGGTGAATCGGGCCTGACCAGGGGTGGGCCGATCGAAAGTGGGTTCGGCGCGGTCCCTAGCATGCGCAGAGCAGACGCCCGGGGGGCGACGGCCACCCTTCCACCGACACGACGAGGTCCGTGCTGTGAAGTTTTCCTTCCGTCCCACCGAGGGCGCCTTCTACGAGCTCTTCACCAGGGCTGCGCAGAACCTGGTGAAGGGGACCGACCTGCTCAACGAGCTGGGTCTGCCCGGTGCCGACGTGCAGTCGATCAGCGAGCGGCTGACCGACATCGAGCACGACAGCGACCAGATCACGCACGAGCTGTACAAGAAGATCAACTCCACGTTCATCACGCCGTTCGACCGGGAGGACATCTACCGGCTGGGCTCGCTGCTCGACGACGTGATGGACCACCTGGAGGCGGTCGGCAACCTGCTCTACCTGTACGGCCTGACCAAGCTCCCGTCGCTGCCGCGCGAGCTGCACGAGCTGGTGAACGTGCTCGACCTGCAGGCCAAGCTCACCGCCGAGGCGATGCCCCGGCTGAAGTCGATGAAGGATCTCGAGGACTACTGGATCGAGTGCAACCGGCTCGAGAACGACGGCGACCAGG
This sequence comes from Micromonospora sp. CPM1, assembly GCF_023896895.1. NCBI lineage: Bacteria > Bacillati > Actinomycetota > Actinomycetes > Micromonosporales > Micromonosporaceae > Micromonospora > Micromonospora sp. CPM1. The sequence goes on from NZ_JAMHIU010000002.1 coordinate 287,909, forward strand.
CGTACCGGATGCTGCTGGTACGCCTCTTCTCCGGTGAGTACGACGCGCTCACGGTGCTGAAGATGAAGGAGGTGGCCGACGAGCTGGAGGCCGCCTGCGACGCCTTCGAGCACGTGGCCAACACCGTCGAGACCATCGCGGTCAAGGAGTCCTGATCCAGTGAGTCCCGAACTCATCGCCGTGCTGGCGGTGATCGCGGTCGCCATGGCGTTCGACTACACGAACGGCTTCCATGACGCGGCCAACGCGATCGCCACCAGCATCTCGACCCGGGCGCTGACCCCCCGGATCGCGCTCGCGCTGGCGGCAGTCGGCAACTTCGTCGGCGCGCACTTCGGCGCCGGGGTGGCCAAGACGGTCGGCGACGGGCTGGTCACGTTGCCGACCGGGGTGGAGAGCCTCGGCGTGGTCTTCGCCGGCGTGCTCGGCGCGATCATCTGGAACCTGATCACCTGGTACTTCGGCCTGCCCTCGTCCTCCTCACACGCCCTCTTCGGCGGCCTGGTCGGCGCGACCCTGTTCGCCGCTGACGGCATCGTGCAGTGGGGCACCATCATCGAGAAGGTCCTCATCCCGATGGTGGTCTCGCCGGTGGTCGGCCTGGTGCTCGGCTTCCTGGTGATGCTGGCGATCATGTGGACGTTCCGGAAGGGGCAGCCGGGCAAGCTGAGCCGTGGCTTCCGCTGGGCGCAGACCCTGTCCGCCGCCGCGATGTCGGTCGGCCACGGCATGCAGGACGCCGCCAAGACCATGGGCATCATCGTGCTCGCGCTCTACACCGGTGGTTTCCAGGAGAGCAAGACGCACATCCCGGGCTGGGTCTTCTGGACCTCCGCGGCGATGCTGGCGGCCGGCACGTACGCGGGCGGCTGGCGGATCATCCGGACGCTCGGCCGGAAGATCATCGACCTCGGCCCGGCGGAGGGCTTCGCGGCCGAGACCGTGGCCAGCGCGGTGCTCTACTTCAACGCGCTGGTGCTGAAGGCACCGATCTCCACCACGCACACGATCACCTCGGCGATCATGGGTGTGGGCGCGACGAAACGGCTCTCCGCGGTGCGCTGGAACGTGGCAGGCAACATCGTGATCGCCTGGATCATCACGTTCCCGGCCGCCGCCGCGATCGCCTGCCTCGCGTACCTGCTGGTCCGGCCCCTGTTCTGATCTCCGCGCGCTGACGTCGAGGGGTTCCCCGCCGTGGCGGGGGACCCCTCACGCGTAGGAGACGCCGATCCGGGCCTTGATGTCGTCGATCAGGCCCATCACCTCGAGCGTGGCGGCGTGCGGCACCAGCGGGCTCTCGGTCAGCCCGGCCGCCAGGCAGCGCTGCACCTCGATCGCCTCGTACTGGTAACCGCCGCCGGTCAGGTCCGCCGGGATCGTCTCCGGTTCGGCGCCGGCCCGGTGCAGCACCACGTGCGCGGGCCGGAAGAACAGCTCGGGCAGGTCGATCCGACCCGTCGTACCGGTGATCGACGCGGTGATCGCTGTCGCGCCGACCATGCCGCAGCTGAGCGTCGCCACCGCGCCGGAGTCCCATCCGAGCACCATGCCGGTGTTCTCGTCCACCGCCTCCGGGGTCAGCTTCGCCCACGCCTGCACGTGCTGCGGCGCGCCGAGCACCAGGTGGGCCAGGCTCAGCGGGTAGACGCCGAGGTCGAGCAGCGCGCCGCCGCCGAGCGTGCGGGCCCGCATCCGATGCTCCGGCGGGAACGGGCCGGCCACGCCGAAGTCCGCCCGTACGTGCGTCACCTCACCGATCGCGCCGTCCCGGATCAGCTCCAGCACGCGCAGGATCAGCGGATTGGTCCGCATCCACATGGCCTCCATGAGGAACAGGCCCCGGGCGCGGGCCGTCTCCACCAGCTCGGTGGTGGTCGGCAGATCCAGCGTGCACGGCTTCTCCACCAGCACGGCCTTGCCGCCGGCCAGGCAGGCGAGCGCCGCCTCGTGGTGCGCGGCGTGCGGGGTGGCCACGTAGATCGCGTCCAGGTCCGGGTCCGCGGCAAGTTCCGCCCACGAGGCGTACGCCCGCGGCACGTCGTGCCGGCGCGCGAACAGTTCGGCGCTCTCCCGGGTACGCGAGCCGACCGCGACCAGTTCGGCGTCCGGCACCAGCCGCAGGTCCTCGGCGAAGCGGGCGGCGATGTTTCCGGTGGCCAGGATTCCCCAACGCGTCATGCCCGGCACGCTATCCCCTGCCGCTCCGGGGCCGGCAGGGTGATCCACCCGTCGGGACGACTCAGCGGCGTGCGTCGGCGGCGGCGCGGGCAGCCTGTTCGACGAGCGCCCGCCGCGCCGTCAGCGTCGGCTGGTCGGGTTCCAGGTGCGCGTAGTCGGCCCAGGCCCCGGTCGAGCCGTCGAGCTGCTCGCGCAGGATGTCGGCGTGCCCCGCGTGCCGATTGGTCTCGGCCACCACGTGGACCAGGATGTTGAACAACTTGACGTCCGGGCGGGGCCACCACGGCACGTGGCCGGGAGCGTCGACGGCGAGGGCGTCGATCGTCGCGTCCGCGTGCTCCGCCGCCCGCCGGTAGCGGCCGATCACCTCCTCGCGGGTCTCGTGCTCACTCGCCCACATGTCGATGCCGTCCGGATCCGGGTCGTCCCACCGGGGCAGCGGTTCCGGGAACGGCCTGCCGAACACCTCGCCGAAGTACCGGGCCTCCCCGAACGACAGGTGCTTGACCAGGCCGAGCAGGTTGGTGCCGGACGCGGTCAGGGGACGGCGTACGTCGTATTCGGACAGCCCGTCGAGCTTCCACAGCACCGCCTCGCGAATCTGGCGCAGGTCGTTGTGCAGGTATTCCTTCGCGAAGTCGTCGATCACGGGTCACGACCCTGCCAGGCGCGACCGGCGGACGCAGTCCCGCGCTTCCTGCGGCTTCCGACGCTGCGCCCCGAACGCCATGTGACGTCGATCGAATACGGAGCGTGAAGATAGCGCAGCGTGACGGCGATTGCTTCTCTCTTCGCCAGGACCGGGCGCCCAAAGGCGCTCTTACGGACATAAGCCCCGAGCCCGCGCGGCTGGGTCGATGCCCTCTCGTCCCCTTTGCTCTGCAGCCTCATGCGCTCCGCGAACGGAGGGTTGCCATTGCGGATTCGGCTGCAGAGCAAAGGGCACGGAGGTATGCCTTTGGGCGGACGGAGAGAACTACGCACCGTGACCAGGCATCCCGCGCTCGGAGCACGTGTGTCCCGTGAGTCGACGGGAACCGTCGCCGACCGGACTGCTGGGCGGGAACTAGGCTCGGCGCATGACGATCGACGGCTTCGCCGCACCCCCCGCCCTGGTGGAGCACGCCCGCCGATTCCGGGCCGAGGGCGCCGTACCGGCCGTGCCCCGGGTCGCCGCCACGGTGCTGTTGCTCCGCCCGGCCGGCGACGGGTTCGAGGTCTACATGATCCGCCGGGTCGCGGCCATGACCTTCGGCGGCATGTACGCCTTCCCGGGCGGCGGGGTGGACCGCTCCGACTCGGAGGCGCACCTCGGCTGGGCCGGCCCGGACCCGGCGGAGTGGGGGGAGCGGCTCCGGCTCGACCCGGCCGCTGCGCAGGCGGTGGTGTGCGCCGCCGCCCGCGAGGTCTTCGAGGAGGCGGGCGTGCTGCTCGCCGGCCCGGACCCCGGCACGGTCGTCGGCGACGTGAGCGGCGACGACTGGGAGGCGGCCCGGCAGGATCTGGAGGGACGGCGGGTCGGCTTTGCGGACCTGCTGGCCGGTCGGGGTCTGACGCTGCGATCCGACCTGCTGCTGCCGTGGAGCCGGTGGATCACCCCGGAGTTCGAGCCGCGCCGCTTCGACACGTACTTCTTCGTCGCCCTGCTGCCCGAGGGGCAGCGGACCCGGGACGTCTCCGGGGAGGCCGACCACACGCTGTGGCTGCGTCCGGCGGACGCCCTGGCCCGGGCGGAGGCCGGCGAGCTGACCATGCTGCCGCCCACAATGGTCACGCTGGCCGAGGTGGCCGCCGCCGGCGACCTGGGCGGTGTGGCCGGCGCGGCGGCGAAGCGCGACCCCGGCGTCCCCGTCATGCCGCACCTCGACCTCTCCGACGTCGAGGCCCCCCGCTTCCGTCTGTCCTGACGTCAGCCGGCGGCGCGAAGGTAGCGGGCCGCGAGGGTACGTAGGAGATCGGCCAGTTCGGGCGGTTCCTCGACGGTGAAGTCGAGGTCGAGCAGGCCGAGCCAGACCGCGATGTTCTCCAGCCGGTCGGCGCCGGTGTGCAGGAGACAGGCGCTGTCGCCGGCCGGCTCGACAGTGCCGACGGCCGGATTGATCCGGTCGGCCACCGCCTCGGCGGGGGCGTGCACGCGGACGCGCGCCCGGTGCCGCCAGGCCGCCGAGGAGACACCCTGCCGGACCCGGTCCACCACGTCCCCGGGCAACTCGCGCGCCGCGAACCGTGGGCCGGTCGGGGTACGCGGGGTGAGCCGGTCCACCCTGAACGTGCGCCAGTCGTCCCGCGCCGGGTCGAAGGCCACGAGGTACCAGCGCCTGCCCCAGTTCACCAGCCGGTACGGCTCGACGTCCCGTCGATCGGCGGTCCCGTCGTGCCGGACGTAGTCGAACCGCAGCCGCTCCCGGTCCCGGCAGGCGGCCCCGATCAGGCTGAGGGTCCCGGCGTCCACGGTCGGGCCGGGCTGGTCGTGCGGCACCCGGATGGTGTGGGTGTGCAGGGCGGCGACGCGCCGGCGCAGACGGTGGGGGAGCACCTGCTCCAGCTTGGCCAGCGCACGCAGGGATGTCTCCTCGATGCCGGCGACGCTGCCGCCCGCGGCCGTGCGCAGCCCGACCGCCACCGCCACCGCCTCCTCGTCGTCGAGGAGCAGCGGGGGCAGGGCCGCACCGGCGCCCAGCCGGTACCCGCCGACCGCGCCCCGCGTGCCGTGTACGGGATAGCCCAGCTCGCGTAGCCGCTCCACGTCGTTGCGCACGGTCCGGGTGCTCACCGCGAGGCGCTCGGCCAGTTCGGCGCCAGTCCAGTCACGCGGGGTCTGCAACAGCGACAGCAGGCGCAGCAGCCGTGCGGAGGTCTCCAACATTTCGCGAATCCTGCCAGTTCATTAGGAACGGGATATTCCTAATTGCCTCCTACGCTCCTGGGCATGGCAGACAACACAGCGATCGTCCCGTTCCGCATCGACGTCCCGCAGGCCGACCTGGACGACCTCGCCGACCGGCTCGCACGGACCCGCTGGGCCGAGGAACTACCTCCCGACCCCGACCCGGCCGCCCCCGCCGGCCCCGTCGCGCCCGGCTGGGAGTACGGCGTTCCGCTGAGCTGGGTACGGCGCCTGGCCGAGCGCTGGCGCACCACCTACAACTGGCGGGAGTGGGAGGCGCGGCTGAACGCGTACCCACAGTTCACCACCGAGATCGACGGGCAGCGGATCCACTTCCTGCACGTCCGCTCGCCCGAGCCCGGCGCCACCCCGCTGATCCTCACCCACGGCTGGCCGGGCACCGTTGCCGAGTGGCTGGACGTGATCGGTCCGCTGACCGATCCGCGGGCGCACGGTGGCGACCCGGCCGACGCCTTTCACCTGGTCATCCCGTCGGTGCCGGGGTTCGGCTTCTCCGGGCCGACCCGGGAGCGCGGCTGGAACCGCTACCGGGTCGCCCGGGCCTGGGCCGAGCTGATGCGCCGCCTCGGCTACGACCGGTACGGCGCGGCCGGCAACGACCTCGGCGCGTTCGTGTCGCCCGAGGTGGGCCGGGCCGACCCGGAGCACGTGCTCGGTGTGCACGTCACGCAGATCTTCTCCCTGCCGTCCGGCGATCCGGCCGAGCTGGCCGCGCTCACCGAGGAAGAACGCGGCAAGGTGGCGTTCGCCGAGTTCTTCGTGCAGCGGCAGGGCGGCTACGACAAGCTGCACTCGACCGCGCCGCAGAACGTGGCGCACGCGCTGGCCGACTCGCCGGTCGGCCTGCTCGGCTGGCTCGGCCAGCTGATGGGGGATCAGATCGACGTCGACCACGTGCTCACCCACACGACCGTCTACTGGCTGACGAACACGGCCGCCTCAGCGGCCCGCTACTACTACGAGGACGCAGAGGTGGTGCACCCGACGCAGAAGGTGAACGGACGGGGAACGGACATGCCGGAGCCGACCACGGTGCCGCTCGGTCTCGCCAACTTCGCCTGGGACTTTCAGTCGATCCGTACGCTCGCCGAGCGCGACCACAAGAACATCGTCTCCTGGCGCACGTACGACCGGGGCGGGCACTTCGCGGCCCACCAGGTACCCGACCTGCTCGTGGCCGACCTGCGGCAGTTCTTCGCCGCACCGCTCAGCCGAAGCGACCGGTGATGTAGTCCTCGGTCTTCTTCTGGGCCGGGTTGCTGAAGATCTTCTGGGTGTTGTCGTACTCGATCAGGCGGCCCGGATCGCCGGTCTTCTCGATGGAGAAGAAGGCGGTCCGGTCCGACACCCGGGCGGCCTGCTGCATGTTGTGCGTGACGATGATGATGGTGAACTTGTCCTTGAGCTGGAACATCAGGTCCTCGATGGCCAGCGTCGAGATCGGGTCCAGCGCCGAGCACGGCTCGTCCATCAGCACGACCTGCGGCTCGACGGCGATGGTGCGGGCGATGCAGAGGCGCTGCTGCTGACCGCCGGACAGGCCCGCGCCGGGCTTGGCCAGGCGGTCCTTCACCTCGTCCCACAGGTTCGCCGAGCGCAGCGCCCGCTCGGCCGCCTCCTCCAGGATCGACTTGCGCCGGACGCCGTTGAGCCGCAGCCCCGCCACCACGTTCTCGAAGATGCTCATGGTGGGGAACGGGTTCGGCCGCTGGAAGACCATGCCGATCATCCGGCGGACCGCGGTGACGTCCACGTCCCGGTCGTAGATGTCCTGGTCGTCGATGGTGAGGCTGCCCTCGACCCGGGCGCCGGGCAGCACCTCGTGCATCCGGTTGATCGACCGCAGGAAGGTGGACTTGCCGCATCCGGACGGACCGATCAGGGCAGTGACCGTCTTCGGCTCGACTGTCAGGTTGATGTTCTCGATCGCCTTGAACCCGCCGTAGTAGGCGGTCACGTTCGTGGCTTCGATGCGCTTGGCCATGGTGGCGGTACCTCCGGGGTTCATCGGCCGAGCCGGTTGCGGCGGGACAGCAGCTTCGCCGCCACGGTGAGGACGAGGACGAGAGCGACCAGGGTCAGCGCCGCGGTCCACGCCCGTGCCGGCGAGTACTTCGACGCCTCACCGGCCTGCTGGTAGACGAAGAGGGCCAGCGACGACTGGTTGTTCTCGAACGGGTTGAAGTTGATCGCCGCGCCGCCGCCGGCGACGAGCAGCACCGGCGCGGTCTCGCCGGCGGCCCGCGCGATGGCGAGCATGATGCCGGTGACGATGCCGGGCAGCGCGGTCGGCAGCACGACCCGCAGGGTGGTCTTCCACTTCGGTACGCCCAGGGCGTACGCGCCCTCGCGCAGCGGCGCCGGCACCAGCCGGAGCATCTCCTCGGTGGACCGGACCACTGTGGGCAGCATCAGCACGCTCAGCGCCAGCGCGGCGGCGAAGCCGGAGAAGCCCGGCCGGCCGTCGTTGAACCACGGCGAGACGATCAGCACCCAGAAGGCCAGCACGAACAGGCCGGTGACGATCGACGGGATGCCGGTCATGACGTCCACGAAGAAGCGGATGGTGAACGCGAACCGGCCCCGGCCGTACTCGACGATGTAGATCGCGCAGAGCACGCCCAGCGGCACCGTGATCAGCGTGGCGATGCCGACCTGCTGCAACGTGCCGACGATCGCGTGGTACGCGCCGCCGTTGGCGTCCCGCGACCCGATGTTGTTCATCGAGGTGCCGAAGAAGTTCGCGTCCAGCCGCTCGGAGCCCTTGCTGACGAGCGTCCAGACCACCGATGCGAGCGGCAGCACGGCGAGCACGAACGCGGAGTGGATCAGTGCGCTCCAGGTCCGGTTGCGGGCCGACCGGCGGCCCTCCACCGCGTTCGCCGCGACGAAGAGACCGGCCAGGTAGAGCAACGCGCCGACCACCACGACCAGGACCGGGCCGCCGATGCCGGCGCCGTACACCAGGGCCGCCGCGAGCAGCAGCGCCGCGACGGCGATGACCGGAGCGGCGTACGCGGGAAGTCGCCTCGCCCGCAGCGTGGCCGGCTGGGCCGGCGGGCGCGGGCGGCGGGGGGTGAGGGTGGTGGTCATGCGGCCGACTCCGTGAACTCGCGCCGCCGGTAGATGATCGCCCGCGCGGTGATGTTGACGATCAGCGTGATCGCGAACAGCACCAGGCCGGAGGCGATGAGTGCGCCCCGGCCGGTGTCGTTCGCCTCGGCGAACCGGTTGGCGATGTTGGCGGCGATCGAGTTGCCGCCGCTGGCCAGGATGTTGAACGAGATGGCGTACGTCGAGCCGAGCGTGAGCGCCAGCGCGATGGTCTCGCCCAGTGCCCGGCCCAGGCCGAGCATCACCGCGGCGATGACCCCCGGCCGCCCGTACGGCAGGACCGCGGTGCGGATCATCTCCCAGCGGGTGGCGCCGAGAGCGAGCGCGGCCTCCTCGTTCGCGGTCGGGGTCTGCCGGAACACCTCGCGGGACAGCGAGGTGACGATCGGCAGCACCATGATGGCGAGCACCACCGAGCCGAGCAGGATCGAGTTGCCGTACGGGCCGTCGCCGAAGATCGGGATCCAGCCGAAGTACCTGTTCAGCCAGGCGGACAGGTCGGCGACCGGCTGGGCGAAGTAGTCCCGGCCCCAGAGTCCGAAGACGACGCTCGGCACGGCGGCGAGCAGGTCGATCAGGAAGCCCAGGGCGTTGCCGAGCCGCCGGGGCGCGTAGTGCGACAGGTACAGGGCGATGCCCAGCGCGACCGGCACCGCCATGAGCAGCGCCAGCAGCGAGCTCAGGACGGTGCCGAAGGCGAGCGCGCCGATGCCGAACTGCGGCGGGTCGTCGTTCGGGAACCAGCCCTCGAACGTCCAGAACGACTCGGTGTTCGCCCGCAGCGCCGGGACGGCCTTGGCGACCAGGAAGATCGCGATGGCCGCGATGACCACCAGGACCGTGGTGCCGGCGGCCAGGGTCAGACCGCGGAACGCCCGTTCCGCGCCGAAGGCGCGGGCCCGGGGGAGGGCACCGCCGCCGCCGAGGCCACCGTCGGGGCGGCCCGGGTTGCCGGGGCGCTCGGCCACACGCGCCGAGGCACCGGCGGGTCGCTCGTGGCTCGTGGCCACGGGGTTCCCGCCGGTGCCGGCGTGGGCCGAGCGGTGAGGGGTGTCACCCATCTGCTCGCTCGCTTCGTGTTGAGGAGGTGTCGGTCGGAGCGTCAGGAGAGGCTCTTGACCGCGGCCTCGACCTTGGTGCGGACGGTCTCGGGCAGCGGCGCGTAGCCCAGCTCGACGAGCTCCTTCTGCCCCTCGGCGCTGGCGGCGTGGCCGAGCAGGCCCTTGACCAGCGGGAGCTTGTCGGCGGCGAGGCCCTTGCTGCAGACGATCTCGTAGGTCGCCAGGACGATCGGGTACGCCCCGGCCTCCTTGGTGTTGTAGTCGATCGACATCTTCAGGTCGTTGCCCTGGCCCTCGAACTTGGCGCCCGCGATGGTCTTGCCGGCCGAGTCGCCGGTCAGCTCGACGAACTCGCCGTTGCCGTTCTTGATCTTGGCCATCTTCAGGTCGGAGTTCTCGGCGTACGACCACTCGACGTAGCTGATGGTGCCGTCGGTGCTCTTGACCTTGCTGGCCACACCGTCGGACTTGGCCGCGCCGACGCCGCCCGGGGCCTTCCACGCCTTGGAGTTGCCGAGCGTCCAGTCCGCCTCGGCGGTCTTGGAGAGGTACTTGGTGAAGTTGTCGGTGGTGCCCGACTCGTCGGAGCGGTGCACCGCCTGGATCGCGGTCGACGGCAGCTTGGCGTCCGGGTTGTCGGCCTTGATCGCCGGGTCGTCCCACTTGGTCAGCTTGCCGGCGAAGATCTTCGCCAGGGTGGCCGGGCTGAACTGGAGGTCGTCCGCGCCGTTGACGTTGTAGACGACAGCGACCGGGCCGATGACCATGGGCAGGTTGAGCGCCTGGCCGCCGGTGCACTTGGCGTCGGCCTGCGGCTGCTCCTCCGGCTTGAGGGCGGAGTCCGAGCCGGCGAAGTCCGCGGTGCCGGCGATGAACGCCTGGATGCCGGCGCCCGAGCCGCTGGGCTCGTAGTTGATCGTGGTGCCGGCGCACTTCTGCTGGTATGCCTTGATCCACTCGGCCATGGCGTTCTTCTGGGCGGAGGAGCCCTGCGCGTTCAGCGTGCCCGTCGCGCAGTCCACCGCGGCGGTGGAACCGGAGGCGCTGGCCGGCTCGTTGTTGTCCGAGCCGCAGGCGCTGAGACCGAGAACCGCGGTAAGAGCGAGACAGGCGATGGCGCCGTGCCGCTGGAGCTTCACTTCAGGGGTTTCCCTTCACGTCTTTGGTCAGGTCGCCCGGAGTGCCGGGGGCCGGCGCTGACCGGCTGACATGAAGGTAGGAGGGCCAGGTGGACGGTTCGCCGGACGCAAGTGAACGCGCGGTGAACACGTTCAGCCGACGAGGTGGCCGTACGCTGAGGAAGGGTTGTCCATTTCGTGAACTAGCGGCCCGGCATCGCCTTTGTGGCGATTTTCCCGGGCCGGCGAGCGCTCAGCCGAGCTGGTAGTTGACGTGCGCGGACCAGCGCGCGAAGCCCAGCCGCTCGTAGAGCGCGACCGCGGCGGTGTTGCTCTCGTCCACGTAGAGCATCACCCGGTCCAGCCCGCGCTCCTCGCGCAGGTGGGTCAGGCCGGCGGCGGTGAGCACCCGGCCGAGGCCGCCCCGGTGCGCGGACGGGTCGACGCCGAGCACGTAGACCTCGCCGATCCGGGCCGACCCCGGCCGCTCGTGCACCTTGGTCCAGTGGAAGCCGAGCAGCCGCCCGGTGGCGGAGTCGACGGCGAGCAGGAAACCGGCCGGGTCGAACCACGGCTCGGCGATGCGGACGCGCAGGTCGTCGAGCGTCCACTTCCCCTGCTCGGGGTGCTGGGCGAAGGCGGCGTTGTTCACCGCCAGCCAGGCCTCGTCGTCCTCGCCGGGTCGGAACGCGCGCAGCGTCACGCCGTCCGGCACGACCGGCGCCGGCAGTTCGGCGGTGAGTGGGCGGCGCATCTGCCAGAGCACCCGTGCCCGGGAGAAGCCCAGGTCGACGGCGAGCGCGGCGGCCGACGGGTGGTCGCCGTGCGCCCAGGCACGCAGCGGTCCGGGCGCGTCGGACACCATGCCACGGGCCAGCGCGCGGCCGGAACCCCGCCGCCGGTACGCCGGGTGCACGACCATCTCCACGCCGACGCCCTCGGCCGGGGCGGTGGTGTCGAGGTGCGCGTACCCGGTGAGGGTGCCCTCGGTGGTCCGGGCGGTGAGGTGCACGGCGGGCGCCTCGGGGTCGCGCAGCCGCAGCAGCACGTGCTCGTCGAGCGGGTCGGCGCCGTCGGCGTCACCGGCGGCGCGGGCCAGTGCCAGCACCTCGGCGACCTCGTCCGGTGTCAGCCGGTCCGCCCGGTCGATCCGATCGGTCGCGGGACCACTCGTCGGCTCGGTGCTGCTCATCTGAGTCACGGTAACGGCCGGCGGGCCGCGGTTCGCGCCGGACGGCGACGGCGATCGGTGGCGCTCGTCACGGGGTGCCGACGGGCAGCGGCTCCAACTCGAACCGGGTCAGCAGTTCGGGCAGGAGTTGCTGCAACGCGCTGACGGTGCCGGAACGGTCCCCGCCCGCGTCGTGCATGAGCACGATCGCCCCGGGCCCCATCTGGGAGCGGACCATCGCCTCGATGGTGGTGGCGCCCGGCGCCTTCCAGTCCGACGGGTCCACGCTCCAGTGCAGCGGGGTGAGGCCCAGGTCGGCACAGGCCGACATGATGGACGGCGTCCAGGCCCCGCCGGGCTGGCGGTAGTACGCGATCCGCGCGTCGGGCGCGGCGGCCAGGATCGCGTCGTTGGTGCGCAGCACGTCGGCCCGGATCGTAGCCGGGGATCGCTTGCCCAGGTTGACGTCGTGGTTCCAGGAGTGGTTGCACAGCGTGTGGCCCTCGGCCACGATCGACCGGACCAGGTCCGGGTGGGCCTCGACGTTCTCGCCGACGACGCAGAACGTCGCCCGCACGCCGTACTGGGCCAGCAGCGCGAGCACCTGCGGGGTCCAGCGGGGATCGGGGCCGTCGTCGAAGGTCAGCGCGACCCGGGACGAGCCGGTGGCGACCAGGGAGCCGTACGGGCCGTCGCCGTCGGGCTCGACCGGGGCGGCGTCCGGCGCGGCGTCGGGGCTCGGCCGGGCGCTGGCCGTGCCGCCCGGGAAGTCGGTGCTGGGTGGCTGGTCGCCGTACCGCGGCCCGTTGAGCGTGGTGGCGACTCCGGCGGCCGACGGATGCGGGTCGGGCACCAGGCTGCGCCCCAGCGCGAACGCCGAACCGAGCAGGCCGGCCAGCACGACGGTCACGAGGCCGGCGGCGCGCAGCGTCGGGCCCCGCATCAGCGGTACCGGCCGTTCGTCGCCCCCGTGTTCACCGCACGCACCGTCGCCCCCTTAGCCCGACAATTCCGGCAGCCAGGATATGGCTGACTGATCGGGCAAAAAGGGCATACGAGAAAAGTGCCCTCTAGCGGGGTGGAGCGTGGGCGGTCAGACCGGCAGCGGGGCGGGCTCCGACTCCGGCAGCGAGCGCGACGGCGGGACGACGAACTTGTAGCCCACCTGGCGCACCGTGCCGATCATCGACTCGTACTCCGAGCCGAGCTTGGCGCGCAGTCGCCGCACGTGCACGTCCACCGTCCGGGTGCCGCCGAAGTAGTCGTAGCCCCAGACCTCGCGCAGCAACTGGTCCCGGGTGAACACCCGCCCCGGGTGCTGGGCCAGGAACTTCAACAGCTCGAACTCCTTGTACGTGAGGTCGAGCGGCCGGCCCTTCAGCTTGGCTGCGTACGTGTCCGGGTCGATGTTCAGCTCACCGGCCCGGATCGAGCCGCCGGCGCCGGCGGTGGCGTTGCTGAGCCGGCCCACAGCGAGCCGCAGGCGGGCCTCCACCTCGGCCGGCCCGGCACCGGCCAGGATCACGTCGTCGACGCCCCAGTCCGCGTTGAGCGCGATCAGCCCGGCCTCGGTGACGACCGCGACGAGCGGCACGCCGAGCCCGGTGGCGTGCAGCATCCGGCAGGTGGCGCGCGCCTCGCTCAGCTCGGAGCGGGCGTCCACCAGGACGGCGTCCGGTGTCGGGCCGGAGACCAGCGTGCGGACGTCACGGGGTGCGGTGCGAACCGAGTGCGGCAGCAGGTCGAGTGCCGGCAGCACCGCCGACGGCTCACCGGCCCGCGCGGTCACGAGCAGCAGGAGCTCCACGATCACCTCCGTCCCGGCGGCCTTCCGGCCGCGCGCGACCAGCGACACGCCCGGTGGGGCGGCACTGTGAACTTGCGTGGGTCCCGGCGTCGTCGACGGGCGGGTAACGGCCTGAGCGTAACCGATGGACCGGCCGTCACCTTCGCGCGATTTACCGTTTGCCCTTTCTGCCCTCGATCGCGGCGCAGGTTTTAACGTCACCGAAACCGGGACCTCCGCCGAGCCGCCCGGGTCTGGCACGATCGGGGCGTGTTTCCCTCCACCTCGCGCGACACCGGTCGTGAACCGTGGGCCGACGACCCGTCCGCCGGGCCGTCCGGCCCCGCCCGTGGCTACCCGCCCGCCCCGCGTACCGGCCCCGCCGACGAGGGCGACCGGCCGGAACGCAAGGGCCCGCGCCGGCTGCGCAAGGGCGGCCCCGGCCGGCGTCCCGACGACGAGTCCGACGAGGAGCCCGAGGAGGAGGTGCCGCCGGTCCCGGTACGCCGCCCCCTGGCGCTCACCGTCGCCGGCTTCGCCGCGCTGCTCGGCGTCGGCCTGGTGCTGGGCGCGCAGACCTCGGGCCCGGGGCACCGGCTGCCGTTCGCCGTGATCATCTTCGGCGTACAACTGCTGTTCGTGCTGGCCTGGACGATGGCCATGCGGCCGCCGGCGCTGCTCGTCGTCGCGCTCGTCAGCGCCGCGACGGCGGTGATCGCCGACGTCGCCGCCGTGCAGTCGGACATCGCCGGCCTGGCCCCGCTCGGCTACGCCGCCGCGGCCGGGTTCCTGCTCGCCGTGCTGGGACAGCTCGTACGGCGGGTGGACCGGGTCCGGGTGACCGACTCGCTCGGCGGCACCCTGCTCATCGTGGTGGGTGTGGTCGCCTTCGCCACGCTCGTCGTGCTCAGCCGGATCCCCAAGGGCACCCAGGCGATCACCGTCTGCCTCACCGCCGCCGGGGTGGCGTTGCTCGTCGCCCGGCTCACCGACGCGATCGCGCCGTGGCCCCGGCTCGCCCCGCAGGTGCCGCGCGGCGCGGCGGGCGTGGTCGCCGGCGCCATGCTCGGCACGCTCACCAGCGCCGTGCTCGGCAGCTACCTGGTCGGTTTCACCCCGACCAGCGCCGCCCTGGTCGGGGTGGTCAGCGCGGCCACCGCCGTCCTGGCCGACCTCGCCGTCGGGTACGCCGAGGCGGGCCGGCTGATGGCCGGTGAACCGCCGACGATGTGGGTGGCCCGGCACATGCAGGGGCCGCTGGGCGGGTTCGCGCTGGCCGCGCCCGCCGCGTACGCCATGTGCGTGCTGTTCCTCTGACGCGGTTGGGGAGGATTCGCCTCGGGTAAGTACGGTTGCGCCGCGAGGCGCGGTGACGGCGGCGAGGACGGGAGGCGGCGTGGCAGAGGCGTATCCGGCGGAGGGTCGACCCCGGCGACGGGGCCGGAAGGTGCTGATCGGCTTCATCGTCCTGCTGCTGGTGCTGGCCGGTCTGCTCGTCGTCGCCGACCGGGTCGCGGCCGGGGTGGCCGAGCGCGCCATCGCCGACCAGGTCCGGCAGGAGATCGCCAAGCAGGACGCGCAGTCCGCCGCGCCGCAGGTCGAGGTGGGTGGCTTCCCGTTCCTCACCCAGGTGCTCGACGGCCGGTACGAGCGCATCTCGATCCAGCTCACCGACGTGCGCGGCGACGTGCAGGGCGACGCGGTCGAGGTGCCGAAACTCGACGTGGACGCGCGCAACGTGACCGCCTCGCTGGACACGCTGCGCTCGGGCCGGGGCGACGTGGTGGCCGAGAGCGTGGACGGTCGGGGCACCATCACCTACGAGAGCCTGGCCAAGCTGCTGGACCGTCCCGGGCTGACGCTGGGCGAGCGCAACGGCAAGCTCGCGGTCACCGCCCCGGTGGACGTCCTCGGCATCAAGCTCACCGTCAACGGCACCGCCGACGTCACGGTGGCCGGCAACAAGGTGGCGCTGCGCTTCAACGACCTCACCGCCGACGGCCTGCCGAACGTGCCGCTGGCCCGGGCCGCGCTGACCCGGTACGCGCAGGGCATCTCGATCGACGTGCCGCTGCCGGAGCTGCCGTTCCAGCTCAACCTGCGCAAGGTGGAGCCGAAGCCGGAGGGCCTGGTGGTCACGGCGGACGCGGCGAACGTCCCCATCAACTCCGCCGGCTGAAAGCCGGCCTGCCGTCAACTCCGCCGGCTGACAAGCCGGCCTGCCGTCAACTTCGCCGGCTGACAAGCGGACCGGCTGTCCCGGATGCTGGTCGGCCTGGTGGCAGCTGTCGCCCCGGCTGGTAATCTCCCTGCCCATGGGGACCCACCTCACCAAACGGCGCGCGGTCGACCTGTGCCGCGTGGCCACCTGCCTGTGTCGCCCCGTCATCTGACGGCGGGGCTGTCTCCGGCCGCCTGAACGGCGGCCACCAGGGTCCACGAACCTTCCCCGGTTCCCCCTCCCCAACGCCCGGCAGCGGCGCCGTCGCACGTACCCGTGATCCGTTCCTAGCTCAGGGTCCGCGTGTGGTGCGACAACCATCGACATCGATCTCCACGCGCAGACTCACCAAACCATCCTCACCAGGGAGTGATCTGATGAGTCGCGACACCGCACTCGTCTCGGCCGAGTGGGCCGAGAAGAACCTCGGCGCCCCGGGCGTCGTCTTCGTCGAGGTCGACGAGGACACCTCGGCCTACGAGACCGGGCACATCGCCGGCGCCGTCAAGCTGGACTGGCGCACCGACCTCCAGGACCAGGTCCGCCGGGACTTCGTCAACAAGAGCCAGTTCGAGGCGCTGCTGTCCGACCGGGGCATCGCCAACGACGACACCGTGATCCTGTACGGCGGCAACAACAACTGGTTCGCCGCGTACGCGTACTGGTACTTCAAGCTCTACGGCCACGGCGACGTGAAGCTGCTCGACGGCGGCCGCAAGAAGTGGGAGCTGGACGCCCGTCCGCTCGTCACCGACGTGGCGGAGCGGCCGAAGACGCAGTACGTCGCGCAGGAGCCGGACACCTCGATCCGCGCGTTCCGCGACGAGGTGGTCGCCGCCATCGGCACCAAGAACCTGGTCGATGTGCGCAGCCCCGACGAGTTCGCCGGCCGGCTGCTCGCCCCCGCCCACCTGCCGCAGGAGCAGGCGCAGCGGGCCGGCCACATCCCGACCGCGATCAGCGTCCCGTGGTCGAAGGCGGCCAACGAGGACGGCACGTTCAAGTCCGACGACGAGCTGCGCAAGATCTACGCCGACGCCGGGCTGGACGACAGCAAGGAGACGATCGCGTACTGCCGGATCGGCGAGCGCTCCTCGCACAGCTGGTTCGTGCTCCAGGAGCTGCTCGGGCACCGCAACGTGAAGAACTACGACGGTTCCTGGACCGAGTACGGCTCGCTCGTCGGCGTGCCGGTGGCGCTCGGCGACGAGCCGGGGGAGGCCTGATGACCGCCGCCTCCGCCGCCTCGACGGCTGCCGCCGGCTGCGCCGCTCCGGACCAGTCCGCCCCCCTCCCGGCGAGCCTGGACCTGGAGAAGGAGACCGTGATCACCGGCCGCGTGCTGGCCGAGTCCGGTGAGGTCGTGCCGGGCGCGTACGTGCGCCTGCTCGACTCGACCGGCGAGTTCACCGCCGAGGTGGTGACGTCGCCGGCCGGGCAGTTCCGGTTCTTCGCCGCGCCGGGCTCCTGGACGCTGCGCGCGCTGTCGCGCCACGGCAACGGCGACACCGCCGTGTCCGCGGCCCGCGGGATCAACGAGGTGACCGTCTCGGTCGCCGCCTGACCCACGCTCTGATCGTGGCCCGCCGCCCACCCGGGTGGCGGGCCACGAGCCGTTCCGGGCGGGTGTCCGAGGCGCGGCCGGGCAGCTCGCTGACGCGTGACACCATGGCGGGGTGACTGCCGTCGAGACGGGTTACGCCCCGCCAACCCCGCCCGGCCGGCCCGGCCCCGGCGGCCGACGCCGGCTGCGCTGGCTGACGGTCGCCACCGTCGCGTGGGCCGTGCTGCTCGCGGGTCTGACCTGGTGGTCGGTGCGCACCGATGCGCCGACGGTCAAGGAGCAGCGGTCGCTGGACCAGGCCGGCCCGGTCGTGGACCGGGCGATCGGTGCGCTGACCGCCGCGGTCGGCACCGTGGGCGTACCGGCGCTCCTGCCCGACCGGCTGGAGCGCGGCTGCCGGATCACGCCGATGGACGACGGCGCCACGCTGGAACGCGGCGTCGAGGTGGCGATCGGCGGCGGCGACGTACGCGAGGTGCTGCGCGGCATCGCCGACCGGCTGCCGTCGGGCTGGCGGGCCGGTGTGTCGACGCTCGACGGCGAGCCGCTGCTGCGCGCCGACGCGGGCGAGTTCGTCACGGTCGAGGGCCGCTCCGGTGGCCCGGGCCGGGTGCTGCTCACCGCGGCCACCGGCTGCCGCCCGGTGGGTTCCGGCTACCGGGCCCCGTCCGCCGACGCCGCCGCCGAGTCGGCGGTGCTGGCGTCGGCGCTGGGCCGGTGGGGCGGCGCGACCGGGCCGGTCCAGGTGCTCGCCGCGCCCTGCCCGGGCGGCGGGACGGCCCGCACCGCCCGGTCGGAGGCGGCCGCGCCGGCCGATCAGCCGCTTGCCGCCGCGTTCGCCGGGGGCGCCGCGCCGGTGGTGGACTCGGCAGACGCGTACGCGCGCCCGGGCGACCCGGCGGTGCTGGCGCAGCGGGGCGGGGAGCGGGTCCGGGTCGCGGTGACCACGCCCTGCCCTGCCTGACGTCAGCCGCCGGGCAGGACGAGCGCCGGTGGCGAGGGCTGTTCCTCGTGCGGCTCGCGGCTGCGGCCCAGCGCGTCCACCCGGCCCCAGCGGCCCGGGATGTCGAGCAGTTCCACCCGGCCCATCCCGGGCGGCACGGCCGGGTCGATGATCAGGTGCTCGCCCTGCGGTTCCAGTCCCAGCATCACCCGTAGCAGCAGCAGCGGGGTTCCGGCGGACCAGGCCTGCGGGCTGCACGCGGTGGGGTACTCCACCGGGTAGTCGGTGAGGCCGCGTTCGTAGCCGGCGAACACCTCGGGCAGCCGCCCGTCGAAGTAGTGCGACGCGCTGAGCAGGGCGTCGCAGATCCGGCCGGCCTCCTGCCGGAAGCCGTACCGCCACAGCCCCCAGGCGATGATCGAGTTGTCGAACGGCCACACCGTGCCGACGTGGTAGCCGACCGGGTTGTACCGGCCCTGGTCGTCGGCGAGCGTGCGTACGCCCCACCCGGAGAACAGGCGCGGGCCGAGCAGGTGGGCGGCGACGGCCGGGGCCCGGGACTCGTCGACGATGCCGCTCCACAGCAGGTGGCCGATGTTGGAGGTGAGCGCGTCCACCTGCCGGCCCCGCGGGTCGAGCGCCAGCGCGTAGTACTCCCGGTCCGGGATCCAGAAGTCGCGGTTGAACCGCTCCTTCAGCGCCGCGGCCTCGTGTTCCAGGCGGTCGGCGTACGTCGGGTCGTTCCAGTAGGTGCGGGCCAGCCGGGCGCCGCGCAGCTTCGCGTCGTACGCGTACCCCTGGAGTTCGCACGTGGCGCGGGGGAACTCGGGCATCCGCCCGTCGGCGTAGGAGATGGCGTCCGGCGAGTCCTTCCAGCACTGGTTCGGCAGGCCGGTCTCCGGGTTGCGGGACATGTACCAGACGTACCCGGTGCCGAGCAGGTCGCCGTACGTGTCCAGCCAGGTCAGCGCCGCGCGCGTCTCGTGTTCCAGCTTGCGGACCAGATCGGCGTCACCGGTCCACCGCTCGTACTCGTCGAGCAGGATCACGAACAGCGCCGTGGTGTCGGCCGCGCCGTAGTACGGCGAGTGCGGCTGCTCCTCGAAGCCGGCGGTCTCGCCGTAGCGCAGCTCGTGCAGGATCTTGCCGGGCTCCTCGTCCCGGAAGTCGTCGACCCGGCTGCCCTGGAGGCCGGCGAGCATGACGATCGTGGGCTTGACCATCTCCGGCAGGAACGGCAGCACCTGGAGCGAGGTGAAGATGCTGTCCCGGCCGAACAGCGTCATGAACCAGGGCAGCCCGGCGGCGAGCAGCCGGACGCCGAGCGTGATCGACTCGTACCGGAGGGCGGCCAGGTCGTTGAGGCTGCGCCGGTACGCCCCGGCCAGCGGCTCGCAGTCGCAGCCCAGCTTGGGCGCGCGGCTGATCAGGGCGCTCTGTTCGGCATCGATGTCGGCGGCCGTGCGCTGGCCGCCCAGCGGCAGGATGGCCCGGATGTCCTCGCCCCGGGCGCCGTAGATGACCGTGGCGACGTGCAGCGCGGTGGTCCACTCGCCGTGCGGGCCGACCCGGATCCGGAAGGTCATCCCGCTCGCGTCGACCTCGGCCGGTGCGCTGCTGGTCACCAGCGTCTCCCGGTGGAACGCGTCCCGGCGGTAGGTCAGCCGCAGCGCGTTCGTCTCCACGTTGGGCGTGGTGTGGCCCTTCTTGTCCCGCTGGTGCTTGATCTCGAAGAGGTCGGCGAAGTCGGAGCCGATGTCCAACCGGAGCCGGAACTCCTTCTCCTGCGCGGAGTGGTTGAGCACTGTCAGTTCCTCGTCGAGGCTGGCGCCGATCGCGCGGCTGCGGATCACCGAGACGTTCGCGTCCAGATAGTGCGTCGGCTCGCCGGGGACCAGGAAGAACCGCGTCTTGTACGACAGCGAGTCGTCGATGGAGAGCGCGTGCAGCGGTTCCCCGTCGAGGGTGAGGATCCAGGTGGACAGGAACCGGGTGTCGAAGGAGAACAGCCCGGTGGGGAAGTCGTACGACGGCTGGATGTTGCCGCGATCGTCGCTGACCAGGAACGTGTTGCCGTCGAGGATGCTGACCCGGTCCTTCACGCCAGCCGCCGGACGTGTTCGCGGGCGGCGTCCCGCGGATCCCGTACGTCGGGCCGGGCCGGCAGGAACCGGCGGAACGCCAGGAACAGCACGACGTGCCCGCTGAACGTGGCCTCGTTGCGCAGCACCGCGGCCATGCCGGCCTCCCGGCCGGTGACCAGTTTCTCGAACAGTTCGCTGGAGAGCGTGAGCACGCCGTCGGCCGGCCGCTGCTCCTCCTGGCTCACCTGGGCCGATCCGGGGGCCAGCGTCACGTACCAGTGTTCGGTGCGGTTGCCGTCGGCCAGATCGATCTGGAGCGTGCCGCCGATCGGGCTGTTCAGCACTGACGCGGCGCGCGCCGGCAGCGACGCGAAGAACTGTCGGATGGCCTCACTCACGTTCACATCGTAGGCGCAAGCCGGACATGTCGGGTCAGGATCGGCGCACCGGGCAGAGTGGACAGCCCGGGGGGTTGCTCAGTAGACCAACGCCTGCGCGCCCTCGGCCATCGCTTCCTCGACGAACACCGCGGCGCCCGCGATGCGTACGCCGGGGATGACGTCGCCCGGGCCGATGTCCCGCCGGGCCGCGCACTGGGTGCAGGCGGTCACCCGGCCCGTGGTCAGGACCACGTGCAGCAGTTCGCCGAGCGGCGCGGAGTGCGGCAGCTCGAACGTCTCCGCCCGCCCGGGGAGGGCGAACCAGGTGGACTCGCCGGTGAGCCAGAGCGAGACGTCCACCCCGGCCGCGGCTGCGGTCGAGGCGACTGTGAACGCCTGGGCGCAGCGTTCCGGGGAGTCCGCGCCGGCGGTGGCCTTGACGACGAGAGTGCGCGCCATGACGCCAGCATAGGATGGTCCGGATGGTTACCGAGATCGGGTTCGTCAGCCTGCTGGTCGCCGGCCTGGGCGCGCTCGCCGGTGGCCTGGTCTATGTCGCAGTGCGAATCGCTAGAGGTAAATGGTGAGCGCGAGGAGTGAGCCGGTTTTGCGAGCCCCGCAGTCGCGAACGAAGGTGGCGCTGTGAATAGTGAGAATCCGCTTCAGCCGCCGTGGTTGAACGCGCCGCCGGTCGACCCGTACCCGTACGAGGAGAGCCACGACCTGCGCGTCGGCCCGAAGCTGCACCCGAGCCTGGACGGCCTGCTGCCGTACGTCGGGGTGTGGCGTGGCCGGGGCCGGGGTGGGTTCCCGACGATCGAGGACTTCGACTACGCGCAGGAGATCCGGATCAGCCACGACGGCCGGCCGTTCCTGTTCTACGAGTCGCGGGCCTGGATCCTGGACGAGCAGAGCCGCCCGGTCCGCCCCGCCGGCCGTGAGGTGGGCTGGTGGCGTCCGGTGCTCGACGGTGAGCGGGTGACCGACGAGCTGGAGGCGCTGATGACCACGCCGACCGGCGTGATGGAGCTGCACATCGGCAAGCGCAAGGGCACCCAGATCGAGTTCGCCACCGACGCGGTCGTGCGTACCGCGACGGCGAAGGAGGTCACCGCCGGCGCCCGGCTGTTCGGCATCGTCGAGGGCGCCCTGCTCTACGCCCAGGAGATGGCCGCCGTGGGCCAGCCCCTGAGCCCGCACCTCTCCGCCCGCCTCACCCGCGTAGCCGGCTGACCCCCGCCCTCTGCTCTCGTCGATCATGAAGTTGGCGGCGACAAATCGGTCACCCGACGCCGCCAACTTCATGGTCAACGGGGGAAGTTCAGGAGGGCCTGGATTCGGGGGGTCAGGGGGGAACCGGGACGAGGGGTTCCGTTCAGGGCCGTGATCTCGGCTACGCCGCGTAGGGAGCTGGTCAGCCAGATCGCCTCGGCCTCGTGCAGGTCGGTCACGGTGGGCAGGTGTCCGGCGGGGGTCAGGCCCAGCTCTGCCGCTCGTTCCAGCAGGTGGTTCGCGGTCACGCCGGGCAGGATGCCGGTCTGTGCCGCCGGGACCGTGGCGAGCGTGCCGTCGTGCATCCACACCACGTTGGCGGTGGGCCCCTCCAGCACGTAGCCGTCGGTCGAGACCCAGAGCACGTCGTCCACGCCGGTCCGCTGCGCCCACCGCCGGGCGGCGGTGCTCAGCGCGTACGAGGTGGACTTCACGCCGCTCGGCAGCCACCCCAGCTCCGGGCGGGACCGGGCGGCCACCCCGAGCGGCAGCGTGGCCACGGTCACCCCGTCCCGCCGGGCCAGGCGGGCGGCCGCGGGCACCTCGCCGAGCGTGGCGTACACCGTGGGCGGCCCACCGCCCTCCGGCCCTCGCGTGCAGACCAGCCGCAACGCGCCCTCGGTCTGCGCGGGCCAGCCGGCGCAGACCGCGTCCAGCAGTTCGACGAGCGCGGCGTCCGGCGGCAGCGGCAGGTCGATCGCCGCCGCACCGGCCCGCAGCCGGGCCAGGTGGGCCTCGCGCAGCCAGGGGCGGCCGTCGCGCAGGTGCAGCGTCTCGAACAGGCCGTCGCCGTGCAGGACGCCCCGGTCGTCGCCGCGCAGCACCGGCTCACCGGCCGGCACGAGCCCTTGGCCGAGCACCGCCACCCGTGTCGTACCCATTGGCGCAGCGTAGTGGCGTACCCCCGGCGGCGGACCGGCCGGCGCGGCGGCCGAACTATGATCGAAGGGTGTCCGAATCCTCCCTCGCGGAAATGCTCCGCTCGCGCGGGCTGCGGCTGACGGCGCAGCGGCAGCTGGTGCTCCAGGCCGTCCTGGATCTGGGGCACGCCACCCCGGAGCAGGTGCACACCGCGGTCCGCGAGGTGGCGGCCGGAGTCAACATCACCACCATCTACCGCACGCTGGAGCTGCTGGAACGGCTCGGCCTGGTGACGCACACGCACCTGTCGCACGGTTCGCCGACCTACCACGCGGCCGGTGAGCACCAGCACGTCCACCTGGTGTGCCGGGAGTGCGGGGCGATCGACGAGATCGCCCCGGAGATGCTTCGCCCGCTCACCGACCAGCTGGACGAGCAGCGCGGGTTCAAGGTCGACATCGGGCATGTCGCGCTCTTCGGGGTCTGCGGCCGCTGCGCACAGAACGGGGAACCCACATGATCGACATCGCGGGCGCGGTGACCACCGACGCCATCGACGAGCAGACCCGGGACCAGCCGGAGCCGGCCCACCGGGCGGCCGGCGTCGGCCCGGTGGCCGCCCACTACGGCGACCCGATGCGCGAGCAGCGGCTCCTGGCCACCGGCGTGGGCCTGGTCGACCGCTCGCACCGGGGCGTGGTCGCGGTGCCCGGCGAGGAGCGGATCGGCTGGCTGCACACGCTCACCAGCCAGCACCTGGCCGCGCTGGCGCCGTGGCAGGGCACCGAGCTGCTGGTGCTCTCCCCGCACGGGCACGTCGAGCAGCACGCGATGGTCGCCGACGACGGTGAGACCACCTGGCTGGACACCGAGCCGGGGATGACCGAGGGCCTGCTGTCATACCTGGAGAAGATGCGGTTCTTCAGCAAGGTCGACCCGCGCGACGCCACCGCCGACCACGCGCTGCTGTCGCTGGTCGGGCCGGAGGCGGCCGGCGCGCTGGACACGCTCGGCGTCGCCGGGCTGGCCGCTCCCGACGTGGTCGCGGTGCCGGGTCCGAAGTTCCGTTCCGGCGAGATGCCCGCGCGGCCCTCGGTGGTGTACGACGTCAAGCCGCTCCCGGTCGGCGGCTGGGCCCGGCGGGTGGCGCTCGGCGTCGACCTGCTGGTGCCCCGGGCGGCCATGGACGAGGTGGTGGCGGAGCTGCGCGGCGCCGGTGTGCCGGTGGCCGGGCTGTGGGCGTACGAGGCGATCCGGGTGGCCGCCAAGCGGGTCCGGGCCGGCGTGGACACCGACCACCGGACGATCCCGGCCGAGGTGGACCTGATCGCCCCGGCCGTGCACCTGGACAAGGGCTGCTACCGGGGGCAGGAGACGGTGGCCCGGGTGCACAACCTGGGCAAGCCGCCCCGCCGGCTCGTCCTGCTGCACCTCGACGGCGTGGCGAGCGACCAGCCGCCCGTCGCCGGTACGCCGGTGACGCTCGACGGCCGGACCGTCGGCTTCGTGGGCACCGCCGTGCAGCACTACGAGCTGGGTCAGGTGGCGCTCGCCGTCCTGAAGCGCAACACGCCCGACGACGCCCGCCTGCTCGTCGGCGACAGCGCCGCCGCGATCGACGCGTAAGGAAGGGAACCTCCCGGACGCCCTCGGTGGCGGAAGGATCCCTTCCTGATGCCGCTCGCGCCGGAAATCCTCCGGTCGACCCGGTGCCGGGCGCCGGTCTAGGATCCGGGGCATGACGACAGGGACGTTGATCACGGTTGCCCCCACCGGCGCGGAGTCGGCGAAGGCGGAGGTGCCGGCGCTGCCGGTGACGCTCGACGAGCTGCTGCTGACCGCCAAGGAGTGCGAGGCGCTCGGCGCCGCCGTGATCCACGTCCACATCCGCGACGACGACGCGCGGCCCACGCTCGACCAGGGGCGGCTGCGCGACACAGTGGCCGCGCTGCGGGAGAACACCGACCTGATCGTGCAGCTCTCCTCCGGCGGCGCGGTGACCGACCCGGAGTCCGCCCGGCTGGCGGTGCTCGACGCCGCGCCGGACATGGCCTCCTGCACCATGGGCACCGTCAACTTCGGCGACGACGTGTTCCTCAACCGGTGGGAGTTCATCGTCGACCTGCACACCCGGATGCAGGAGCGGGGCGTCGTCCCGGAGTACGAGATCTTCGACCTGGGTCACCTCACCGCGTTGCAGCGGCTGCTCGGCAAGTACGGCCTGCCGCACGGCGGGCACGTGCACGTCGACTTCGTGATGGGCGTGCCGGGCGGCATGCCGGGTACCACGGCCACGCTCGTGGCGGCCCAGCAGATGGTGCGCGACCTGCCCGAGGGCACCACGTTCTCGGCCACCGGCATCGGGCGCAGCACCATCCCGGTGATGCTGGCCTCGCTGTCGGCCGGCGGTCACCTGCGCGTCGGCATGGAGGACACGGTCACGTACGCCAAGGGGCGCCCGGTGGAGTCCAACATGCAGCTCGTCGCGCGGGCGGTCGGCTTCGCCCAGCTCGCCCAGCGTCCTCCGCTGACCACCGCCGAGGCCCGTACGCTGCTCGGCGTACCGGCCACCGCCCGGTAAGCGGCACACCCGGCCGCGACCCCGTACCGCCCCGGTCGACGTCGCAGGTCACCCCGCCGCCGACCGGGTCCGTCCCCTCGGTACGGTCCATACCGTGGGAAAAACGTACGAGGGTGGCGTGCCGCTCGCCCAGGTGGTCCGGTCCGGTTTCGTGGAGGGCGTCCACCGGGGTTCCGTGGTGGTGCTCGACGCCGCCGGCGAGCCGGTCGACGGAGCCGGTGACGTCACCTCGCCGATCTTCCCCCGCTCGTCGAACAAGCCGATGCAGGCGATCGGGATGCTCCGGGCCGGGCTGCCGCTCACCGACCCGGCCGACGTGGCGCTGGTCGCGGCCAGCCACGCGGGCGAGGAGTTCCACGTCGAGCGGGTCACCGCGCTGCTGCGCGACGCCGGCCTGACCGAGGACGCGTTGCACTGCCCGCCGGACCTGCCGTTCGGCGAGGCCGCCCGGGAGGCGGTGCTGCGGGCCGGCGGCGGGCCGGCCCGGGTGCTGATGAACTGCTCCGGCAAGCACGCCGGCATGGTCCGGACCTGCCTGGCCGCCGGCTGGCCGCTGGACGGCTACTGGCGCCCGGAGCACCCGCTCCAGCAGTGCCTGACCGCCACGATCGAGGAGTTCACCGGCGAGCGGGCGGCGGCCGTCGGGGTGGACGGCTGCGGCGCGCCGGTGCTCGCCGTCTCGCTGACCGGGCTGGCCCGGGCGTTCCTGCGGATGGTCAGCGCCGAGCCGGGCACCGTCGAGCGGACGGTGGCGGACGCGATGCGGGCGTACCCGGAACTGGTCGGCGGCACCCAGGCGGAGGACACGCGGCTGATGCGCGGCGTACCCGGTCTGCTCGCCAAGATCGGCGCGGAGGGCGTGATCGCGGCGGCGATCCCGGAGGTCGGCGCCGTGGCCCTGAAGATCGACGACGGCGCCGCCAGAGCCCGCACACCCGTCCTGACCTCGGCCCTGGCACGCCTGAACGTGCGCGCCCCCATCCTCACCGAGTACGCCGAACCACCCCTGCTGGGCGGCGGCCTCCCGGTAGGCGCCATCCACCCCACCTGGTAACCCCCGCCCCGCCACACCCCCCGGCGATCTTGCACTTACCGCCCCGGCAAAGCGCGTATTCCAGGCGTGCCGAGGGCCGCAACTGCAAGATCGCCGAGCAGGGGGCGCGGGGAGGGCGGGTCAGGGGAGGAAGGACAGGAGGGCGGTGTTGGTCTCGGTGGGGCGCTCCAGGGGGAGCAGGTGGGCCGCATCGGGGACGTCGGGGAGGCGTACGCCGTTCGGGGCCTCGTCGGCGATGCGGTCGGCCAGGCGGCGGATGTCGGCCAGGTCGTCGGCGCCGGTGCCGACGAGCACCGGTACGCGCAGCTCGCCCAGCCGGTCGATCGCCGGCGGGTCCAGCTCACCCACCTCGATCGCGCTCAGCGCCTGCTCGGCGGCGAGCGCCCGTCGGTCCATCTCCTCGGCGAACCGGATCAGCTCCGGGTCGACGTCCTCCGGGCGGCGGGTCGGGCCGACCACCCAGAACCGCACCTCGCCGGCGGCGGTGGCGGCGAAGTCCTCCGGGTCCACGTCACCGACCAGCTCGTCCCAGAGCTGCTCGGTCTCCTCGGACCACTCGTTGCCGGAGACGGGCGCGCCGAACAGCGCCAGCGCCGAGACCCGCTCCGGGTGGGCGAGCGCGGTGTCCACGGCGACCCGGCCGCCGAACGAGCAGCCGACGAGCGCGGCCCGCTCGATGCCCAGCGCGTCGAGCAGCCCGATCACGTCGTCGTGGTGGGCGAACGGCGCGGGCGGCAGCTCCGAGTCGCCGTAGCCGCGCAGGTCCAGCGCGATCACCCGGTGTCGCTGCGCGAGTGCCGGGATCTGCCCGCGCCACATCCGCCGGTCGGCGATGCCGGCGTGCAGCAACACCACGGCGGTTCCGGTGCCGCTCTCGTCGTACGCGAGCTGGGCGCCGTTGATATCGATCTTGGTCACGGGGGAGAACGGTACGGACCGGACATGGGCTCCGCAACCCACCTTCAGTGACCCCGCTAACTCTGGCTAGCGTTTTGCTTGCAGGAGTTAGCAGCCCGAGCTAGCGTTGAGTCATGGCCACCAGCAAGGACCTTCCCGATGTCGGCGGGTTCATTCGCGACCTGCGGCGCAACGCGAAGATCTCACTGCGCCAGCTCGCCGAGCAGGCGGGCGTCAGCAATCCCTACCTGAGCCAGATCGAGCGCGGGCTGCGCAAGCCGAGCGCCGAGGTGCTCCAGCAGCTCGCCAGCGCGCTGCGCGTCTCCACCCCGGCGATGTACCTGCGTGCCGGGCTGCTGGACGACAAGGAGGGTCAGGGCGTGCTCGCGGCGATCGCCGTCGACCCCGAGCTGACCATGGCCCAGAAGCAGTCGCTCACCCAGATCTACGAGACGTTCCGGCGCGAGAACGCCCGCCTGGCCGAGGCGACAGAGGCCGCCACCACGACGGAAGCGGCCACCACGGCCGAGGCGGCCACCGCGCCGGAGGCCCCGGCCACCGTCGCGCCGGCCGCCACCGGTCCGGTGACGCCGGACGGCACCCCGACCGAGGCGGTCCTCGAATCCGTAGCCGTCACCGAAGCGGGCGGCGCGCCCGCCCCGACCACCGCCGCCCCTGAGCAGACGGCCGCCCGCCGGGCGGCCCGGAAGGCCGCCGGTGCGGCCGAGGAGGAGCAGTCATGACCACCCAGCCGAAGACCAACCGCATCCCCGCACCCCTCTACGCCGCCGCCGGCGCCGGTGAGCTGGCCCTGGAGCAGCTGCGCAAGCTGCCGACTGTGGTGACCGACCTCGGCGGCAAGGCCGTCGTCACCGGCTTCGAGCTGCGCCAGAAGGCCACCGAGACGCTGAAGACCGCCAACCAGACCGCCACCGGGCTGCGCGAGCGGGCCGTCGCCACCGACCTCGACCAGCTCCGCGAGGCCGCCAACCTGGAGAAGCTGCGCGAGGCCGCGAACCTGGACAAGCTCCGCGAGGCCGCCACCCGCAACGCCGCCGTCGTGGTGGCCGGCGCGTACGCCGCGCAGGAGCGCGCGCTGGCCGCGTACGCCGAGCTGGTCGCCCGCGGTGAGCGCGTGGTCGGCGCCGGCGTGCTGGAGGCCGCCGACACGGTGAACGCCGACATCGAGGCCACCGAGGCCACCGGCACCGACGTGACCCCGAAGGCCGACACCGCCCCGAAGACCGAGGTGGCCCCGAAGCCGGAGACCGCCGCCGCGACGACCGAGGTGCCCACCCCGGCCGAGGTGGCCGAGGCGGTGGCCGCCAAGCCGGCCGCGGTGAAGCGGACCCGCGCCACCAAGGCGACCGCCACAAAGGCCGCCACGAAGACGACCGCCAAGCCGGCCACCCCGTCGGCGAAGCTGCCGAAGACCACGAAGCGGACCCGCCCGGCCGCCGAGTGACCCGAAGCTCCACCGGGACCCCGGACAACGTCTTGTCGGACGTTTCCGGGGTCTCGGCATAAGCTTGCCCCCATGGCCATCGCCGCGCCGATCTTCGCGTTCGCAGTCCAAGACGTGATCCAGCTGATCCTGCTCGTCTTCGCCCTGGTCGTACAGGGAGTGGCGCTGGTGCACGCGGTCACCCAGCGCGGCGACGGTTTCGCCGCGCTCGGCACGCTGCCCAAGGGCGGCTGGGTCGCCATCCTGGCGGTCTGCCTGCTGCTGACCCTGCTCGGCTTCGGCCCGATCAGCCTGTTCGGACTGATCGGCATCGCGGCCGGTCTCATCTACCTGCTCGACGTGCGGCCCGGCCTGCGGGACCTGCACGACGGCCGAGGGTCCTGGTGAGAGGTTTCCGCTGGCCTCCGCCACCGGACGGCGGTCCCCGCACCTGGGGGCCCGGCCCCGGCGCGCCCCGCACCGGGCGTCCCGCGTTGCCCGAGCCGGAGACGGAGCTGGTCGCCACCCCGCACGGGGTGAGCCTGGAACGGCTGGTCACCGGCACCGGTGACCCGGTCACCGTGTTCGCGCACGGGCTCGGGAGCGGCATCGCCACCACCCGCCCGTTCGGCAGCGGCGTCACCGGGCGGCGCGTCTTCTTCCAGTTCCGCGGGCACGGCCGCTCCGACTCCCCGCCCGGGCCGTGGAGCTACCTGGACCTCGCCCGTGACCTGCGCGCGATGGCGGACCTGAGCGGTGCGACCCGGGCGTTCGGCGCCAGCCTCGGCGCGGGCGCGCTCTGCCGGCTGCTCGCGGAGAGCCCGGAACGCTTCGAGAAACTCGTCTTCTTCCTGCCCGCCGTGCTGGACACGCCGCGCGGCGAGGCGGCGCGCGCCCGGCTCACCGGCCTGCTCGACGCGGTGGCCGAGGGCGACGCGTCGGCGCTGGCCGACGCGGTGTCGCTGGAGCTGCCGCCGTCGGTGCGCAACACCCCGGCCGGCTGGGCGTACCTGCGGCAGCGGCTCGACCAGCTGCTGCGCGACGGGCTCGCGCCGGGGCTGGCCGACCTGCCCGCCCAGGCCCCGCTCGACGACGCCGGGTCGCTCGCCGCGGTCACCGCGCCGGCGCTGGTCATCGCCGCCGCCGAGGACGACCTGCACCCGGTCGCCGTCGCCGAACGGCTCGCCGCCGCGCTCCCGAACGCCACACTGCACGTGTACGACCGGCCCGGCGTGCTCTGGACCGAGCGCGCCGACCTGCGGGAGCGCGTCTCGGAGTTCCTGAACGGGTAACGTCGCCGTCCATGGGCGTCACACACCACGGCCGTACGCACCGGCTCGACCTCGCCGACCCGACCCTGCGCGAGTGGACCTGCCGGGTGCTGGCGGCCGATCCCGAGCAGGGCATCGTGCTGGACCGGTCCGCGTTCTACCCCGGTGGCGGCGGGCAGCCGCCGGATCACGGGGTGCTGCTCTGGCAGGGCGTACAGACCCGGATCGTCGGCACCCGCAAGGGCGACGACCTCTGGCTGATCCCGGCCGAGGGTGACCCGGTGCCGCCGGTCGGCACCGAGGTGGTCGGCGCGGTGGAGGACGCCCGCCGGACCATGCTGATGCGTACCCACTCCGGGCTGCACGTGCTCTGCGGCGTGGTGTTCCGCGACTTCGGCGCGCTCGTCACCGGCGGCAACATGGAGCCGGGTGAGGCGCGGATGGACTTCAACCTCCCCGAGGTGCCGCCGGACTTCAAGGCCCGCATCGAGGAGTTGGTGAACGCCGAGGTGGCAGCCGACCGGTCGGTGGCCGTACGGGTGCTGCCGCGCGCCGAGGCGCTCGCCCTGCCGGACATCATCCGTACCCAGTCGAACCTGATCCCGCCGGAGGAGCAGGAGGTGCGGATCGTCGACATCGTGGGGCTGGACGTGCAGGCCGACGGCGGCACGCACGTCGCGTCCACCGCCCAGATCGGCAAGGTCCAGGTGGTCAAGGTGGAGAGCAAGGGCCGGGCCAACCGCCGGGTACGCGTGCGCCTGGCGGACTGATTCACCCGGGCGCGCGCCGGGACCGCAGCGCGCGTGCCTTCTGCCGGTTGCCGCAGCGTTCCATCGCGCACCAGCGGCGCTGCCCCGGCCGCGACGTGTCCACGAAGACCAGTTGGCAGTCGTGTGCGCCGCACTCCCGGATCCGGGCCGCGTACGGGCCGGTGAGCAGGTCGACCGCGTCCCGGGCGAACGTCGCGACCACCTGCGCGCCGGTCAGCGGCGTACGCCAGGACCGGCCGCCGTCGGGGCCGGCCTGCGGGACCAGCGGCAGCCCGGCCGCGGCGTCGTTCACCACCGCCAGGTCCGCGGCCGGTGGGGTCTCGTCGCGGGTACGCGCCTGCGCCACCCGCCAGAGCGCGTCGCGCAGTCGACGGGCGGCGGCCAGGTCGTCCGCGTCGACGATGACGGCGGCGGGGTCCAGCCGCAGCCGGGACGCGGCCAGCCAGCCCGCGAGGTCGTCCGGGCGGTGCAGCACCTCGTAGCGGGCGAACGCGCCCGGACCGCCGGTGGTCAGCAGCTCCAGGCAGAGCGCGCCCGGGTCGAAGCTGTATCTCGTGCCTTCGGGACTGATCAGGGTGAGTCCGCTTGCGCCGTTCGTCACGTAACCACTATAACTGGTTACACCAACCGACCACGGAGGACACATGGCGCGGGACTGGAAACTCGTCATCGACTGTGCCGACCCGATCGAGCTGGCCCGCTTCTGGGCCGAGGCGCTCGGCTACCAGGTCGAGGACAACAGCGTGCTGATCGAGCGGCTGGCCGCCGCCGGTGCGGTGCCGCCGGAGGCGTACGTCGAGGTGGACGGCCGCAAGGCGTGGCGCGAACTGGCGGCGGTACGCCACCCGGACGATCCGGTGGACCCGGCCAGCGGCACCGGGCTGGGCCGGCGGTTCCTGTTCCAGGCCGTTCCCGAGCCCAAGCGGGTCAAGAACCGCCTCCACGTCGACCTGCACGTCGGCCCGGAGGGGCGGGCGGCCGAGGTGAAGCGGCTGACCGCACTCGGCGCGACGGTGCTGGCCGAGGTCGCCGACCGGGGCAGCGAGCACACCACGATGGCCGATCCGGAGGGCAACGAGTTCGACGTGCAGTGACCCCGCTCAGCGCGGCAGGTGGGCCGCCCGGACGGCGAGCAGCCAGCGTTCCACGATCTCCTCGTCCGGGCGTTCCGGCAGCGGCGAGCGGGTCCGGTCGAACTCCGCCTCGGCGGTCGCCACCAGGGCCTGCGCCTCGTCCAGCGCGCCACCGGCGACCCGCTCGCCGAACGCGCGGAACCACTCCGGGTCGGCGAGGCGGATCTCCAGCACGCCCGTCGCGTACAGCACCCGGCCCTGGTGCAGCAGCCGGGCCAGGTGCCGGGCGTGCTTCGCCGAGCGTCGCCGCCCGCCGACATCGGCGCTCCGGCTGGCGAGCTTGCGGAACTGCTGCGAGGCGTACCCGAGGTAGGCGTCGCGGACCCGCGGCGCGCTGAGGAACGCCGATCGGATGGCGATCAGCTCCTCGCCGAACCCGGTGCGGGTCTCGTAGCAGTCGTCGGGCAGCCACATCAGCTCGGTGGCGGTCGGGTTGCCGCTCAGCGCCAGCAGCGCGTACTTGCGCGCCTCGTGCAGCGTGACGTCCGGCTCGGTGGTCACGACCGACTCGCGGGGCGGGCGCAGGCCGTGGAACGCGACTGTGGGCGCGGCGAACACGCCGATCCGGTCGGTGTCCGAGCCCGGTCCGGCCAGCCCGTACGCGACCGAGCCGACGATCCCGGACAGCAGCAGGTGCATACCGGTGATGATCGCCCATCCGGGTCTGGAGGAAAACCGGACTTCCGCTGTCAGGTATCGGTGACACGGTGATCCCATGAACTCACCACTGACCGGGAAGGTTGCGCTCGTCGCGGGCGCGACCCGGGGCGCCGGCCGGCAGATCGCCGTGCAGCTCGGCGCCGCCGGGGCCACCGTCTACGCCACCGGCCGCACCACCCGCGAGCGCCGCTCCGAGATGGACCGGCCGGAGACCATCGAGGAGACCGCCGAGCTGGTCACCGCCGCCGGGGGCACCGGGATCGCCGTCGCTGTCGACCACCTCGACCCCGAGCAGGTACGCGGCCTGGTCGAGCGGATCGACGCCGAGCAGGGCCGCCTCGACGTGCTGGTGAACGACGTCTGGGGCGGCGATCCGCTGATCACCTGGGAGAAGCCGGTCTGGGAGCAGCCGCTCGACGCCGGTTTCCGCATGCTGCGGCTCGCGGTCGACACGCACATCATCACCAGCCACTTCGCGTTGCCGCTGCTGATCCGCAACCCGGGCGGCCTGGTCGTCGAGATCGGCGACGGCACCAAGGAGCACAACGACAGCGAGTACCGCCTGTCGGTCTTCTACGACCTGGCGAAGGTGTCGGTGAACCGGCTCGGCTTCAGCCAGGCGCACGAGCTGGCCCCGCACGGCTGCACCGCCGTCTCGCTCACGCCCGGCTGGCTGCGCTCGGAGGCGATGCTCGAACACTACGGCGTCACCGAGGCCACCTGGCGCGACGCCGCGAAGACCGAGCCGCACTTCGTCATGTCGGAGACGCCGGCGCTCGTCGGGCGCGCGGTGGCAGCCCTGGCCGCCGACCCGGACCGGGCCCGCTGGAACGGGCAGTCCCTCGACAGCGGCGGCCTGGCCCAGGTGTACGGCTTCACCGACGTCGACGGCAGCCGCCCGCACTGGGCCCGCTACTACGAGGAGGTGGTCAAGCCGGGCAAGCCGGCCGACCCCGACGGCTACCGCTGACCCGACGGCGGATCGGTGTAGAGCGCCGCCGCGCTGCGAGTCGCCTCGGCGAAGCGGGCCCGCAGTTGCGGCGGCGCCAGCACCTCCACCTCCGGGCCGAGCGCCAGCAACTGGGTGTACGCGACGTCCACCGACTCGACCGGCAGGCGCAGCACCAGCCGGCCCTGCTCGTCCGGCGGACCGGCCGCGTCCACCGCCTCGGTGTGGACGAACGGCGCGTCCACCAGGTGCCGCAGCATCCGCAGCCCGGCCGGGCTCAGCCGCACGGTGACCCGCTCCCGCAGCAGCTCGCGCAGGAACGCGCCCGCCTGCTCCCGCCAGTACGCCCCGAGGTCGAAGTCCTCGTCCCGGTCGAAGCCGTCGGCGCCCACCTCGACCGCCACCACCCGGTCCACCCGGTACGTCCGCCAGGCGTCGTCGACCCGGCCGACCAGGTACCAGACCCCGTTCTTCAGCACCAGCCCGTACGGCGCCAGCGTGCGGGTCACCTCGCGGTCCCCGCGCCGGTAGCGCAGCTCCACCATCAGGTCCCGCCAGACCGCCCGGGCCAGCTCGGCGAGTGCCGGCGGCGGCGGGGTCTCCCGGAACCAGCCGGGCACGTCCAGATGGAACCGCTGCCCGGTACGAGCGGGCGCGTCCCGCAGGCTCGGCGGCAGCGCGGCGAGCACCTTCAGCTCGGCGGCGGCCACCGAGTCGGCCAGTCCCATGTCCCCTGCGGGTCCGGGCAGCCCGGCCAGGAACAGCGCCTCGGCCTCGTCCCGGCTCAACCCGGTCAGCCGAGTCCGGTAGCCGCCCAGCAGCCGGTAGCCGCCGGCCCGGCCCCGGTCCGCGTACACCGGGACACCGGCGGCGGAGAGCGCCAGCACGTCCCGGTAGACGGTCCGCTCGGACACCTCCAGCTCGCGGGCCAGCTCGGCGGCGGTCATCGTCTCCCGGGACTGGAGCAGCAGCACAAGCGAGATCAGCCGGGACGCACGCACAGGCCCATTGTGGTGCACCGGGAGATTAGGCTGTGCCGTCGTGAACGCCTCCCGTACCGTCGCGCCGGTCACCGGCGCGGCCACCCGCTTCCTCGGCGGCGCCGGGCTGCTGCTGCGCGGCTTCGGCATGTACGTCCGCAGCCCCAAGCTGATGCTGCTCGGCGTGATCCCGGCGCTGATCACCGGCGCGCTCTACGTGGCCCTGTTCGCCACGCTGCTCTACTTCGTGGACGACCTGGCGGGCTGGCTCACCCCGTTCGCCGACGACTGGTCGTCGCCCTGGCGCGGGCTGCTGCGGGTCGCCGCCGGGCTGGCGGTGGTCGGGGTCGCCGGGCTGGTCGGTGTGCTCACGTTCACCGCCGTCACGCTGGTCATCGGTGACCCGTTCTACGAGGCGATCTCCGAGCGGGTCGAGAACCGGCTCGGCGGCACCCCCGGCGCGGTCGACGTGCCGTTCTGGTCCTCGCTGCGGCGCAGCCTCGCCGACTCGCTGCGCCTGGTCGCGCTGTCCGCGCTGATCGGCGTACCCCTGTTCGCGGCCGGTTTCATCCCGGTGGTGGGGCAGACGGTGGTCCCGGTGGTCGGTGCCCTGGTGGGTGGCTGGTTCCTGGCGCTGGAGCTGGTCGGCGCGCCGTTCTACCGGCGGGGGATGCGGCTGCCGGACCGGCGGGCGCGGCTGCGGACCGACCGCCCGACGGCGCTCGGTTTCGGGGTGGCGGTCTTCCTGTGCTTCCTGATCCCGCTCGGCGCGGTGCTGGTGATGCCGGCCGCCGTCGCCGGGGCCGCGCTGCTGGCCCGCCGGTCGCTGGGCCAGCCGATCGAGGAGAGCTGAGATGGACACCGTCCTGATCGAGGGGGACATCACCGCGCAACAGGTCGACGCCATAGTCAACGCCGCGAACTCGTCGCTGCTCGGCGGCGGGGGAGTGGACGGCGCGATCCACCGGCGCGGCGGCCCGGCGATCCTGGAGGAGTGCCGGGCGCTGCGCGCGTCCCGCTACGGGCGCGGGCTGCCCACCGGCCAGGCCGTCGCCACCACCGCCGGCAACCTGCCGGCCCGCTGGGTGGTGCACACCGTCGGGCCGGTCTTCTCGCCGCGCGAGGACCGCTCGGCGCTGCTGCGCGACTGCTACGCCAACAGCCTGCGGGTCGCCGACGGGCTGGGAGCGACCCGGATCGCGTTCCCGCTGATCTCCGCCGGGATCTACGGCTGGCCGGTCGAGGACGCGGTGGCGCAGGCGCTCACAGTGCTGCACGCGGCCACCCCGGCGCACGTCACCGAGGCCCGGCTGGTGCTGTTCGGCGCGGACACGTACGCCACAGCGGTGCGGGTGGCCGCCGGGCTCACGTGAGTTTGCGCCGGCACGACCACTGGCTGTCCACCGGCCGGTAGCCGAGCCGCTCGTTCACCGCCAGCATCGGCGCGTTCGCCTCGTCGTTCGAGGTGTACGCGGTGCATACCCCGCGCGCGGCGGCGGCGTGCAGGGCGGCCTGCTTGGCCAGCCGGGCCAGCCCTCGCCCCCGGTACGCGGGCAGCGTGCCGGTGAAGTCCGACCACATCCGGTCACCGTCGCGCTTCACCAGGCTGAGCGCGACCAGTTCGCCGTCCACCTCGGCGAGCGTGCTGGCCTCCCGGTCCAGACCCGGGTTGTCCCAGCACTCGTGGAGCCACAGGTCGAAGCCGAGCGAGTCCGTGGGCACGTCGCCCGGCTCGTCCCGGGACGACTCGGCGTCGACCCGGTGCACCAGGCGCGGGTCGAGCCCGGCGGCGGACACCAGCCGTACGCCCGGCGGCGCCTGCGGCATCGGCGGGGGCGTGCTCAGGTCCAGCGCCGAGTAACGCAGCTCCCGGCTGGGCGTGAAGCCGTGCCGCTGCGCGAACGGCAGCGACTCGGTACGCGCGTGGGTCAGCACCCGGGTGGACCCGAGCGTGCGCAGGTGACCGAACGCGGCGTCGAACAGCGCGGTGCCGGTGCCCCGGCGGCGGTGCTCTGGGTGGACGTGCAGCAGGGCCATCTCGCCCACGCCGGGCGTCGAGGTCTGCGTGTTGCGGTACGCCGACACCCAGCCGATCACCTGCCCGTCCGCCTCGGCGACCCAGGCCGACCAGTCCTCGCCGGCCGGCGGGTCGGCGATCATGCGGTGGGTCGACTCGACGCCGCGCACCAGGTAGGGGTAGACGAGCGCGCGCAACGCCACCACGGCGGGCGCGTCGTCGGGGCGGGCGGGACGGATCTCGGCTCCACTCATTCGGCGGACCCTAGACCCGTCGCCGCCCGCGCCGCGACCGGATAACCAGCGCGACCGGATGATCAGGCGGACTCGCGCAGCACCAGCTCGGTCGGCAGCACCAGCGTCTGCTCGACCTCCTCGCCCGCGGCGATCCGCAGCAGTTGCCGGGTCATCGACCGGCCCAGCTCCACTATCGGCTGCCGCACCGTGGTCAGCGGCGGCTCGGTGTACGCGGCCGTCTCGATGTCGTCGAACCCGATCACCGCCACGTCCTCGGGCACCCGCCGCCCGGCCTCCCGCAGCGTCCGCAGGGCGGCGTGCGCCATCAGGTCGGAGGCGGCGAACACGGCGTCCAGCTCCGGGTCGGCGGCGAGCAGCTCGCGCATCGCGGCGGTGCCGGACTCCCGGGTGAAGTCGCCGTACGCGACCAGCTCCGGCAGCCCGGCGTCGGTGATCGCGCTGCGGTAGCCGATCAGCCGCTCGATCCCGGCGACCATGTCCTGCGGCCCGGCGATGGTGGCGATCCGCCGCCGCCCGCTCCCGATCAGGTGCTGGACGGCTGTGCTCACGCCGCCTTCGTGGTCGACGTCCACGTACGGCACGTCGGCGCCGTCGAGCGGCCGCCCGCTGCACACCACCGGGATGCCGAGGCGGGCCAGCCGGCCGGGCAGCGGGTCCTCGCCGTGCAGCGAGGCGAACAGCACCCCGTCGACGTGCCGGCCGGTGGTGTACCGCTCGACCCGCTCGTGCCCGGCCGGCGAACCGGCGAGCATCAGCACGAGCTGCTTGTCCGCCGCCTCCAGCTCCTGCGCCGCGCCCCGGATGATGCCCGGGAACACCTGGTCGTCGGAGAAGACCCGGGTGGCCGCCTCGGGCAGCACCAGCGCCACCGAGTCGGTCCGCTGGGTGACCAGGCTGCGGGCGGCGAGGTTCGGGACGTAGCCGAGTTCCTCGACCGCCCGGCGTACCGCCTGCCGGATCGGCTCGGCGACTGTCGTCGAGCCGTTCACCACCCGGGAGACCGTTGCCCGGGACACGCCGGCCAGCCGGGCCACCGCCTCCAGGGTCGGTCGCTGTGCCGTCGTCATCCCCGTAACCACCACCTCGTCACAGCCCGTTCCGGGCGATCACCTCCTGGTACCAGCGGGCACTGCGCTTGGGTGTGCGCCGCTGGGTCAGGTAGTCGACGTGGACGATCCCGAACCGCTTCCGGTAACCCTCGGCCCATTCGAAGTTGTCCAGCACCGACCATACGAGATAACCGCGCAGGTCCACGCCCCGGGCGATTGCTTCGTGCGCGGCGCGCAGGTGCCCGTCGAGGTAGGCGACCCGGTCGGCGTCGGCCACCTCGCCCCGCTCGTCGAGCCCGGTGTCCGGGAACGCCCCGCCGTTCTCGGTGATCATCAACGGGAGCCCGGGGTGGTCGGCCGCCACGCGTTCGAGCAGCCGGGTCAGCCCGGCCGGCTCGATCGACCAGCCCATGTCGGTCAGCGGCCCGGCCGGCGGCAGGAACTCGACCGCCCCGGCGGTGCCCGGGTACGCGCCACCTCCCGCGCCGTCGGCCCGCCCGGCCACGTAGGTGGGCGCGTAGTAGTTCAGACCGAGCAGGTCCAGCGGCGCGGCGATCAGCTTCTCGTCCCCGTCCCTGACGAAGTCCGGCGTGACGATCCGGCTGACGTGGGCCAGCACGTCCGCCGGGTAGCCGCCGCCGGTCAGCGGGTCCAGGAAGATCCGGTTGTGCAGGCCGTCGACCAGCCGGACCGCCTCGGCGTCGGCGGCGCTGCCCGCGTCCGCCGGCTGCACGTCGGCCAGGTTGAGCGTGATCCCGAGCGTCTCCGCGCCGGCCGCGCGCAACGCCCGCGCCGCCAGGCCGTGGCCGAGCAGCAGATGGTGTACGGCCCGGAACGCGTCACCGGAGTCACGGCGCCCCGGCGCGTGCACGCCGGAGCCGTACCCGAGGTAGGCCGAGCACCACGGTTCGTTGAGTGTGGTCCAGGTGCGGACCCGGTCGCCGAGGCGGCCGTGCACGGCGAGCGCGTACTCGGCGAAGTGCTCGGCGGTCTCCCGGACCGTCCACCCGCCCCGGTCCTCCAGCGCCTGCGGCAGGTCCCAGTGGTAGAGCGTGACGATCGGGTCGATGCCGGCGGCCAGCAGCGCGTCGGTCAGCCGGTCGTAGAAGTCCAGGCCGCGCGGCTCGACCGGCCCGGTCCCGTCCGGCCGCACCCGGGGCCAGGACACCGAGAACCGGTACGCCCGCAGCCCCAGCTCGGCCATCAGCGCGACGTCCTGCGCGTACCGGTGGTAGTGGTCGCAGGCCACGTCGCCGGTGTGGCCCTGGAACACCGCGCCCGGCGTACGGCTGAAGGTGTCCCAGATCGACGGACCGCGACCGTCCTCGCGGGCGGCGCCCTCGATCTGGTACGCGGCGGTGGCTCCGCCCCAGACGAAGCCCTCCGGGAATCGGACGTTGCTCATGCCTTGACCGCACCTTCCATGATGCCGCCGATGATCTGGCGGCCGAAGACGACGAACACCAGCAGCAGCGGCAGCGTGGCGATGGCCGTGCCGGTGAACACCTGCGACATGTCCTGGTAGTACCCGTCGGAGAGGGCCCGCAGCGACAGCTGCACCGTCGGGTTCTCCGGGTCGTTCAGCACCGCGTACGGCCACAGGAAGTCGTTCCAGGTGGTCATGAACGTGAGCAGGCCGAGGACGGCGGCGGCCGGGCGCAGCGCGGGCAGCACCACGTTCCAGTAGATCCGCGCGGTGTTGCAGCCGTCCATCCGGGCCGCCTCGATCAGCTCGGTGCTCACCGCCTGGCCGGCGTACTGCCGCATCATGAACACGCCGAAGCCGGTGACCAGCGCCGGCACGATCACGGCGGGCAGCCGGTCGTTCCAGTTCAGCTTCGTCATCAGCAGGTAGAGCGGGATCACGCCGAGCTGGGTGGGGACCATCATGGTGGCGACGATGACCAGCAGCAGCGCGTTGCGCCCGCGGAAGCGCAGTTTGGCGAACGCGAACCCGGCCAGCGTGGAGAAGAACACCACCGAGATCGTCACCGTGGTGGCCACGATCGCCGAGTTGATCAGGCCGGTCAGGAAGTACGCGTCGGTGTTGTCGAACAGCCGGGCGATGTTGGCGCCGAGGTTGCCACCGGGCGTGAGCGGCGGCGGGACCTGGCCCATCGTGTCGCTGGTGCGGCTGGCCACCACGAACATCCAGTAGATCGGGAAGATCGACAGGACGGCCGAGAGCGTCAGCGCCAGGTAGGTGAGCCGGCTTGCCGACCAGAGGCGGGTCATCGGGAGACCTCCTTGCGGGAGCCGCCGCCGAGCCGGCGCAGGAGCAGGACGTTGATCGCCGCGACCACGGCGATGAGCGCGAACAGCAGCCAGGCGACTGCCGAGCCGTAGCCGAAGTTGTAGTGCGGCGCGAAGGCGTTCTCGAACATGTACATGGTCACCGTCTGCGACTCCCGCAGCGGTCCGCCGCGGATCGCGTTGGTGCCGGAGTTGAACATCCGCGGCTCGGTGAAGAGCTGGAGCCCGCCGATGGTGGAGATGATGACCGCGAAGATGATCGTCGGCTTGAGCAGCGGCACCGTGATGGACCAGAACTGGCGGGCCCGGCCGGCGCCGTCGATCGCCGCCGACTCGTACAGGTCACGGGGGATGGCCTGCATGGCGGCCAGGAAGATCAGCGCGTTGTAGCCGGTCCAGCGCCAGTCGACCATGGTGGAGATGGCGACCCAGGCGGCGAACCGGTTCGCCTTCCAGTCGATCGCATTGATCCCGATGTGGTCGAGCAACCAGTTGATCATGCCGAACTCGCGGCCGAACAGCACCGCGAACACGATCGCCACGGCGGCGGTCGAGGTGACGTTCGGGATCAGCACCGCCATCCGCCAGGTGGTACGGGCGCGAAGCTGCCGGTTGAGCAGGTTGGCCAGCCACAGTGCGGCGAGCAGCTGGGGGACCGTGGAGATCACGAAGATGCCCAGCGTGTTGACGACCGAGTGCCAGAAGTCCGAGTCGGCGAGCAACTGCGTGTAGTTGTCGAAGCCGATGAACGGGTGTTCGGCGCCGAGCAGGTCCCAGTCGTGCAGCGAGACCCAGAACGTGTACGCCAGCGGGTACGCCCCGAAGACGCCGAACAGCAGGAAGAACGGGGCGATGAACAGGTACGGCGAGTACTTGGTGTC
Source organism: Micromonospora sp. CPM1 (assembly GCF_023896895.1). Classification (NCBI taxonomy): domain Bacteria; kingdom Bacillati; phylum Actinomycetota; class Actinomycetes; order Micromonosporales; family Micromonosporaceae; genus Micromonospora; species Micromonospora sp. CPM1. The sequence goes on from NZ_JAMHIU010000002.1 coordinate 328,769, forward strand.
GATCCGGCTGAGCCGGTTGCCCAGGCCGGGACGGGTGGGACGGGGTGCCGGTGCGACCGGCGGGCGGGCGTCGAGCTGGACGGCCATGACCCGGGACTCCTTTCCGCCGTGCGGGCGGCCCCCGTGCCCGGGTGGCCGCCCGCACGCGCTGCTCGGGTTACTTGGCGGCGGCCTTCTCGGCGTTGGCGACCGCGTCGGTCCAGCCCTGCTCCGGTGAGCGCTTGCCCAACTCCACCGAGCGGACGGCGTTCTCGACCTCGGTGCGTACTGCCTGGTTCTTCGGTCCCATGTAGACCGGCTTCAGGCTCTTGGCGCCCTCGGCGAAGATCTTCCCGACCGGCGCCTCGGAGAAGTAGGCGTTCTTCGAGTCGATGATCGCCGGGTCCTCCAGCGCCTGCGGCGAAGAGGGCAGGGGACCCTTCGCCTTGAACGCGCCGATCTGACCCTTGGCGCTGGTCAGGAACTTGGCCAGCTCGATCGCCTCGGCCTGGTGCTTGCTCTGCTTCGGCACGGCGAGGAACGAGCCGCCCCAGTTGCCGCCGTTGCCGGGGATCTGGGCGATGTCCCACTTGCCCTTGGCCGCGGCGCCCGCGTTGCCCTCGATCACGCCGGTCATCCAGGCCGGGCAGGCGATGGTGGCGAACTTCGACTGCTTGAACGCCGACACCCACTCCTCGGACCACGAGCCGTACTTGCCGGACAGCCCCGAGTCGATGATGTCCATCGTGGTGTCGTACGCCTGCTTCACCGCCGGGTTGCTGCCCACGACCAGGTTGTTGCCGGTGTCGTAGTAGCTGTAGCCGCTGCTGTTGCCGGCGGTCTGGAGCAGGATCGTGTTGAAGGTGTTCGTCGCCGCGTCCAGGAACGAGGCGCCGGTCTTCTTCGCGGTGAACTGCTCGCCGACCTTGATGTAGTCCTGCCAGGTGGGCCAGAGCTTGGACACGGCCTCCCGGTCGGTGGGCAGACCGGCCTTGGCGAACAGGTCGGTCCGGTAGCACATCGCCATGCCGCCCACGTCCGTGCCGAGGCCGATGAGCTGCTTGCCGTCGGCGGTGAGCCCCTGGTTCCACTTCCAGTCGAGGAAGTTGCCCTTCAGGTCGGCCGCGCCGTGGTCGAGCAGGTTGACGAAGTTCTGCGGGTTGGCCTTGTACTCGACCAGCAGGCCCTCCTCGATGGCGACCACGTCACCGGCGCCCTTGCCCGCGGCGAGCCACTGGGTGAGCTTCGGGGAGTACTCGTCGAGGTTGCCGCCGGTGCCGCGCTCGACGATCTTCACGCCGGGGTGGCTGGCCATGTACTCCTGGTAGAGATCGGCGTAACCGAACTGGCCGAAGACGTCGACGGTGAGCGTTATCGGCCCGTCGGCGGCGGCATCGTCGCCGCCGCCGCAGGCGGTGGTGCCGAGCAGCGCGGTGGCGGCGACCACTGCAACCGCCGCCAGGCGGCGGCGCGTGAAGGTGAGCATGCTGTCCTGACCTCTCGGGTCGTCGAAACGGGTGGTGGAAGGCGGTTCCGGAACTAAGAGAGCGCTCTCACGACAGCGTGGGGGAGGGGCGTGGACCTTGTCAAGAGAGCGCTCTCAGAGGTGTCCGAAAAGAAGGAGAGGGGCGATGGCCGCCCCTCTCCGCGTGGTGCCGTTCGTCAGCCGACCCGCAGGCCGCCCAGCAGGGAACGGTCGCCCGCCACGTCCAGCGCGTCGAAGCTGATCCGGCCCATCAGCGCCAGCAGCAGATCGCTCGCAGTGCCGGCCACCTGCACCCGGGCGCGGTGGTCGTCGTGGTCGAGGATCGTGGCGGTGTCCAGCAGCGCGACCCCCTCACCCCGCAACCGCAGGTACCACTCCTGCGCGGCATCGGTCGCGTTCAGCTGCACCACGCCGCGCCACTGCCCGGGATGCACCCGCCGTCCCGCCGGCAGCCAGGTGTCCAGCACCTCGCTCACCCCGTCGGCGGCGAGCTTCGCCTCGATCGGATCACCCGCACCGATCGCGAGCTGGGCGTCCCAGCGGTGCACGGCCGTCTCGTGCGCGAGCCGGCGCGGCCAGAAGGCCGCCTTCTTCGGCTGGGGCGCGAAGTTCCAGGCCGGCGCCTCCGGGTCCGTCGACTCCAGCAGCGCGCTGATCCGCTCGTACTCCTGCGTGTACCACTGCGCCGCGGTCAGGCCCGCGGGCGGCTCCGGGTCGTGCCGCTCGGGGCGGGTCGGCACGCCGGCGGTCAGCACGGTGCCCGCCCAGGCGTACGTGCGGGCCAGGTGATGAGCGAGATCGGTCACCGTCCAGCCGGGACAGGACAGCACGGGTGTCTCGGGCGGCGCCTCCGCCACCGCCGCGGCGAAGGCGGGGCCCTCCGTGCGCAGCGAGCCGATCCAGAAGTCCTTCGTGTGGTGCAGTCTGCTCATCGCCATCCTCCCGGGGGTGACCGGGCCACCAGTGGGTGCTCCGGCTACCCCTCAGCCTAGGGTGAAAGGCGTGTCAGACGTCTACGCCGAACCGGCTACTGCCGGTGACCCGACCGATCCGGCCACCCTGGCGCGCTACACCACGCTCCGGCTCGGCGGACCCGCCGGGCGGCTGGAGACCGCCGAGAACGCCGACCAGATCGTACTAAAAGTGCAGGAAGCGGAGGACCGCGAGCAGGCCGTACTGGTGCTGGCGGGCGGCAGCAACGTCGTGATCGGCGATCAGGGCTTCGCCGGCACCGTCGTGCTCGTCCGCTCCCGGGGGTTCCAGGCCGTCGCCGAGGACGTCGACACCGTCACGGTACGTGTCGAAGCCGGTGAGCCGTGGGACGACTTCGTCGCCGCCACCGTCGAGCGCGGCTGGTCCGGGCTGGAGTGCCTCTCCGGCATCCCCGGGTCGGCCGGCGCGACCCCGATCCAGAACGTCGGCGCGTACGGCCAGGAGGTGTCCGAGACGATCGTCGCCGTCGAGGCGTACGACCGGACGGAGCGCCGGGTGGTGCGGATCCCGGCGGCCGACTGCGGGTTCGTCTACCGGGGCAGCATCTTCAAGTACAGCGACCGCTGGGTCGTGCTCACCGTCGACTTCCGGCTCACCCGGTCCCCGCTGTCCGGCCCGGTCCGCTACGCCGAACTGGCCCGGGCGCTCGGCGTCGAGGTGGGCGACCGGGTGCCGCTCGCCGACGCCCGCGCCACGGTGCGCAAGCTGCGCGCCGGCAAGGGCATGGTGCTGGACGCGGCCGACCCGGACACCTGGTCGGTGGGCTCGTTCTTCACCAACCCGGTGCTGCCGGGCGACGTGTTCGAGCAGGTGCGGGAACGCGCCGCCGACCTGGGGCAGCCGCCGAACTGGCCGGGCGCCGACGGCACGGTGAAGGTCAGCGCGGCGTGGCTGATCGACAAGGCCGGGTTCGCCAAGGGGTACGCGGGCCCGGAGGGCGTCGCCATCTCCAGCAAGCACACGCTGGCGCTGACGAACCGCTCCGGCACGGCGAGTGCGGCCGCGCTGGTGGCGCTGGCCCGCGAGATCCGCGACGGCGTGGAGTCCCGCTTCGGCGTAACCCTGCACCCCGAGCCGGTCCTCATCAACTGCACCATCTGACCGCCCTCGCCCCGGCGATCTTGCTCTTGCGGCCCTCGGCGTGACCGGTTCGCCCGCTTTGCGGGGACCGCAACTGCAAGATCAGCGCAGGTGGGGCGGTTCGTGGGGCGTGGCGTCAGCTCCTCACGAGAACTCGCAAGGTCTCCAGGGTGGGACGGGTGTTTTCGCTGATCTTGGAGTTGTGGCACCTCGCGAAATGCGCCAACCCGGGCATCTTGGGCGCCACAACTCCAAGATCGACGGGCGGCGGCGACAGGGCTGGGCGGCGGGGGTCAGCGGGGGGCTACGGCGGGCCAGGGGAGCGTCAGGTAGCCGTGGCGCCACGTGCGGGGGGTGTCCAGGATCGGCCAGCCCGCCTCCTTCACCGTCTCGACCGTCCGCAGCCAGCGCTGCCGGGGGCCGAACGGGGCGTAACCGGCGGCCGAGCGCCACGCGTGCTCCAGCGCGTCGATCAGGTCGTGGACGCGTTCGCCCGGCACGTTGCGGTGGATCAGCGCCTTCGGCAGCCGCTCGGCGAGCGTCGCCGGGGTCTCCAGCGTGACCAGCTTCGCCGACAGGGTGAGCGTGCGCGGGCCGGTGGCGTCGAGCAGCACCCAGGAGCCGAGCCGGCCCAGCTCGTCGCAGGTGCCCTCGACCAGCAGCCCGCCCGGCCCGAGTCGCCCGGTGACGGTACGCCAGGCGTCGGCCACCTCGCTCTCGTCGTACTGGCGGAGGACGTTGAACGCCCGGACCAGCGCGGGACGCAGTCCGGCCAGTTCGAAGCCGCCCCGGGCGAACGTCAGTCCGGGCGGGTCGGCGGCGGACAGGGCGGCGGCGACGCGTACCGGATCGATCTCCAGGCCGACCACCCGCACGTCGGCGCGGACCCCGGCGGCCAGCCGGGCGCGCAGCTCGACGGGGGTGACCGGGGTGGCGCCGTAGCCGAGGTCGACCACGAGCGGGTCGGCGGCGGCGCGCAGCGCGTCGCCGCAGGTCTCGACGATCCAGTTGTCCACCCGCCGGAGCCGGTTGGGGTTGGTGGTGCCCCGGGTGGCCACGCCGAGCGGACGCTCCATTAGGACGTCCGGTGTACCTTGTGCTGCGCGGCCTGGGCCAGCGGGCGGACCACGAGCCGGTCGACGTTGACGTGGTGCGGGCGGGTCGCGCACCAGGCGACGCAGTCGGCCACGTCGTCGGCGACGAGCGGTTCGGCGACTCCGGCGTAGACCGCCTCGGCCCGGTCGGCGTCACCGTCGAAGCGGACCAGGCCGAACTCCTCGGTCTTCACCATGCCGGGGTCGATCTCGATCACCCGCACCGGTCGGCCGCACAGTTCGAGCCGCAGCGTGCCGGCGACCGCGGTCTGCGCGTGCTTGGCGGCCGTGTAGCCGCCGCCGCCCTCGTAGACCACGTGCCCGGCGGTGGAGCTGACGATCACGATCGTGCCGGCGCCGGAGCGCTCCAGCGCCGGGAGCAGCGCCTTGGTGACGCGCAGCGTGCCGAGCACGTTCACGTCGTACATCCACTGCCAGTCGCCCACGTCGGCCGTCTCGACCGGGTCGAGGCCGCGGGCGCCGCCGGCGTTGTTCACCAGCAGCGTGACTGGACCGGGTGCGGCCTCGGCGGCGGCGGCCAGGCCGGCGACCGACTCGTCCGAGGTCACGTCGCAGGCCACCGCTGTCGCGGCGCCGCCGGCCGCCTCGATCTCGGCCACGAGCGCGGCCAGCCGGTCGGTACGCCGGGCGGCGGCCAGCACGTGGAACCCCTCGGCGGCGAGCCGGCGGGCGGTGGCCGCGCCGATCCCGCTGGACGCCCCGGTGACGATGGCGACTGAAGTCATCCGGTCATTGTCTCCCGTCGCCGGGCCGGGCGGCGGGATGAGGTCCGTCACGCCCGGGACCCGGCGCAAAGCATTTCCGTACCCCGATGGGGAAGATGACATCCGGCACACGGGTTGACCGAGAAGCGCCGGTCGTGCGGGACGGCATCAACCGTGACAGAGGGAGCGGACGTGGCGGATTTGCACACCGGTGTCGGTCGTCAGCGAGGTGCCCTTCCGTGGCCGCGGCCCCGCCGTATCGCCACCCTGTCGGTGCACACGTCGCCGCTGCACCAGCCCGGTACGGGCGACGCGGGCGGCATGAACGTCTACATCCTGGAGGTGGCCCGGCGGCTGGCCGAGGCCGACGTCGAGGTGGAGATCTTCACCCGGGCCACCGCCGGTGACCTGCCCCCGGTGGTCGAGGTGGCGCCCGGGGTGTCCGTTCGGCACGTCACCGCGGGGCCGCTGGAAGGGCTGACCAAGGAGGAACTGCCGGGTCAGCTCTGCGCCTTCACCGCCGGGGTGCTGCGGGCCGAGGCGGCCCGCCCGCCGGGCCACTACGACCTGATCCACTCGCACTACTGGCTCTCCGGCCAGGTCGGCTGGCTGGCCAAGGAGCGCTGGGGCGTACCGCTGGTGCACACCGCGCACACGCTCGCCAAGGTCAAGAACGCTCGCCTCGCCGCCGGGGACCGGCCCGAGCCGAAGGCGCGCGTGATCGGCGAGGAGCAGGTGGTCACCGAGGCGGACCGGCTGGTCGCCAACACCCGCGTCGAGGCCCGCGACCTGCTCGACCGGTACGCGGCCGTCCCGGACCGGGTGGCGGTCGTGGAACCCGGCGTCGACCTGGACCGGTTCCGTCCCGCCGCGGGCGACCGGGACGCGGCGACCCGGGCCGCGCGCCGCCGGCTCGGCCTGCCGGCCGACGGGTACGTGGTCGCGTTCGTCGGCCGGATCCAGCCGCTCAAGGCGCCGGACGTGCTGGTCCGCGCCGCCGCCGCGCTGCGTGAGCGGGATCCGGCGCTGGCCGACGAGCTGACCGTGGTGATCTGCGGCGGGCCGAGCGGCACCGGCCTGGACCGGCCCACCGCCCTGATCGAACTGGCGCACGCGCTCGGCATCGCCGACCGGGTGCGTTTCCTCCCGCCGCAGACCGGCGCGGACCTGCCCGCCCTCTACCGCGCCGCCGACCTGGTCGCGGTGCCGTCGCACAACGAGTCGTTCGGGCTGGTCGCGCTGGAGGCCCAGGCGTGCGGCACGCCGGTGCTGGCCGCCGCCGTGGGCGGCCTGGTCACCGCGGTACGCGACGGCGTCAGCGGCATGCTCATCGACGGGCACGACCCGGTCGACTGGGCCCGCGCGATGGCCCGGCTGCTACCCGACCGGGTACGCCGTGCCGCGCTGGGCCGGGGTGCCGAGCGGCACGCCCGGGACTTCTCCTGGCACCGCACCGCCTCCGGCCTGCTCGCGGTCTACGGGGAGGCGATCACCGAGCACCGGGCCCGGCTGGCGCGGCGGCTCGGCGACCCGGCCCTGCTGTGCTCCTGGTGATCCGCCACCGGGCGGCCCCGGTACGCCGGTCGTAGAGTGGGTGCGATGAGCCGCAGGAGTGAGGTCACCGCGCTGATCGAGTCCGTCTGCGCGGAGCGTGAGCTGGAGTGGGAGTCGACCGGCGAGGCGTCGTACGCGGTGACGCTGCCCGGCACGCACAAGCTCAAGACGATCTGCAACCTGATCGTGGGTGAGCACGCGCTGCGGGTCGAGGCGTTCGTGATGCGCCAGCCCGACGAGCGCCGCGAGGAGCTGTGGGCGTGGCTGCTCCAGCGCAACGCCCGCATGTACGGCGTCTCGTTCTCCATCGACTCGGTCGGCGACGTCTACCTGACCGGGCGGGTCAACCTGGCCGGGATCGACGCCGACGAGCTGGACCGGCTGCTCGGTTCCGTGCTGACGTACGCCGACGAGTCGTTCGACAGCATGCTGGAGATCGGCTTCGGCACCGCGATCCGCCGGGAGTGGGAGTGGCGGGTCAAGCGCGGTGAGTCGACAGCCAATCTGGCCGCGTTCGCGCACCTCTTCGAGCCGTCCGCGACTGCCGGATCGTCCGCCGGAGGTTCGGAGCCCTCCTGACGGGTATGCCGCCCCGCGCGGTGCGGAGCACTGGGACCCACCGCGGGCCGAGGACGGACTGTCGAGGAGCGTTTCCCATGGCTCAGCGCAACAGCTCAGGTCGCGGCACGACTGCGACTCGGACCAAGCGGCAAACCGGCAACCAGACGCCGAACACCCCGGGGGTGTCGGAGTCGGCGATCTCCCGGATGAAGGTCGACGACATCCGCAGCCAGCTCCGGCGGCGCGGGGTCTCGGGGATCTCCGCGCTGCGGAAGCCGGAACTGGTGAAGACCCTGGCGCGAAGCATGCGCGGGGAGGGCGGCGCCGCCCGGCGGAGCACCGGCCCGGCCGGCCGGCCGTCGGCGACCCGCAAGAGCACCGCCGCCAAGAAGACCACGGCGGCGAAGCGGACCACGTCGGCCCGCCGGGGCGCCACGTCGCCGGCCAAGGCCGCGCCGGCCGCACGCGCCACCGGTGCCAGGGCCAAGGCGACGGGTACGCGCAAGGCGGCCCCGTCGCGCGCCAAGGCGACCTCGTCGCGGGCGAAGGCGACCTCGTCCCGCGCGAAGGCCACTCCGGCGCGCGCGAAGGCGGCTCCGGCCCGGGCCAGGGCGACCTCGTCGCGGGCGACGACGTCCCGCGCGAAGGCGGCACCCGGCCGCGCTACCGCCGCGTCGTCCCGCGCGAAGGCCGCGCCCGCTCAGGCGAAGGCAGCCCCGTCGCGGGCGAAGGCCGCTCCGTCGCGGGCCAAGGCGGCCCCGTCACGGGCGAAGGCCGCCCCCTCGCGGGCCAAGGCGGCTCCGTCACGGGCCAAGGCGGCGCCGGCCCGGAAGGCGCCGAGCGCGCAGACGGCGCCGACCCGTGGGCCGGCATCCAGCCGGTCGATCGGATCGTCGCAGCTCATCACGTCGCCGGCGGACCGGCCGGAGCGTCCGGGCCGGAGCCTGGTCACCCGTAACCACGAGGTGATCCAGCGCTGGGCGCGGGCGCGGGGCGCGAAGCCCGCCACCATCGCCGGCACCGAGCGCGAGGGCCGGCCCGGGGTGCTGACGTTCAACATCCCCGGGTACCGGGAGAGCAGCCGGATCCGCGAGATCACCTGGGACGACTGGTTCCGCACGTTCGACCTGCGGCGGCTGAACCTGATCTACCAGGAGCAGATGCGGGACGGCCGGCAGAGCAACTTCTTCCGGACCGAGAACCCGAATCGCGAGGACGGCTGAGGTTTGCGGGAATGGCCGACGGGAACCCCGTGTTTGCCATTCCAGGGACGACAGCACGGACAGCCGGGTTTGCGACACGGGTGCTGTGACGGGCAAGACAGCGTTCTGGGTTGAATCCGGAATCCGGGCGAACTAACTTTATTGCACCGCGTCACGCTTGTTTCCGTTCGGGGGAGCGGTGGATCGATCAGATCCGCGCAGGCGAGATGCGAAGATCGGGTGGAGCACACCGTTGGGGGACGGTGCCGCCCGTGGAACCGGCGGCGCGAGCGGGCGACGCTTACGGGGGTGAGTGTCGCCCGCCGCCGCCGGGCGTACGGTACGAGCGCCCATCTCGACGGGAGTCGGGGTGGGCGCTCTGCCGTTGTCTCCGATCCCGTCAGCGGGTGGACCCGACGGTCCCGGGCCGCTGCGCCGCGGCCCGCAGCGCGGCCACCCGCCGCTCCCGGCGCGGCCCGGCGAGCAGGTGCCCGGCGGCGGCCAGCAGACCGAGCGCGCCCACCACCAGCCAGTGCCGTTCGCCCAGGTGTTCCAGGCTGAGCCCGCCGAGCGCCGGCGCCACGAACGACGCGGCCGGGAACGTCAGGTAGAACACCGACTGGTAGCGGGCGCGCAGTTCGGGCGGCGCGAGGTCCGCGTTGATCTGCGCGTTCGGCGGCGCGGCGAGCATCTGCCCGATCGTCCAGACCACAGCGGCGCCCAGGTAGAGCGGCAGCCCGTCGGCCACCGTGAGCGCGCCGAACCCGAGCGCCATCAGGCCGGTGGAGACGGCCAGCACGCTCGACTTCCGGTACGGCTCGATGAGCCGGGGCACGAACAGTTGCCCGACCACGATCAGCGCCCCGCCGAGCGCCACCACCAGCCCGTACGCCGACGGGCGCAGTCCGTCCTCGCGCATCGCCAGCGGCATGATCGTGGAGGTCTGCATGGTGAGCACGGCCAGCAGGAACGTCAGCCCGACGAACACCAGGAAGGTGCGGTCGGTCAGCGCGGTGTGCAGACCGGGACGGCGTCCCGCCACCGCCCGTGGCGTGGGCGCCGGCCGCCGGGTGAGCGTCTCCGGCACCTTCAGCGCGATCACCACCGCCGCCGCCAGCGTGGCACCGGCGTCGACCAGGAACAGCGCCGTGAAGCTCGCCTCGGCGAGGATGCCGGCCAGCAGCGAGGCCACCGCCATGCCCAGGTTGAACGCCCAGAACTGGAGGTTGAACGCGCGTGAGCGGCGCGCCTCGGGCACCACGTCCACGATGGCGGCCACGAACGCCGGGCTGGGCATCGAGTGCGCCACCCCGACCAGCGTGGCGAGTACGGCGATCACCGCCAGGTGCGTGGTGAACGCCAGCGCCGCCATCAGCCCGGCGGCGGCGACGTGGGCGGCGAGCAGCGTGGCCCGGCGGCCCCACCGGTCGGCCAGCACGCCGCCGAGTAGCGTCCCGGCCGCGCCGCCGATCCCGTACGCGCCGACCACCAGCCCGGCCAGCGACGGCGGGGCGCCCCGCGCGGCGGTGAGGTAGAGCGACAGGAACAGCAGCGCGAACGCGCCGGCCCGGTTGATCAGCAGGCCGGACCAGAGGTACCAGAACGTGGCGGGCAGTCCGCCGGCCGTGTCGTCCCACCAGCGCCGCAGGCCGCGCACACGTCCTCCAGGAAGGTTTCCTTACCGATTCCGTCCCGTACCGTATCCACCCGCCTCGGTGCGGTCGCGCCGGGGCGTACTCAGGAACCGGACCGGACCGGGGCGGCGGGTGCGGTGGCCGCGGCCTCGCCCGCCTCGGGCGCCGGGGAAGCGGTGGCGGTGACCGGCGTGACGGGCGTGCCCACGGCGCGCAGCTCGACCGCGCGGCGCTCCCGGGCCGGGCCGGAGATCAGGTGGGCGACCGCCGCCACGACGCCGATGCCCGCGCAGCCGAGCCAGAGCGTGCTGTTGCCGGCGTGCTCGCGGACCAGGCCGCCGAGAATCGGCGCGGCGGCGCCGGCGAGCTGCCAGGACAGCGAGAAGACGCCCTGGTAGCGGCCGCGCAGCGCGGCCGGCGACAGCTCCGCGATCAGGGTGGCGTTGGACGGGGAGTTGAGCATCTCGCCGAGGGTCCAGATCAGCACGGTCAGGCCGTAGAGCCAGACCGTGTCGGCGAGCGCGGTGAGCCCGAACCCGGCGCCCATCACCAGCGACGCGAGCGCCAGCACGTGCGAGCGGCTGCGGCCCTTGATGAGCCGGGGTACGAAGAGCTGGCCGAACACGATGAGCACGCCGTTCAGTGCGATCACCGAGCCGTACGTGGCCGGGCTGAGCCCGGAGTCGCCCATGGCGATCGGCAGCATCGAGATGTGCTGGAGGAACACCAGCGCGGCGAGCAGGTTGAGCGCGACGAAGCCGAGGAACACCCGGTCGGCGAGGATGGTGCGCAGCGCGCCGGCCGGCGCCGTCATCCCCTTGACCGGGAGCGCGGTGACCGGGCCGCGGGTCTCGCCGACCTTGGCGAAGATGATCAGTGCGGTCACCAGCGTGGTGGTCGCGTTCACCAGGAACAGCAGCAGGTAGCTGCCCTGGGCGGCGAAGCCGGCGAGCACGGCGGCGCAGGCGAAGCCGAGGTTGATGGCCCAGTAGTTCAGCGAGAAGGCGCGCAGCCGGTCCTTGTCCGGCACCACGTCGACCATCATCGCGCCGAAGGCCGGGCGGGCCGCCTCGGCGAACGCGCCGAGCAGCAGCGCGCCCACTGCCACCGCCCACAGCGGACGGGCGAGGCCCAGCGCGATCATCATGCCCGCCGCGCCGACGTGTGCGGCGAGCAGCGTGGGCCGCCGTCCCCAGCGGTCGGTCAGGGTGCCGCCGATGGTGGTGCCGACCGCGCCGCCGGCGCCCCAGAGGCCGATCACCAGACCGGCCTGGGAGGCGGAGAAGCCGCGTTCCTGGGTCAGGTAGATGGCCAGGAAGATCAGGACGAACGAGCCGAGCCGGTTGATCAGCGTGCCGGCCCAGAGGTACCAGAACGTCCGTGGCAGGCCACCCGCCGTGTCCTGGAACCAGCCCCGTACCGTCCGCATTCCGACGCCCCCCGCTTGGTAATGACCGACCTGATCAGAACGCCTTACAACCTAGTGCCGGGCCGGAGCCGTGGTCATCAGGATTTCCACGTGGTGGTCGTCACCACAGGTCGCCGCGTGTCCGCCCGGCCGGTACGGCAGGATGATCGGCATGACTGCGAGCGAGGGGCCCACCGTCGGGACGCTGGTCCTGCTGCGGCACGGCGAGAGCGACTGGAACGCCAAGAACCTCTTCACCGGCTGGGTCGACGTCGACCTGACCGCCAAGGGGGAGACCGAGGCGCGGCGCGGCGGCGAACTGCTGCGCGAGCACGACCTGCTGCCGGACGTGGTGCACACGAGCCTGATGCGCCGGGCGATCCGCACCGCCGAGCTGGCGCTGAACGCCGCCGACCGGCACTGGATCGCGGTGCGCCGGTCGTGGCGGCTGAACGAGCGCCACTACGGCGCCCTGCAGGGCAAGGACAAGAAGCAGACCCTCGACGAGTACGGCGAGGAGCAGTTCATGCTCTGGCGCCGCTCGTACGACACGCCGCCGCCTCCGATCGACGACGCGGACGAGTGGTCGCAGGTCGGCGACCCCCGGTACGCGCTGCTGCCGACCGAGCTGATGCCGCGCACCGAGTGCCTGAAGGACGTCGTCGAACGGATGCTGCCCTACTGGTACGACTCGATCGTGCCGGACATCCTGGCCGGCCGGACGGTGCTCGTGGCCGCGCACGGCAACTCGCTGCGCGCCCTGGTCAAGCACCTCGACCAGATCTCCGACGACGCGATCGCCAAGCTGAACATCCCCACCGGCATCCCGCTGCGCTACGACCTGGACGCCGACCTGCGTCCGCACGTGCTCGGCGGAACGTACCTGGACCCGGAGGCGGCGAAGGCCGCCGCCGCCGCGGTCGCCAACCAGGGTCGCTGAGACGGCGTGGGCGGGGCCTCCCCCGAGGCGGCCCCGCCCACGGTTCTCAGCCGGACGTCGAACCGGTGATCAGGTAGACCACGTGCTCACCCGCGTTCACCGCGTGGTCGGCGAAACGCTCGTAGAAGCGGCCCAGCAGCGTCGCGTCGATCGCCGTCTCCACCCCGTACGGCCAGTCGTCGCCGAGCAGCACGCCGAACAGGCTCTTGTGCAGGTCGTCCATCGCGTCGTCGTCGCCGTCCAGCTCGGCGGCCACGGCGGCGTCCGGCTTGGCCAGCACCGAGCCGATCTTCTCGGCCATCCGGTCGGCGATCCCGGCCATGTCGGTGAAGACCGGCCGCAGCTCCGCCGGCACCGCCGGGGACGGGTGCCGGCGCAGGGCCGTCTTCGCCACGTGGTCGGCCAGGTCGCCCATCCGCTCCAGATCGGCTGCCACGTGCAACGCGGTGATCATCGCGCGCAGGTCGGAGGCCACCGGCGCCTGCCGGGCCAGCAGGTCACAGACCCGCTCCTCCACGTGCCGGTAGAGGTCGTCGATCTCGGCGTCCCGCGCGATCACCGTCTCGGCGGCCGTCCGGTCGGCGGTGAGCAGCGCCTTGGTGGCCTGCCGCATGGCCGCGCGTACCGCCTCGGCCATGTCCACCAGCAACTGGCTGACAATCTGCAGGTCGGCCCGGAACTCGTCGCGCATCGTCACTTCCTGGGGTCGGTGGCCGCCACCCCCACGGGGTACGGCAGGAGCAGGTGCGCGCCCCACGCTAGGCCGGACGGTCGGCACCAGGGTGAACGTGGATGAACGACGCGGGGCCCGCAGGTGAACTTTGCCGAAAGCGAGAGTGGTTCGTCCCTTTGTGCCCGATCCCCGGGTTAACAATGACCCTACGATCGCCGGGTGGAATGGGCGGTGGCGGTCGTGGTGGCCGGAGCGCTGGTGACCGGGCTGGTCGCCGGGGCGCTGCTGTCCGGACCCGTTGACGAATGGCGGCGCCGCCGGGCGTCGCGGGGCGGCGGGATCCTCCGTCGTGACGCAGGGAGGACGACGATTCCGGACGACCAGCAGGGGGGCCTATCCGGGCTCGGCCGCAAGACGATCGACTCGTTGCGCGCAGGCGTGGTGGTGCTCGGCCCGGACGACGTGCCGGTGCTGGTGAACCCGGCCGCCCGGGCGATGGGTCTGCTCCGTACCGGGGCGACACCCGGCTCGATCGCGGCGCACCCGTTGATCCGTACCCTCGCCGGGCAGGTCCGCCGCACGGGCGTGCGGCGCGAGATAGAGCTGGACCTGCCCCGGGGCCGCGACGGCGGCGGGGACAACCCGCTCGGCGTGCACCTGCGGGCAATGGGACTGGGCTCCGGCTACATCTCGATCGAGGCGGTCGACGTCACCGAGTCGCACCGTCTCGCGCGGGTGCGCCGGGACTTCGTGGCGAACGTCAGCCACGAGCTGAAGACGCCGATCGGCGCGCTGCAACTGCTCGCCGAGGCGCTCGTCGACGCCACCGAACCGGCCGCCGGCGGCGCGCCCGACCTGTCCGAGGACCTGGTCGCCGCGCGGCGGTTCGCCGAGCGGATCCAGCACGAGTCGACCCGGCTCGGCCGCCTGGTGCAGGAACTGCTGGAACTGACCCGCCTCCAGGGCGCCGAACCGCAGCCCGCCCCCGAGCCGGTCTCGGTCGACTGGGTGCTCGCCGAGGTCGTCGACCGCACCCGCACCGCCGCCACCGCCCGCCGGGTGGAGATCGCCGTCGGCGGGCAGCGGGGCCTCACCGTGTACGGCAGCGACAGCCAACTCGCCACCGCGGTGGCGAACCTGGTGGAGAACGCGATCACCTACTCCGGCGAGGACACCACGGTCCGGGTGACTGTCACCGGCGCCGAGGAACACGTCGAGATCGCCGTGGCCGACCAGGGCATCGGCATCGCCCCGAACGAGGTCGACCGGATCTTCGAGCGGTTCTACCGGGCCGACCAGGCCCGCTCCCGGGCGACCGGCGGCACCGGCCTGGGCCTGGCCATCGTCAAGCACATCGCCAGCAACCATGGCGGCCGGGTGGAGGTGTCGAGCACCCTTGGTGGGGGGTCGACGTTCACCCTCCGGCTGCCCGCACGCCCCCCGGACGACCTGGAGGCGACACTCGCCTCCGCTGGGATCGAGGCCGGCCCGGCCGAGCTCCGGCAGGCCTGACCACAGGAAAGGAAACACCCGTTGAGCCGCGTACTGGTGGTCGAGGACGAGGAGTCGTTCTCCGACGCCCTGTCCTACATGCTCCGCAAGGAGGGTTTCGAGGTCTCCGTCGCCGCGACGGGCCCCGCCGCCCTCACCGAGTTCGACCGGACCGGTGCCGACATCGTGCTGCTCGACCTGATGCTGCCGGAGATGTCCGGCACCGAGGTCTGCCGGCAGCTCCGCCAGCGCTCGCACGTGCCGATCATCATGGTCACCGCGCGGGACAGCGAGATCGACAAGGTGGTCGGCCTGGAGATCGGCGCCGACGACTACGTGACCAAGCCGTACTCGCCGCGTGAACTGGTCGCCCGCATCCGGGCGGTGCTGCGGCGGCAGAGCGCCGAGTCGAACGAGACGGGCGCGCCGACGCTCGCCGCCGGCCCGGTCCGGATGGACATCGAACGGCACGTGGTGACCGTCGGCGGCGCCGGCGTGCAGCTCCCGCTCAAGGAGTTCGAGCTGCTGGAGCTGCTGCTGCGCAACGCCGGGCGGGTGCTCACCCGGGGCCAGTTGATCGACCGGGTCTGGGGTGCCGACTACGTGGGCGACACCAAGACGCTCGACGTGCACGTGAAGCGGCTGCGCTCCAAGATCGAGCCGGAGCCGTCCGCACCGCGCTACATCGTCACGGTCCGAGGCCTGGGCTACAAGTTCGAGCCCTGATCCCCTCCGCGCCCTACCCTCGTCGATCTTGGAGTTGTGGCGCCACGACATGCCCGGTTCAGGCACTTTCGCGAGCTGCCACAACTCCAAGATCGACGCGACGGACCTCGGATCTCGGCCCCGCCCTGGCCGGCCCTCCGGCCACCCGACCTGCCGCCCCGGCCCCGTCCCCTGGACGAGTCCTCTCGGCTGCGCCCCTCCAGGCCCCGTCCCACTCGGTTGATCAAGGAGTTAGCGGACGCCTCGCGCCTCCTGCTGGCCGCAAACTCCTTGATCACCGCAGCGGGTGGTGCGCAGATCCCGCCACCCTTCGGGCGGGAGCAGCCCACCATCCCCTCCCTCCTCGCCGATCTTGCACTTCGGTGCCCCGCAAAACGCGCGAATGGCACACCCGGGAGGCTCGAACTGCAAGATCGCGGAGCGGTCGCGCGGCGCCTCGCTGGTTCCGCCCTCGCTCGGCCCGCCCGGCTGCGTCGATCATGAGGTTAGCGGTGTCGGGTGCCCGTTTTGTGGCCGCTAACCTCATGATCGACGGTGCGGGAGTGGGTGGCCCGTGTGGGTGAGGCTGTTCGGTTCGCGGGTGCCCCGGGGTCGGGACATCGGTCGTTGGCGGGCTGGTGTGGGTGGGGTGTCCGGTTCGGGGGTGGTGGGCGGCACTCTGACGGTGGAATGGCTGGCGGGTGGGTGGCGTTGTAACCGGGTGAGCGACCGAGTACCGGCCGAGCCCTTCTAGGGGCCGTGCTGGCTGCGGGAACAGTCCTGGGCTGTCGGTCGTTGAGTTCGGTTCTGGCGACGTGAGCCGCGGGGAATGATCCCGGCGGGCTGGTCGTTGAACACGGTTCCGACGACGTGAACCCCCGCCCCCTGGTGGCGTGCACCGCCTCGGGAATGATGGCGGGTGGCGGGTCGTTGGACATCCTTCCGGCACCGCGACGAGGCACCCCCTTGCCCCGCGAGCAGCCGAGATCCCCCCTTGAAGACTTTCTTGAGTGCCTGACGGTGCTCGCACCCGCGCCGACCCCCGTCGGTGTGGGCGTCGATCCCCCGAATGGAGCCCCCTCATGAACACGATCCTGCGTAAGAGCATCCTGGGTATTGCTGGTCTGGCCTTCACCGGTGGCGTCTTCGCCGGCCCGGTCGCCGCTCACGCGGCGGACACCACCACGCATGCGAAGCCGGTGAGTGTGAGCGTGCAGGGTGACAAGCTGATCCCGCACGGTGTGCAGGGCGCCCAGTCCCGTATCGACCTGAACGACGAGCAGACCGCCAACGTGAAGGCGATCATCGCGGCGACGAAGAAGGCCGGCATGGACGAGCGCGCCGCCGTCGTGTCCATCGCCACCGCGCTGCAGGAGTCGAAGCTGGAGAACCTCGGCCACCTCGGTGACCGCAACGACCACGACTCGCAGGGCCTGTTCCAGCAGCGCCCCTCCTCCGGCTGGGGCACGGTCGAGCAGATCACCGACCCCGAATACTCCACCACCGCGTTCCTGAAGGGCCTGAAGCAGGTCGACGGCTGGCAGGACATGCCCCTGACCAAGGCCGCCCAGACCGTCCAGGTGTCCGCCTACCCCGACCACTACGCCCAGTGGGAGAAGCAGGCCGCCGACCTGGTCGCCGAGCACTGGAACAAGTAAGAGACACGAAGGCCGGCACCCCGAACCAAGGGGTGCCGGCCTTCACTCGCTTGCGGGGTGCGGGGCGACCTGACCCTGGCGCTGCCGGGCGGCGCAGAGTTCGGCCAGCTTCGCGTACGCGGGCGCGCCGATCAGCGCGGTCAGCTCCGGCCCGTACGAGACGTACATCGGCTCGGCGCCGACGTGCGCGTCGGTGGAGGACGTGCACCACCAGTCGAGGTCGTGCCCGCCGGCGCCCCAGCCGCGCCTGTCGAACTCGGCCAGCGTGGAGATCAGCACCTTGGTGTTGTCCGGCCGCTTGTGCCATTCCTGGTCGCGGCGTACCGGCAGCTGCCAGCAGACGTCCGGCTTGTACTCCAGCGGGTGCACCCCGTCGCGCAGCGCCTGGGCGTGCAGCGCGCAGCCGCCCCCGCCGGGGAAGTCGGCGTCGTTGAGGAACACGCACGGGGCGTCGACGTCGCGGGTGGCGGTACGCCGGGCCGGGGTCTTGCCGTCGACTGTGTCGTTCTCGGTCCAGTTCTTGAACCCGCGCCGGAAGTGCTGCCACGTCTCCGGCGTCAGCCGCTTCACCGCCGCCCGGACGCGCTTCTCGTCGTCGGAGTCGGTGAAGAACGCGCCGTGCGAGCAGCACCCGTCGGCGGCGCGCCCGGCGATGATGCCGTGGCAGCCCTGGCCGAAGATGCACGTCCAGCGGGACAGCAGCCAGGTCAGGTCGGCGCGGACGACGTGCTTCGCGTCGGCCGGGTCGACGAACTCGATCCACTCCCGTGGGAAGTCCAGCCCGACCTCGCGGCTGCGCGGGTCCTCGGGGTCGTCCACCAGCACGTGAAGCTCGATCTGCCCTGTCACTCGGACCAGCGTACGCGCGGTGACCCCGCCCGGCCGCCGAGCCGACGAAACGTGTTGGCCCTAGGGTCTCTCCCATGCGACTGGGTGTCCTCGACGTCGGTTCCAACACGGTGCACCTGCTGGTGGTCGACGCCCACCACGGCGCGCATCCCTGGCCGGCGCACTCGGAGAAGGTGGTGCTGCGGCTGGCCGAGCAGATCGGGCCGGACGGCGCGCTCACCGACGGCGGCGCGGACGGCCTGGTCAAGGCGGTCGGCATGGCCCGGGCGGCGGCCGACGGGCTGGGCGCCGAGGATCTGCTGGCGTTCGCCACGAGCGCGGTCCGCGACGCCACGAACGCCGCCGACGTGCTGGCCCGCGTCCGCGACGAGACGGGCGTACGCCTGGAGGTGCTCTCCGGCGCGGACGAGGCGCGGATGACGTTCCTGGCGGTGCGGCGGTGGTTCGGCTGGTCCGCCGGCCGGCTGCTGGCGATGGACATCGGCGGCGGCTCGCTGGAGCTGGCCGCGGGGATCGACGAGCACCCGGACGTGGCGATCTCGCTGCCGCTCGGCGCGGGGCGACTCAGCCGGGAGCGGCTCGCGGTGGATCCGGCCGGCACGGCGCCGCCGTCGGCCGAGGCCGTGGAGGAACTGCGGGCGTACGTGGACGCGCAGCTCGACCCGGTGGTGGAGCAGTTGACGGCGGTGGGCTGGGAGCGTCCGGTCGCCACCTCGAAGACGTTCCGCATGCTGGCCCGGCTGGCCGGCGCCGCGCCCTCCGGGGCGGGGCTGTGGGCGCGCCGCAGCCTGACCCGTACCGGGCTGCGGCAGGTGCTCGGGTTCATCAGGCACATCCCGCCGGCCCAGTTGCCCGAGCTGGAGGGGGTCAGCGCGCAGCGGGCGCACCAGCTCCTCGCGGGTGCGGTGGTGGCGGAGGCGGTGATGCGGCGCCTCGACGTGGACTGCGTGGACATCTGCCCGTGGGCGTTGCGGGAGGGTGTCATCCTGCGCCGGCTGGATCAGCTCGCGCCGATGTGACCGTACGAGCGCTCTGGGTTGCTTTGCGGTTGCTCGTCCCGATGCTCGCTGGCGGTTGGGGCTACCCTCGAAGGCGTGACCTACCGCGTTCCGGTGCTCCTGTCCACGTCCTCGGTCTTCCCCGAACGGACCGCGGCGGCGTTCCAGCTCGCCGCCGAGCTCGGCTACGACGGCATCGAGGTGATGGTCTGGACCGACCCGGTCAGCCAGGACGCGGGCGCGCTGCGCGGCCTCGCCGAGCACTACGGCGTGCCGGTGCTGTCGGTGCACGCCCCCTGTCTGCTCGTCACCCAGCGGGTGTGGAGCCCCGACCCGTGGGAGCGGCTGCGCAGGGCCGCCGAGCTGGCCGAGACGCTGGAGGCGCCGACCGTCGTGGTGCACCCGCCGTTCACCTGGCAGCGTGACTACGCGCGCACCTTCGCCGACGGGCTCGACACGATCGCCGGGCAGTTCGGCGGCCTGCACTTCGGGGTGGAGAACATGTACCCGGTGCGGATGGCCGGGCGGCAGTTCGTCCCGTACGCGCCGGGCTGGGATCCGACCGAGATCGGGTACGCCTCGTACACGCTGGATCTGTCGCACTGCGCGGCCTCGCACACCGACGCGTTGGCGATGGCCGACCGAATGGGTTCCGGGCTGGCGCACGTGCACCTGGGTGACGGCACCGGCGAGGGGCGCGACGAGCACCTGGTGCCCGGTCGCGGCGGTCAGCCCTGCGCGGAGATGCTCCGCTCGCTCGCCGGGCGGGGGTTCACCGGCTCGGTGGCGGTGGAGGTGACCACCCGGGGCGCGAAGAGCCGCGCGGTCCGCGAGGCGGACCTGCGGGAGTCGCTGGAGTTCGCCCGGGCGAACCTGACCGCGCCCTCCCCGGTCGACGTCTGACCGGCACGGGCCACCCCGGCCGCTCGCACGCGGCCGGGGCGTACGCCGGAGGTCAGCTCACCGGGGACAGCGGCTGCGCCGGGACGGCCTGCTCGCCGACCGCTGCCCGCTTGCGGGCCCGATGCGCGGCCACGTGGGAGCGGGTGGCGCAGCGCTCGGAGCAGAACCGCCGGCAGCAGTTGGACGAGGTGTCCAGGTAGACGTTGCCGCAGCGGTCGTCGGCGCAGACCCCGAAGCGGGCGCTGCCGTACTCGCACAGCCACACCGACAGGCCCCAGACCGCGCCGGCCAGGTATTCCGAGGAGACCGACGCGCCCCGGCTGGTCACGTGCATGTGCCAGTCGGAGGAGTCGTGGCCGGAGATCCGCGGCTGCACCGGGAACGCCTCCAGCAGCGCGTTCAGCTCCGCCACCGCCTCGTTGTCCCGGCCGGAGGTGCCGTACTCGAAGACGTCCCGGAGGCGCTTCTGCGCCCGCCGGAAGATCGCCAGGTCCCGTTCCGCGACCTCGTCGCGCATCCAGCCCTGCTCGTCCGAGAAGACGGCCCGCAGGCCGTCCAGGTCGTCCAGCCGGGCGTTGACGAGCTCGACCCCGGTCCGGGCGTACGCGTCGAAGTTCACGACACCAACGGTAGACGACTCAGAGCACACGCGGTGCGTCGATGTAGTGGGGCAGGAACCGCGCGTAACCGTCAGTGATGAGGCTCTCGCTCTCGCGTACGCCGGCGCCGGCCGACTCGCCGTCCACGATCCAGCTCCCGAGCACCGTCCGGTTGCCCTCGAACTCGGGCAACGCGCGGAACTCCTGGAAGCAGAAGCCCTCGTCGCCGTAGATCCCCGGGTTGGTGATCTCCGTGTCGCCGGTCACGATGCGTACCGAGCCGCCCTCGCGGCCGAGCAGCGGCTTGGCCACGTACTCGGTCATGCCGCGCGGCGAGTCCAGGTACGCGGGCAGCAGGTAGTCGTGCCCCGGATACATCTCCCAGAGCACCGCCAGCAGTGCCTTGTTCGACAGCAGCAGCTTCCAGGCCGGTTCGATCCAGGTGGTGGGCGTGCCCGGGTCCAGCGCCGGCCGCCCGTACGGCTCGGCCAGCATCCACTCCCAGGGGTAGAGCTTGAAGCAGGTGGTGATCGGCCGGTCGTCGGCGTCGACGAAGCGTCGCCCGTCCCAGCCGACCCGCTGGATCGGCATGAGCGTCACGTCCAGCCCGGCCTGGCGGGCCGTCTCGGCCAGGTAGCCGGCGGTGATCTGGTCCTCGCCCGACTCCTCCTCCTCGGACCACAGCACGTGCGCCCGCGGCTCGTGCAGCCCGGCGCCGATCTTGGCCCAGGCGCCGACCAGGCGTTCGTGCAGGCTGTTCCACTGGTCCGCGTCCGGGCGGGTGTGTTCCAGCCAGTACCACTGCACGATGCTCGCCTCGACCAGCGCGGTCGGGGTGTCGGCGTTGTACTCCAGCATCTTCGGCGGGCCGCTGCCGTCGTACCAGAGGTCGAAGCGGCCGTAGAGCGTCGGCGGGTTCTCCCGCAGCGAGCGGGCGACCGCCTCGGCGGCCCACTCGGGGATGCCGAACTCGGCGTACCGGCGGCGGGTCACCACGTGCTCGGCGGCGGCGACCGACATCCGGTGCAGCTCCTCCGTGGCCTCCTCCAGCCGGAGCACCTCGTCGAGCGTGAACGAGTACGCCGCCGTCTCGTCCCAGTACGACATGATCTCGCCGTCGGGCAGCTCGGTGTCGACGTACACCAGGCCCTGGGCCCGGATGGTCTCGTCCCAGCCGGGGCGCGGCGTGCTCGCCTCGCGGCGCACGTCAGCCGCCGCAGGAGGCGAGGTGGGTGCCGAAGCCGCCGCGCTCGGGCAGCGCGGTGGTCGGGGCCGGCTCGCCGCGAGCGGCGGTGACCGGCGCGGGCACGTGCAGGGCCACGGCGACGATGTCGCCGCCCCCGCCGGCCGGGCCGAGCGCGCAGTCGTCATCGTCGTCGTCGTAACCGTTGTTGCAGCCGGAGAGCGCGAGGGCCAGCGCGGTCAGCGCGCCGAGCTGCACGGAGGCCGAGCGGAGCCGGCGCCGGGGGTGTCGTCGATCCACGTGAACGTTGTAGCCGATCCCCGCCAGCCGGGGGTGCCCGGCCCGGGCCGGAGGGCGGGAGCGGGCGGGAGGAGCGGGCCTCGGACGCACCCGGCGGGGGCCCGGTGGTGAGCGTTACGCTCGGCTCATGCTCCGTTCCGTCATCCTCGCCGCCTCCCGGTCTTCCCAGGTGGAGCGGCTCGTCGCGACGGCCCCGTTCACCCGGGACGTCGTCCGCCGGTTCGTCGCCGGCGCCGCCACCGACGACGCGCTGCGCGCCACCCGCGAGCTTGTCGCCGACGGCCAAGCGGTCACCCTCGACTACCTGGGCGAGGACACCACCACCCCGGAGCAGGCGAACGCCACCCGGGACGAGTACCTCACGCTGCTCAGCGGCCTCGCCGCCGCCGGGCTCACCCCGGCCGCCGAGGTCAGCGTGAAGCTGTCCGCGCTGGGCCAGATGTTCGACGAGCAGCTCGCGTACGACAACGCGCGGGCGATCTGCGCGGCGGCCGACGCGGCGGGCACCACCGTCACGCTGGACATGGAGGACCACACCACCACCGACTCGACGCTGGACATCCTGGCGAAGCTGCGCAAGGACCACCCGTCGACCGGCGCGGTGCTCCAGGCGTATCTGCGGCGGACCGAGTCGGACTGCCGGGAGCTGGCGTCGGCGGGGTCGCGGGTGCGGCTGTGCAAGGGCGCGTACAAGGAGCCGGAGTCGGTGGCGTACCAGTCCGCCCGCGAGGTGGACAAGTCGTACGTGCGCTGCATGAACGTGCTGATGTCCGGCGACGGCTACCCGATGCTCGCCACGCACGACCCGCGGCTGATCGCGATCGGGGAGGACCGGGCGCGCTGGTTCGACCGCGACCCGGGCCGGTTCGAGTTCCAGATGCTCTACGGCATCCGCCCGGAGGAGCAGCAGCGCCTGGTCGGGGAGGGCTACACGGTGCGGACGTACGTCCCCTACGGCGACCAGTGGTACGGCTACCTGATGCGCCGGCTCGCGGAGCGCCCGGCCAACCTGGCGTTCTTCGGCCGCGCGGTGCTGTCGAAGAAGTGAGTCAGTCGTTCGACCAGGCCCGGGTGCACAGCACGAGGCGGTAGCCGTCCGGGTCGGTCAACGTGACACCCCACCTGTCCCAGTACGGGCCGGCGGAGACCCTGGTCCCGCCGGCCCGTTCCAGTCTCGGGACCAGTTCGTCGTCGGCCGGGCCGTCGAGGTAGAGCACGAGCAGGTCCTCCCCGGTGGGACGCGGCTCGACCGCGAGCGTCGGACCGCCGACCAGCTCCAGGTGCCAGCTGGCTCCGGGGAGGCCGAGCATCACCAGGTCGTGCTCGTCCGCGTGACCGCCCTCGCTCCGGTAGAGCACGTCCAGGCCCAGCCCTTGCGTCCAGAACCGTTCGGCGGCGGCGAGGTCGCGGCTCGGGCGGGCGAGGCGTACGTGGGTGTCGGCGGTGATCGGCATGCCCGGGATCGTGCGACCTCACCTCGGGTTGAGGTCAAGCTTGACGAGGTTGGCTAATGACATTAGCTTTACGGCTATGACGGTTAGCCAGGTGGTGCGGGACGGCGGCACGATCGCGTACGAGGTGCACGGATCGGGACCGCTCGTGGTCCTCGCGCACGGCATGGGGGACAACCGGGCCGCCTTCCGGCACCTGACGCCCCGGCTGGTCGCGGCCGGCTACCGGGTCGCCTCGGTCGACGTCCGCGGGCACGGCGACTCCAGCCCGCACTGGCCCACGTACGCCCCCGAGCACGTCGGCGGCGACCTGCTCGCCGTGGTGCGGGCGCTCGGCGGGGAGCCCGCCACCCTGGTCGGCAGCTCGTCCAGCGCCGCCGCGGTCGTCTTCGCCGCCGCCGAGGCGCCGGAACTGGTCAGCGGCATCGTGCAGATCGGCGCGTTCGTCGGCACCCCGAAGCCGAACCCGCTGATGCGGGTCGCGCAGGCCGCCGTACTCCGCAGTCCCCGCCTGTTCGGGCTGTTCCACCGCACGCTGTTCCCGTGCGGGCGCCCGGCGGACGACGCCGCGTACCGCAAGGAGATGGTCGCCAAGCTGCGCGGGCGGATGGCCGCGGTGCGCGGCGTGGTCGCGCCGGCCGACCCGCACTGGACCGCGCGGGCGCCCGAGGTGCGCCGCCCGGCGCTGGTGCTGATGGGCGCGAAGGACCCGGACTTCTCCGACCCGGGCGCCGAGGCGCGCGCCGCGCGGCGGCTGTTCGCCGTCGCCGAGGCGCGGATGGTCGCCGACTCCGGCCACTACCCGCACGCCGACCAGCCCGACGCCACCGCCGCCGACCTGGTCGAGTTCCTGGCGGTGACCGCACGTGCCTAGGGCCGGCCTGACCCCGGCGAGTGTCGTGCGGGAGGCCGCCGCGCTCGCCGACGAGGTCGGCTACGAGAAGCTGACGCTGGCCGCGCTCGCCGCCCGCCTCGGCGTCGCGCTGCCGAGCCTCTACAAGCACGTGCGGGGCGTGGACGCGCTGCACCAGAAGCTCGCCGTGCTCGCCACCGCCGAGATCGCCGACGTGCTCACGGGCGCCGCCGCGGGCCGGGCCGGTGGCGACGCGTTGCGCGCCGTCGCCGCCGCCTACCGGGCGTACGCGCGGCAGCACCCCGGCCGCTACCCGGCCGCCCAGCGGGCGCCCGACCCGGCCGACCCCGAACACCTGGCCGCCGGAGAGCGCGCGGTCGGCGCGGTCCGGGCCATCCTGCTCGGGTACGGCCTCGACGGCGACGCCGCGACCGACGCCATCCGGATGTTCCGGGCCGCCGTGCACGGTTTCGTCGCGCTGGAGGCGGCGCGCGGATTCGGGCTGCCCCGCGACACCGACCGCTCCTTCGACCAGATGATCGCCGGCCTGGACCGCGCCTACCGTTCCTGGGAGGACCGATGACCGCGCTGCTGCTGGGCGTGATCTTCCTGCTGGAGCTGGCCGTGCTCGGCTCGGCCGGGTACTGGGGCTTCACGCTCGACGCCGGCTGGCCGCTGCGCCTGCTCGCCGGGCTCGGTGCGCCGCTGGTGATCGCCGTGGTGTGGGGACTGTTCTGCTCACCGCGTGCCACGGTGACGCTGCCCGACCCGGCCAAGCTCGCCGTCCAGGCCGCCTGCTTCCTGGCCGGCGGCGTGCTGCTCGCCCTGGCCGGCCACGCGGCACCCGGCGTGGCACTGGTGGCCCTCTGGGCAGCCGACAAGACGGCGTTGACGCTGACCGGCACCCCGATCTGAGAGATCTTGGTACGAACCGGCCCCTATCAGGGCGCTTTCGTACCAAGATCTTGAGGCGAGGCGGAACACGGCGGGACTCTTTCCCGGAACGCCCGATTGGTCGTACCCTTCGCCGGTGACCGACGGCGACGAGCAGCCTCCCGGCCGGACGACGGACGGCGACGAGCCTCGTCCCACCGCCGACGCGAGCGCCGACAAGGCGAGCGCCGCCGAAACGAGCGCCGACAAGGCGAGCGCCGCCGACACGAGCACCGTCCACGTCAGCGCCAGCGCCGACCGCGCGGCCGACGCGAGCGCTGCCAACCTCAGCGCCGCCGCCGCCGCCCGCGCTGACGACACCCACGCCGAAAACGCCGCCACCTCTGCCGGCGTGGACGCCGCCGTCGACACCATCGCACCGGCACCGGCACCGGCACCGGACGCGGCGTCGTTGCCGCACTTCGCCGCTGGTCCGGCGCCGTACCCCGTACCCCTGGCGCAGCCGGACCCGGCGCGGACGGTGCGGCAACGGCGGCGGTGGCCGCTCTGGACCGCGCTCGGACTCGCGCTCGGCCTGGTGGCGGGCGCGGTGCCCGGCGTACTCCTGCGGGAGTCGGCGCCGGACGCGGCCGGGCGGTCGGCCGCGAAGCACGACCCGGGCACGGCGGCGCAGCGGCGGCTCGGCGAGCGGATGCTCGCGCTGCTCGACCGGCAGGCCGCCGCGCTCGTCGGCGCCGACCGGGCCGGCTTCCTCGCGATCGCCGAGCCGGCGGCCCGGCCCGCGCTGAGCCGCCGGTACGCGGCGCTGCGGGCACTGCGGGTCACGACCTGGCGGTCGGCGGCGGACGGGGTGCCGGCGGCGGTCGACGGGAAGCCGGGGGAGTGGCGGTTCGCGGTGACGGTCGGCTACTGCTTCGTGGTGCCGGAGTGCGCGCCGAGCACCGTGGAGCTGGGCACGCGCTGGCGGCTGGCGGGGGAGGAGCCCCGGCTGACCGCTGTGGACCCGGCGTCGACGGACCCGGCGGGCGTGCGTCCGTGGCAGGTGAACGACCTGGCGGTGGCGGTCGGCAAGCGGGTCGTGGTGGCCACCACGCCGGCCCAGCGCAGCCGGCTGCCCGGTCTGCTCGCCCAGGCCGAGACCGCCGCCCGGGCCGCGGACCGGTACGCGATCGGCGGCCGGCCGCCGGACCGGTACCTCGTCTACTACGCCGGGAAGGGGGAGTGGCAGCGCTGGTACGGCGGCGGGCGGCCGAAGTGGACCGCCGGCTACGCGGTGGGTGTCGGGGGTGGACGCCACGACGTGGTGCTCAACGCCCAGATCGTCACCCCGGCCGGCCTCGACGACCTGCTCCGGCACGAGCTGACCCACGCGGCCTCGCTGCCCGACCGGGGCTACGCCGACCGCGCGGACTGGTGGCTGGTGGAGGGGCTGGCCGAGTACGCCGGTGCAGACGGGCAGCCCGTGCACCGCTACGACGGCCTGACCGAGGTGCGGGACCTGCTGCGCGGCGGGTGGTCGGGGCGGCTGGACGCGGTGGCGCCCGCCGACGACGCGAGCGACGACCGGGTCGGTGGCGCGTACGGCGTCGGCTACCTGGCCGTACGGCATCTGGTCGACAGGTACGGCGAGCAGCGGATGCTGGACTTCTACCGGGCCGTGGTGCACCAGGGCCGGACCCCGGAGCAGGCCGCCGACGAGGTGTTCGGCGACCCGTGGTCGATGTTGCACGACGACTGCGTCGCCTACGTCCGGGCCGTCGTCGGCTGACACGTCGACGCCTGTCGACGGGTCGTAGCATGGGCCGGGTGGCCCGCACTCCCTCGCCGCGGCTGCCCGCGGCCCGCCGCCCCCGTCTCGTCACCGTCGTGCTCGCCGTCGTCGCGCTGACCGGCACGACCGCCGCGTCCTGCGGCGACGACGCCCCCGCGGTCACCGTCGCCGAGGTGGGCCGCGCGCCGGTCAGCGAGGTGATCGACGCCCCGGCCACGGTGACCGCGCGGGCCGCGGCCACGCTCACCGCACCGGCCGACGGCACGCTGGCCCGCCTGCGGGTCCAGCCGGGACAGCGGGTGACCCGGGGTCAGGTGCTCGCGGTGATCGACTCGCCGTCGGCCCGGGACCGTCTGGCAAAGGCGCGGGACGCGTTGCGCGCGGCGAAGCGGGCCGGGCGGGGCACCGGCACGGGTGACCTGGGCGGCAGCCTCCGCGGCACCGACCGGGCCGCCGACGAGGCGTTCGCCGCCGCCCGCGCCGCCGCCGGCAAGGTCGGCGACCCGCAGGTACGCGCCGCGCTGCTGCTCCAGGTCCAGTCGGCGCAGCGGCAGTACGAGTCCGCCGCCCGCGCCGCCGACCGGGCGGTCGCCCAGGTGCAGCGCGGCGTCGCGGGCCTGAACAGCGCCGTCGGCGCGCTGTCGGCCGCGCAACGACTCCAGGCCCAGCAGGCGTACGACCTGGCGAAGGCGACTGTGGACGCGCTGACGTTGCGCGCGCCGATCGCCGGTGTGGTGCAGCCGGGCGGCACCCGGGCGGCGGCACCGGCCGACCTGGCCGGGCTGCTCGGTGCTGCCGGTGGCGCGGCGGTGCCCGGTCTCGACCCGTCGGCGCTGGGCACGGGCGGGCAGGGCGGCCCGCCGCCGGGCGTGGACGACGCGATCCCGGCCGGTGGCCGGGTCACCGCCGGCACGCCCGTGCTCACGGTGGTGGACATCGGCCGGCTCGGCCTGCTCGCCGAGGTGGACGAGACCGACGTGCTGCTGGTCCGGGCCGGGGTGCCCGCGTCGGTCGAGCTGGACGCGGTGACCGGCGCGACGTACGACGCGACTGTGCGCTCGGTCGACGTGCTGCCCACCAGCTCGGCGCGGGGCGGCGTCACCTACCGGGTCCGGCTCGACCTCGGTGCCGGACGCCTCGGTGAGGCCGAGGCGGCACCGGCGCCCCGGCCCGGCATGAACGCGGTGGTGCGGCTGCGGGTGCGGGAGGCCGCCGACGCGGTGGCGGTGCCGGCGTCGGCCGTGTTCTCCGCCGACGGGCGGGACGCGGTCTGGGTGCTGCGCGACGGCCGGGCCGGCCGGGTGCCGGTGACGGTCGGCGTGCAGGGTCAGGACCTGGTGCAGATCGTCGACGGCGTACGGGCCGGTGACCGGGTGGTGGTGCGCGGCGCCGACCAGGTGCGCGACGGCCAGGAACTGCCGTGACCGTACCGGCGGTCGAGGCGGTCGACGTCTGGCGCACGTACGAGCTGGACGGGGTGTCGGTGTCCGCGCTGCGCGGGGTGTCGCTCACCATCGACCAGGGCGAGTACGTGGCGGTGATCGGGCCGTCCGGCTCGGGCAAGTCGACGCTGATGCACCTGCTCGGCGGGCTGGACCGGCCCAGCGGCGGCCGGCTGGTGATCGGCGGGCGGGACGTGACCACGCTCACCGCCCCGGAGCTGGCGACGCTGCGCAACGAGACCATCGGCTTCGTGTTCCAGGCGTTCCATCTGCTGGCCCGTACGTCGGCTGTGGACAACGTGGCGTTGCCGCTGGTCTACCGGGGTGTCGGGGCGCGGCAGCGGCGGGAGCGGGCGGCGGCGATGCTGGGCCGGGTCGGGCTCGACCACCGGCTGCACCACCGGCCCAACCAGCTCTCCGGCGGCGAGCAGCAGCGGGTGGCGATCGCCCGGGCGCTGGTCACCGAGCCGGCGGTGCTGCTCGCCGACGAGCCGACGGGCAACCTGGACAGCGCCACCGGCGAGGCGGTGCTGGAACTGCTCGAACGGCTGAACGCCGAGTCCGGGGTGGCGCTGGTGATGGTGACCCACGACCAGGAGGTGGCCGCCCGGGCGCACCGGCGCATCGCGGTACGGGACGGGCTGATCCGGTCCGACAGCCTTCATGATCGACCGCCGTCGGACGGCTCCGGCGTACCTGCGACACTGGACCCCGCTCCCAGCGCGGAGCCCCGGTCCGCGTCCGGAAGCGGCCCGGGGCACCCGCCCGGTGGCCCCGGTGGCGCCACCGGAGCCACCGGGCGCCTTCCGCGGAACGAGGAGCGCCTCCGGAACGAGGAGCGCCTTCCCCGGTCGGACGGCCGCCTCCCGCGAGGCGGGGGCGACGCCGGATGAGGCTGGCCGAGGCGTGGCGGGTGGCGTCGGACGCGCTGCGGGCCAACCGGATGCGCAGCCTGCTGACCATGCTCGGGGTGATCATCGGGGTGGCCTCGGTGGTGATCCTGGTGGCCATCGGCACCGGCACGAAACAGCAGGTCGAGCAGCAGGTCGAAGGGCTCGGCTCGAACCTGCTGCTGGTGGTGCCGGGCCGGATCGAGGTGGGCAACGCGCCGGTGGTCTCGCCGCTGGACCTCAGCGACGCCGACGCGGTCTCCCGGGTGGTCGGCGACCCCGGCCGGGTCGCCGTCACGGTGGCCTCCGGCGCGACCGCGCGGGCCGGCAACCGCTCCGACTTCACCACCGTGCAGGGCGTCCTGGAGACCACCCCGTCGGTGTTCACCCGGTCGCTGTCGCGGGGCCGCTACCTCACCGGGGCGGACGTGGACACCAGCCGCCGGGTGGCGGTGCTCGGCGACTCGGTGGCCCGGGCGCTCTTCCCCGACCGTGACCCGCTCGGCCAGCAGGTCACGCTGGCCGGCGTGCGGTTCCGGGTGATCGGCGTCTTCGCCCCGCTCGGGCAGAGCCTCGGCGTGGACCGGGACGACGAGGTGCACGTACCGGTGACGGCGGCGCAACGGCTGTGGGGCACGCAGCGCATCGACGGCATCGCGGTGAAGGCACCGGACCGGGAGCGGATCGACGAACTCGGTGACCGGATCGTGGCGGAGCTGTCCCGCCGGCACCCGGACACCGAGTTCAGCGCCGTCACCCAGCGGCAGATCCTCGGCGTGCTCGGCGACATCCTGGGCGTACTGACCGGTGTGCTGGCGGCCATCGCGGGCATCTCGCTGCTGGTCGGCGGCGTCGGTGTCTCCAACATCATGCTGGTCTCGGTACGCGAGCGGACCCGCGAGATCGGGCTGCGCAAGGCGGTGGGCGCCCGCCCCCGCGACATCGGCGTGCAGTTCCTGCTGGAGGCGGTGCTGCTCACCTCGGTGGGCGGCCTGACCGGGATGGCGCTGGGCGTGGGCACCGCGCTGCTCGTGGACGCGTTCTCGCCGATCCCGGCGGCGATCACCTGGTGGTCGCTGGCGCTGGCGTTCGGCGTGTCCGCGGCGGTCGGCATCGTCTTCGGCGTGGTGCCGGCGCAGCGGGCCGGACGGCTCGACCCGGTGGTGGCGCTGCGCGCGGAGTAGGTGGTGGCGCTGCGTGCCGAGTAGCCGGATCGGACGAGACACCCGTCCGGGCGAAAAAGCCCTGGTAGACATCGGGTGAACGGCTGTCTCGCCATGATCAAAGGGTGGAAGGGATCGCGCAGGTCACAGCCGTCCCGCTACCGTACTGGTTACACGCGCGTCGCTCGTCGAGGCGGGAACACCTGCCCGGTGACACGCGCCGGGCACGGGAATGGGTCGGTGAGCCATGGCCGGGTCGCAGTCCGACGCACGGCTGTCGGATGTCAGGTTCCTGACCGTCGCCGAGGTGGCGACGGTCATGCGGGTCTCCAAGATGACCGTCTACCGCCTTGTGCACAGCGGTGAGCTGACCGCCGTGCGGGTCGGCCGGTCGTTCCGGGTGCCCGAGCACGCCGTGCACGAATACCTCCGGGGCGCCTTCCAGGAGTCCGCCTGAGCACTCGCCGCGCCGGTCCGCCGAGTGCGACGAAAAGGGGCATCGACGGGGGCGCGTTGGTCCTGCTGACGCACTCCGGTTAGGCTGGGCCACGACCGTGACCGCTCTCTGGTGTGCCCTGCCCACCACGCTGGTCCGGTCCGTTGTCCGCAAGCGGTCACGGCGCCACCCGTGGTGGTGCCGTCCGGTCCGCCCCGCACGTTGCATCGAAAGGCTGTCGTATGGGCTCGGTGGTCAAGAAGCGCCGCAAGCGCATGGCTAAGAAGAAGCACCGCAAGCTGCTGCGCAAGACCCGCGTCCAGCGTCGCCGTCTCGGCAAGTGACCGGTGCCGGGCACTGGCCCGGCACCCGGCACCACTTGCCAACTGTCGACCCTCGGAGGCTCAGGTGATCAGGCCGTGGATGTCCCGGCTCGATCCCCCCTGCCGCGCTAGGCGCACGACATGACCCCCGGTGACACCTCCGGTGCCCCGGGGGTCGTCGTCGTCACCGGGGTCGGTCGCTGGCTCGGCGCCCACGTGGCCGCCCGGCTCGCCGCCGACGAGCGCATCGAGCGCGTCATCGGGGTCGACCCGGCGCCACCCAACCCCGAGCTGACCGACCTGCTCTCCGACGTCGAACGGATCCGCCTGGATCTCGACTCGCTCGGCGGCCTCCTGCTCGACCTCGACGTCGACACGGTGGTGCACCTGGCGCTCGTCACCGCCCCCGACCCGCAGCAGGGCGGCCGGGCGGGGATGAAGGAACAGAACGTCATCGGCACCATGCAGTTGCTCGCCGCCGCGCAACGCGCGCCCCGGCTGCGCAAGCTGGTGGTCCGCTCGTCCACCGCCGCGTACGGGGTGTCGTTCCGCGATCCGGCCGTCTTCACCGAGGAGACCGAGCCGCGGGAGGTGCCGCGCGGTGGTTTCGGCCGCGACATCCTCGACATCGAGGGGTACGTCCGCGGGTTCCGCCGCCGCCGGCCCGACGTCACCGCCACGGTGCTGCGCTTCGCGCCGTTCATCGGGTACGCCGCCGACACCACGCTCACCCGCTACTTCTCCCAGCCGGTGGTGCCCACCGTCTTCGGCCGCGACCCGCGCCTGCAGTTCGTGCACTTCGACGACGCGCTGGAGGTGCTGCACCGGTCCGTCGCCGAGGACCACCCGGGCACGTACAACGTCGCCGGGCCGGGAGTGCTGTCGCTGTCGCAGGCGATCCGCCGGGCCGGCCGGGTGGCGGTGCCGGTGCTGGAACCGGGCCTGGCCGGGGTCGCCGCCATCGCCCGCAGTCTGGGCTTCGGCGGGTACGGCTTGGACCAGGTGGACCTCTTCGTGCACGGTCGGGTGGTGGACACCAGCCGACTGGAGCGGGAGTACGGCTTCACGCCCCGCTCGACCGCCGCCGCGTTCGACGACTTCATCCGCGCCCACCACGGCGGCGTCGTGGTCACCCGGGACCAGCTCGCCGCCGCCGAGCAGCTGGTGCTGGAGAGCATCCGGCAGGTCCGCTCGTCGGTGCGGGAGCGCTCGTGAGCAGCCCCGACGAGCGGCGTGACGCGCGCTACGACGTACCGCTGGGTGTGCCGGATCCGGGCGCGGAGCCGGCGCGGCGCAACGGGCACCGCCGGGTGACCGCACCGTCCGCCCGCCCGGCCGCGCCGGCGATGGACGACGAGCCGGACACCTCCACCGACGAGCCGGGCGCCGCCGACGCGGGCGTTCCGGGCCCGGCCACGCCCCACCAGCCGGCGAAGAAGACGGTGGCCAAGAAGACGGTGGCCAAGAAGACGGTGGCCAAGAAGACGGTGGCCAAGAAGACGGTCGCCAAGAAGGCCGTCGCGAAGAAGGCCGTCGCCAAGAAGGCCGTCGCGAAGAAGGCCGTCGCGCGGCAGGCGCCCGCGGACGCGGCGCCGACCGGGAACGCGCCGGCCGGTGACACGCCGCCGGGCCCGGCCGTGGCCGACCGGCCCGGGGACCACTGGGACCGCAAGGTGGCCCAGGGGCTGGCGTTCCTGCGGCGGCGGCTCGCCGGCGACTACGAGGTCGACGAGTTCGGCTTCGACCCCGACCTGACCGACGCGGTGGTCCACCCGCTGGTCCGGCTGCTCTACCGGGACTGGTTCCGCACCGAGGTCACCGGCGTCGAGCACGTGCCCGCCGAGGGCGCCGGCCTGGTCGTCGG
Organism: Micromonospora sp. CPM1; assembly: GCF_023896895.1. Lineage (NCBI taxonomy): Bacteria > Bacillati > Actinomycetota > Actinomycetes > Micromonosporales > Micromonosporaceae > Micromonospora > Micromonospora sp. CPM1. The sequence goes on from NZ_JAMHIU010000002.1 coordinate 361,871, forward strand.
CAACCACTCCGGCACCGTGGCGCTCGACGCGCTGATCCTCTCCACCGCGCTGCACGACCGGCACCCGGCGCACCGCTACCTGCGGCTGCTCGGCGCCGACCTGGTGTTCCGGATGCCCGTCGTCTCCGAGATAGCGCGCAAGACCGGCGGCACCGTCGCGTGCAACCCGGACGCGGAGCGGCTGCTCGGCAACGGGGAACTGGTGGGCGTGTTCCCGGAGGGCTTCAAGGGCGTCGGCAAGCTCTACGCCGACCGCTACAAGCTCCAGCGCTTCGGGCGGGGCGGGTTCGTCTCGGCCGCGCTGCGGACCGGGACGCCGATCGTGCCGGTGGCGATCGTCGGCGGCGAGGAGATCTACCCGATGCTCGCCGACATCAAGCCGCTGGCCCGGCTGCTCAAACTGCCGTACTTCCCGGTCACGCCGACGTTCCCCTGGCTGGGGCCGCTGGGCATGGTCCCGCTGCCGAGCAAGTGGCTGATCGAGTTCTGCCCGCCGATCCCGACCGCGCACCTGCGCGACGCGGCGGACGACCCGCTCGTGGTGTTCAACCTCGCCGACCAGGTGCGGGAGACGATCCAGCAGACGCTGCACAAGCTGCTCGAACGCCGGCCGGACCCGTTCGGCCCCTGAGCCGGGGCGCGCCGGTTCAGGCGTCGCGGTGGCGGCGCCGGTGCAGCGCCAGGCCGGCCGTGACCGCGCCGGCGAGCAGCCCGGCGGCCGCGGTGGACGGCACGGCGATGCGTACGGCCCGCCGCCCCGTGCGGAAGTCGCGCACGTCCCAGCCCCGCTCGCGGGCCTGCCGCAGCAGCGCCGGATCGGGGTTCACCGCCACCGCGCGGCCGACCACGGAGAGCATCGGCAGGTCGTTCGCCGAGTCGCTGTAGGCGGCGCACCGGGCCAGGTCCAGCCCTTCCACGGCGGCGAGCTGGGTGACCGCCTCGGCCTTCGCCGGCCCGTGCATCAGATCGCCCACCAGCCGGCCGGTGTACGCGCCGTCGACCACCTCGGCCACCGTGCCGATCGCGCCGGTCAGGCCGAGCCGGGCCGCGATCACCCGGCCGATCTCGACCGGGGCGGCGCTGACCAGCCAGACCCGCTCACCCGCGTCGAGGTGACGCTGGGCCAGGCGACGGGTGCCCGCCCAGATGCGCGGCGCCATCAGCTCGTCGAAGATCTCGTCGGCGAGGCGTTCCATGTCGTCGACCCGCCAGCCCTCGACGAAGGCGAGCGCGGCGTCCTTGGCCTGCGACATGTCGCCCGCGTGCTCGGTGGCGAGCAGCCGGAACCGGGCCTGCTGCCAGGCGAACCGGGCCAGGTCACCGGTGGTGAAGTACTTCCGGGCGGCCAGCCCGCGGGCGAACCAGTAGATCGACGCGCCCTGCATCATCGTGTTGTCCACGTCGAAGAACGCGGCGGCCGTGGGGTCGGGCGTGACTGTGGTCGCCGGTGCCGACGGGGCCTCCGACCAGCCCGCGGTGTGCCCGTGCGCGTCGGTGCTGACGGTCACCTTCCGGCTTCCGGCCACGGCGACCTCCCTGCCTCGACGACCGCGTACGCCCTCCGCGTCGAGCGTATCCGGCACCGTGTGACGGCCTGGTGTCCGCCGGGAGAAGTGTGGCGCGCTACGCGCCCGCCGCTCAGCGGTCGGCCGGGCAGGTGGCCGGAGCGGGCCCGAGCGTGTCGCTGGCCTGCGGCGCGGGCAGCCCGCAGGCGATCGCCTCGCGGAGCGCGTCGGCGCGCTTGCCGGCCGCGTCGAGCAGGGCCAGCGAGCGGCGGGTGCGGTCCCGGTCGGCGTGGTCGGGCCGGTCGAGCAGGCCGCTGACCACCCGGCGCTGGCCGGCCAGGAACGTGTCCACCGCGTCCAGCGCCGCCGGGTCGGAGCGCTGCGCGGCGACGGTGGTCAGCAGGCGTACGCCCTGGCGGGTGTCCGCGTCCATGTCGTCGAGGACGGCGCTGAAGCCGAGCCGGTCGTCGCGGACCGAGGCGGCCTCGTCGAGCCGGGTGCGGGCGAAGTCGAGGAAGAGCTGCCCGCGGCTGATGTCCGAGCTGGCGAGCGCGAGCTGGGCGCGCTCGGTGGAGCGCTTCATGCCGTACAGGGCGTCACCGGGCAGCGCGTTCTCGCTGGCGGCGGAGATGCCGGACAGGGCGACCGCCCCGGCGGCCACGCCGACCAGGATCGCGCCCCGGGCCCGCGCCCGGCGGCCGGTGATGGCGGGCAGCAGCGCGCCGCGTACCCCGCTCGTGGTGGTGGTCCTGGCCGGCGTCCCGATGCCCTCGCGTTCGGCGGTGGCCACGAGCATCGCCCGCAGGCCGGTACGGAACTCGGCGTCCACCTCGACGTCGGGCCGCTCGGTCGTGAGCCGGCGGCTCACCTCGACGAGTGCGGTGAGTTCACCGTCCGCCTTGGACCGGACGTGGTGCCGGCGTCCGCCGTTGGCCTCGTCGAGGAGTTGCGCGAAGCGCTCGGCCCGCCGACGGGAGAAGAGGTCGCTGTCCACCGCGGCACCCCCTCTCGCTGGTCACGGCCGGGCGGCCGTCGTCGTCACCAGCGACCGGTGGCAGCGTGTGGCGCAGAGCCGACCGGGACGGCCGACCTGACCCGCCGGACCGGGTGGCCCGGGGGACGCCGGGACAACCACTGGTCGCACCCGGAGAAACGGACCGCGCCGGTCGCCGGTTACGGCTGGGACGGCGGCGAAATCACCAAGAGTGATCGGCTCGCCTGGGGCGTCGGGCACACGACAGCGCCCGGCGCCTGCGCCGGTGGAGAAGGACGGGTGTGTCTGCCGCTCAGGAGTGGAAGCCGTCGGGCAGCAGCCGGGCCAGCGCCCGGACCGCCCGGTACTGCAGGGCCTTGATGGCGCCCTCGTTCTTGCCCATGGCGCGGGCCGTCTCGGCCACCGAGAAGCCCTGGAGGAACCGCAGCACGATGCACTCCTGCTGCTCCGGGTTGAGCTGCTTGACGGCGGTCAGCAGGGCGACGTTCGTGATGTGCTCCACCACCGCCGCCTCCGGGCTGCCCTCGGGCCCGCGGTCCTCCCGGTCGGCGTCCAGGACGTCACCCGTGGTGACCTCCAGGCGGTAGCGCCCGGACTTGAAGTGGTCGGCGACCAGGTTGCGGGCGATGGTGACCAGCCAGGCGCCGAGGTCGCGCCCTTGCCAGGTGAAGCTGCCGATCCGCTTGAGCGCCCGCAGGAACGTGTCGGAGGTGAGGTCCTCGGCGAGCTGGCGGTTGCCGACCCGGAAGTAGACGAACCGGAAGACGGTGTCGACGTACCGGTCGTAGATCAGCCCGAACGCCTCGGACTCGCCGGCCTGCGCGCGCTCGACCAGCGTCCACACCTCGGTGGCCGGGTCGGACGGGTCGGGGCGGCTGGGGAAGCCGGTGGCGGGCGCGGGCGCGGGGGCGGCCGGCACGGCGGGCAGGACGGCGGTGTCGCCGGTGGTCACCGCCGGCAGGACAGCGGTCTCGGCGGCGGACGGCTCGGCCCCGGTCGCCGCGTCGCCGCGCCGTGCCTGGGCCGGCATGGTCGGGCGGGTCGGGCTGCCCAGGCGGCCGGCCGCGGGCTTCGCGTTGCCGCCCGGGGTCGCGGGGCGGGGCGGCGCCTCGTTCGTGTGGTGCGCGCGGCTGCGTACCCGCCGCCCGTCGCCGCGTACCGCGAGCTGTCCGTCGGCGCCCCGTGGGCCGGGGGGGTCCGCGCGCTCGTTGAGCGGGTTGCGCTGTGTCGGGCCGGTGACGCCGGCCGGTCGTTCGGCGTAACCGAAGGTGGTCACCGCGCCTCCCCAGGCTGAGCGGACAGGGACCGCGCCGGAGGACCGGGTGTCACCCGGTCGGGCACGGCCGGGTCGGGACGTGCCGGCGGGCGGCAGATCCCCTTGAGGTGCTGGTCCAATGCGCTCACGGGCACGGGGGCCTCCTCGGGCTGAGGGGTGTCGACTCACGGCAAATGGGGTGAGCCGACCCGAGTGATGATAGGGCCAACGTCACCCACGCGTGGCAAGTCCGTTACACAGAGCGGAAGTATTTCCCGCCAGGTCGCACACATGGCGGACCCGTTGTCCGTCGTGTGTGGTTGACTTTCGCGCCGGAACCTGGTCCGGAGTGGAAAGTCCTGGTCGGAGCCGATTTTCTTTTCGCTCGGCGTGTCGCGGGAGGGGTGCGGCCGGGTCGACTCCGGCTGCCCGCCCCGGCATCGGTGGAGATCCTCATCCCGTGGTCAGGAATCCCACCGTACGGCAATTGCAGTCCCGTGCGGCGGACCCCACGCGGTGTTCGGGCATGGCCCGGCGGACCCGGCTGTGCCAGACTCAGCCACCGTGCAGGACGCCGCCGAAAGCTCCGCGCCGAACCTCGCCGACCGGCTCCGCGACGCCGCCGCGCGGCGGGGCGACCGGGCCGCGCTGCACTGGCGCGACCGGACGCTGACCTGGTCCGAGCTGGACGACGCGGTCACCGCCACCGCCCGAGCGCTGCTCGCCGACGCGCCACCGGCCGACGGCACCGGCCACCCGCCCCGGGCGGCGATCGCGTTCGGCAACACACCGGACTTCGTCGTCACGTACCTCGCCGCGCTCCGGGCCGGACTGGTGGCCGTACCGGTCAACCCCACGCTCACCGCCCGCGAGCTGCGGCACGTGCTCGCCGACTCCGGTGCCGCCGTGCTGGTCGGCGCGCCCGAGGTGACCGCGCGGGTGGACGCCGCCGAACTGCCCGCGCTGCGCGCCGTGCACACCGCGCCGCCGGTCGCCGACGACGACCCGCCGGACGGGTATCGGGCCCGCTCCGGTGACGACCTGGCCGTCCTGCTCTACACCTCCGGCACCGAGGGCCGGCCCAAGGGCGCGATGCTGTCGCACCGGGCGCTCGCCGCCAACCACGACCAGGTCGACCGCATCGAACCGCCGGTGGTCGGCCCCGACGACGTCGTGCTGCTCGCCCTTCCGCTGTTCCACGCGTACGGGCTGAACTCCGCGCTCGGCGCCGTCGTGCGGCACGGCGCGACAGGCGTGCTCGTCGACGAGCCCGGTCCGGCCGGCGCGCTGGACGAGATCGCCCGGCACCGGGTCACGGTCCTCGTCGGCGTACCGTCGATGTTCCTGACCTGGGCCGAGGCGGCGCGTGATCCGGCCGCGGCGCTCGCCTCCGTGCGCGTCGCGGTCTGCGGCGCGGCGCCGCTGCCGCTCGCGGCCGGCGCGCGTTTCACCGAGCTGACCGGGCACCCGGTGCACGTCGGCTACGGGCTCACCGAGACCGCGCCGGTGCTCACCTCGACGCTCGTCGGCGGCGAGCCGAAACCGGGCTCGATCGGCCGCCCGCTGCCCGGCGTCGGGCTGCGCCTGACCGGTTCCGACGGCGTCGAGCTGTGGCGCGACGGGGTGCCCGCCGACGCCCCCGACGAGGACGAGATGGACCTCTCCGACGAGCCGGGCGGCACCGACCCCGGGCAGATCGTGGTACGCGGACCGAACCTGTTCGCCGGCTACTGGCCGGACGGGCGGGGCGGGCCGGACCCGGACGGCTGGTGGGCCACCGGTGACATGGCGTACGCCGACGCCGACGGCGACCTGTTCCTGGTCGACCGCCTCGGCGAGCTGATCCTGGTCAACGGCTTCAACGTCTACCCGCACGAGGTGGAGCTGGTGCTCCAGGCGCACCCCGGGGTGGCCGAGTCGGCCGTCCTGGGCGTGCCGCACCCGCGGACCGGCGAGACTGTGCGGGCGTACGTGGTCCGGGCGGCCGGTCCGCCGGTGACGGCGGAGGAACTGCTCGCCCACTGCGCGCGTAACCTGGCCCGGTTCAAGTGCCCGACCGCCGTCGAGTTCGTCGACAGCCTGCCGTACTCGGCGATCGGGAAGGTACGCAAGACCGAGCTGCGCCCGGCGCCCGCGGTGCCGTCGCCGGCGCCGCCGACCGAGATCCGCACGGAGGTATCCGATGTCCAGTGACGCGAGGCTCATTCTGATCACCCGGCCCGGCTGCCACCTGTGCGACGACGCGAAGGCCGCGCTCGACCGGGTGGTGGCGGTCACCGGCGACCGCTGGGTGGAGCGGGACGTCACCGGGGACCTGGAGATGGAGCGCGACTACGGCGACCGGCTGCCGGTGGTGCTGCTCGACGGCAAGGAGCACGGCTACTGGCGGGTCGAGGAGGACCGGCTGCTGCGCGACCTGACGACGCCGCAGCTCTAGCCTTAGAGTGCTCGGGTGACGGGTATGCGACGCCACCTCGTGTGGGACTGGAACGGAACGCTCCTCGACGACCTCGACCTGGTGGTCCAGGCCACGAACGTCGCCTTCGCCAGCGCCGGCGGACCGGCGGTCACGGCGGCGGAGCACCGGGTGCGGTTCCGGCGGCCGATCGCCGACTACTACGCCGAGATGCTCGGCCGGGCAGTGGACGCCGAGGCGTTCGGCACGCTCGACCGGGTCTTCCACGACGCGTACCGGGCCGGGCTGACCACCTGTGCCCTGGCCGCCGACGCCACCGCCGCGATCGAGGCCTGGGAGGGCAGCCAGTCGCTGCTGTCCATGTGGTTCCACGACGAGCTGGTGCCGACCGTGCACACGTACGGGCTGACGCCGCACTTCCGCCGGGTGGACGGGCTGCGCGCCACAGTCGGCGGCGGGCGCAAGGCCGAGTGGCTGGAGAAGCACCTGGCCGAGCTGGGGCTGGGCGGGCACGAGGTGGTGCTGATCGGCGACTCGATCGACGACGCCGACGCCGCCGCCTCGGTCGGTGCCCGCTGCGTCCTCTACACCGGTGGCCTGTCCGACCCGGACCGGCTGCGCGGCAGCGGCCACCCGGCCGCCGACACGCTCACCGAGGCGGTGACACTGGCCCGCACGCTCGCCTGACCCGCCCGGTCAGGCGCGCAGGTGGGCCAGGACGGCCAGGACGCGGCGGTGGTGGGTGGTCGCGTCCGGGGGCAGGTCGAGCTTGGTGAAGATGTTGCGGACGTGCTTCTCGACCGCGCCGTCGCTGACCACGAGCGTCCGGGCGATGGCGGTGTTCGAGCGGCCCTCGGCCATCAGCGCCAGCACCTCGCGCTCGCGCGGGGTCAGCGACGCCAGCGGGTCGTCGCGCCGCCGCCGGACCAGCAACTGGCTGATCACCTCCGGGTCGAGCACGGTGCCGCCGGCCGCCACCCGGGCCAGTCCGTCCAGGAACTCGTCGATCGCGGCGACCCGGTCCTTGAGCAGGTAGCCGATGCCGCCGCCGGCGCCGCCCGCGGTGTCCAGCAGGTCGTCGGCGTACGACACCTCGACGTACTGGGAGAGCACCAGGATCGGCGTGCCCGGCACCCGGCGGCGGGCCTCCACCGCGGCGCGCAGTCCCTCGTCGGTGTGTGACGGCGGCATCCGCACGTCCACCACCGAGATGTCGGGCCGGTGCGCCACCACCGCCTCGACCAGCGCGTCACCGTCACCGACGGCCGCCACCACCTCGTGCCCGAACTCGGTCAGCAGCCGGACCAGCCCCTCCCGGAGCAGTACGGCGTCGTCCGCGATCACCACCCGCATGGGTCCGGTGTCTATCACGCCCGGACCCGGTGGCCGCCCGGCGGCCCCGGATCCGGGCGAACCGGGTCACCTCGGCAGCTCGGCGTGGATCCGGGTCGGCCCGCCGGCCGGGCTGTCCACCTCCAGCGTGCCGCCCGCCGCCCGGACCCGGTCGGCGATGCCGCTGAGCCCGTGCCCCTTGGCCACGTGCGCGCCACCGTCTCCGTCGTCGGTGACGGTGATCTCCAGCCGGCCCACCTTCCGGGTGACCTCGACCCGGCAGGCGGTCGCCCGGCTGTGCTTCGAGACGTTCGTCAGGGCCTCGGCCACCACGAAGTACGCGGTGCTCTCCAGCCCCGGGTCGAGCCGGCCGGCGGCGGTGCCCAGGTCGTCGTCGAGCGCAAGTTCGGTGGGCACCAGGGCGCGGGCGGCGAGCGCGGCGAGCGCGCTGGGCAGGCCCCGGTCGACCAGGATCGGCGGCGCGATGCCCCGGGACAGGGCACGCAGCTCGTCCAGCGTCTCCCGGGTCTGGGCGACCGCCTCGTCCAGCGTCTGCCGGGCCGCCTCCGGATCGGCGGTGAGCTGGTGGCGGGCCCGGCCGAGGTCCATGGCGAGCCGGACCAGCCGCTGCTGCGGGCCGTCGTGGATGTCGCGCTCCAGCCGGCGCAGCGCGACCGCCTCGGCCGAGGCGGCGGCCCGCTTCTGCTCCTCCAGCGTGACGATCCGCTGCCGCATCTCGGCCACGCCGGTGAGCAGCGAGTACGCCAGCCCGGCCTGGAGCCGGGCGCAGCCGCGCGCCATCAGCGGGAGAGTGAACAGGGCGAACAGCCCGATCGCGGTGTTCAGGGCGATCCGCGCGCCGGGGCCGTCGCCCATCCCGAGGAGCTGGCTCAGGTCCTGTTCGCCGGCGCCACGCGGGATGGCCCAGTCGTAGGTGATGTAGAGCGTGCCGCCCAGGGCCAGCACCCACCACACCACCAGCACCACGAACGTGGGCACCGCCACCAGCAACCGGAGGAACGCGTGCAGCAGGTCGAGCCACGACTGCACGTCCCGGATCGGGGTGAACACCCGCCGCCAGAACCCGGCGCCCGGCTCCGGCGTGCGGTAGACCGGCCGTACCCGGGGCCGGTCCAGCACCCCGGCGAGCCGGAGCCGCTCGATGTCGGCCAGCCCGCGGGCCGCGTAGAGGAAGCCGGCGAGGATCGGCAGGCCGAGCGTGGTCACCAGCAGCCCGGCGCTGAGTGAGATCCCCACCACTGCCAGCACGAAGCCGACGAGCGCCAGCGGGAAGCCCACCAGTACGTAGGTGGTCTCGCGGGCGAGGCGGCGCAGGAGCCCGTGGACGGGGGACAGCGGAGTGGGCGCGGTGGCGAGTGGTGCGGCGGTCATGGTTCGAGGCTATGGGCGCGCGCCCCGCCCACCCATCCCGCACGCTGGCCTTTCGGGGGTGGGGTTGTCCCTACTGAAAACGTGAGACTCGCCTCGCCACGCCGGTCACGGAGCGCTACGGCCCCCGCGCGATTGGTCAGGGAAGTCTGGATTGAGCAATAATCGCCACGCGCCGCCGAGAGACGCGGTTGATCGATCTTGCGGGAATGGAGGGGCAGGTGAAGGCGCGTCGCGAGCTTTCAAGATCGCGATTTGTGCACCCCTTCACAAACACCTACTCTGTAGTTCCGACGCGCCCTGCTAGCACAGCCGGCAATCTCGGTCGCCAGCGGGAGTCCCGAAACGACCGGCCCCCGTCGCTGGTCGAGGATCGCACCGCACGGAGTCTCATGAGCCAGCACCGTCAACCAGGCGCGCCCGGTCGCACCGGTGCCGTACCGGCGCTTCCGGACCTGCCCGAGGCGACCGTGTCGCGGCTCCCGGAATACCTGCGTGCGCTGCACGCGCTCGCCGACGCCGGGCACGAGACGGTGTCCAGCGAGGGCCTCGCCAACGCCGCCGGCGTCAACTCCGCGAAGCTCCGCAAGGACCTGTCCCACCTCGGCTCGTACGGCACCCGGGGCGTCGGCTACGACGTGGCGCTGCTGGTCGACCAGATCTCCGAGGTGCTCGGGCTCACCCAGTGCCGGACCGTCGCGCTCGTCGGCGTGGGTAATCTCGGTCACGCCCTGGCCGGCTACGACGGCTTCGCCAACCGCGGATTCCGCATCGCCGCGCTGGTCGACGCCGACCGGTCCCGCGTCGGCGAACAGATCAACGGCCTGGTCGTACGGCACGTCGACGAGCTGCCACAGATCGTCGCCGAGGAGTCGATCTCGATCGGCGTCATCGCCACCCCCGCCCCCGCCGCCCAGGCGGTCGCCGACCAGTTGGTCGCCGTCGGCGTGACGAGCATCCTCAACTTCGCGCCGTGCGTACTCTCGGTTCCGGACGGGGTCGACGTGCGCAAGGTCGACCTCGCCATCGAGCTGCAGATCCTGTCCTTCCACGAGCACCGCAAGGCATCGCTGACCGCGCTCCCCGCCACCGGCGGGTCCGCCCTCACCGCCCTGCCCGGCGGACTCGCGGCCACCGACACCCAGGAGGCGATCGGCACGTGAAACTGCTCGTCGTCGGCGCGTCCTACCGCACCGCCCCGGTCGCCACCCTGGAACAGCTGGCCGTCCCGCCCGCCGACCTCACCCGCACGCTGGACCGCCTGATCGCCCAGCCGTACGTCGCCGAGGCCGTCCTGGTCTCCACCTGCAACCGGGTGGAGGTCTACGCCGCCGTCTCCGGGTTCCACGGCGGACTCGGCGACATCTGCGCGGTCCTGGCCGACCAGGCCGGCTGCCAGCCGGCGGCGCTCGCCCCGCACCTCTACGTGCACTACGACGCCGCCGCCGTGGACCACGTCTTCCGGGTGGCCGCCGGGCTCGACTCGATGGTGGTGGGCGAGGCGCAGATCCTCGGCCAGCTCCGCGACGCCTACCACTCCGCCGGTGGCGCCGACTCGGCCGGCCGGCTGCTGCACGAGCTGATGCAGCAGGCGCTGCGGGTCGGCAAGCGCGCGCACGCCGAGACCAACATCGACCGGGCCGGGCAGAGCGTCGTCACCGCCGCCCTCGACCTCGCCGCCGAGCTGCTCGACGGTGACCTGGCCGGCCGGCCCGCGATGGTGGTCGGCGCGGGCGCGATGGGCTCGCTGGGCGTGGCCACGCTGTCCCGGCTGGGCGCCGGCCCGCTCACCGTGACCAACCGGGGCGCCGCCCGTGCCGTCCGGCTCGCCGAGTCGTACGGCGCGTCCGCCGTGCCGATGGCCGAGCTGATCACCGCGCTCGCCGACGTCGACGTCGTGGTCGCCGCCACCGCCGCCACCGAGCCGGTGCTCACCCGTGACGTCGTGACCCGGGCGCTGGCCCGCCGGGACGCCGACCGCGGGCCGCTGGTCCTGCTCGACCTGGCCGTCCCGCGTGACGTCGAGCCCGGCGTCGCCGAGCTGCCCGGCGTCGAGGTGATCGACATCGACCGGATGGCCGCCGTCCTCGCCGACGGACCGGCCGCGGCCGACGCCGCCGAGGTGGCCCGGATCGTGGCCGGCGAGGTCGAGGCGTTCCTGAGCTGGCTGCGCGGCGCCGACGTCGCGCCGACGGTGGCCGCCCTGCGCGGCCGGGCCGAGGACGTCGTCACCGCCGAGCTGCGCCGGCTCGGCCAGCGCCGCCCCGACCTCAGCGACGACCAGCGCGCCGAGGTCGCCCGCACCGTGCACCGGGTCGTGCAGCGGCTGCTGCACCAGCCGACCGTACGGGTCCGCCAGCTCGCCGCCGAGCCCGGCGGCGACCAGTACGCGGCGCTGCTGCGCGAACTGTTCGACCTGGACGTTCCGCAGACGTCCCCGGTCGACACCGTTCCCGACGTGGTCGCCACCGACTCCGACGGCCGGTCGTCGTTCGACGCCGCCGACGTCCCGCCCACCGGAGGTGCGCGATGACCGCCCCCCTTCGCCTCGGTACCCGGGGCAGCGCCCTGGCGATGGCCCAGTCCGGCCACGTCGCCGAGGCCCTCACCGCGGCCACCGGCCGACCGGTCGAGCTGGTCGAGGTGGTGACCGCCGGCGACAGGTCCACCGCCCCGGTGCAGCGGCTCGGCGTCGGTGTGTTCGTCTCCGCGCTGCGCGACGCGCTGACCGCCGGCGAGATCGACTTCGCCGTCCACTCGTACAAGGACCTGCCCACCGCGGCGGCGCCCGGCCTGCACGTCGCGGCCGTACCGCCCCGGCAGGACCCGCGTGACGCGCTGGTGGCGACGAACGGCCGTACGCTCGCCGAGCTGCCGCCCGGCGCCCGCGTCGGCACCGGCGCGCTGCGCCGGATCGCCCAGCTGCACGCGCTGGGCATGCAGTTGGAGGTCACCCCGATCCGGGGCAACGTCGACACCCGGCTCGGCCGGGTGCTCGGCCCGGACGCCGACCTCGACGCCGTCGTGCTGGCTCGCGCCGGGCTCAACCGGATCGGCCGCGCCGACGTCATCACCGAGACGCTCGACCCGATGCTCATGCTGCCCGCGCCCGCCCAGGGTGCGCTGGCCGTCGAGTGCCGGGCCGACGACCAGGACGTGATCGAGCTGCTCGCGCTGCTCGACCACGCACCGTCCCGTGCCGCGATCGTCGCGGAACGGGCGCTGCTGGCCACCCTGGAGGCAGGATGCAGCGCACCCGTGGCCGCGTACGCCGTCCTCGCCGAAGGTGAGCCCACCGACGAGGGCGACGTCAATCAGGAGATCTACCTGCGCGGTGCGGTGATCAGCCCGGACGGTTCGCGTGACCTCCGGCTGTCCCGCACCGGAACGCCCGCCGACGCGGCGGAGATCGGCAAGGCACTCGCCGCCGAACTCCTCGAACTCGGCGCCGACTCGATCCTCGGCCAGGACGCACAGGCCGGCCCGGGGACCCAGCAACTTGGGAGCACAGAATGACCCGCACCCGTAAGCCCGTAGGCCAGATCGCATTCGTCGGGGCCGGTCCCGGCGACCCGGGCCTGCTGACCCGCCGGGCGCTGGACGCCCTGGTCGACGCCGACCAGGTGGTCTACGACCGGGGCGTACCCGAGTCGCTCCTGGCGCACGTCCGCGCCCAGGCCCGGCCCGACGCCGAGTTCAGCCCCGCCGAGGGCGTACCGGGGGACGTGGCGAAGGTGCTGATCTCCGCGGCCCGGGCCGGGCAGAACGCCGTGCACCTGGTCGCCGGTGACCCGTTCGGCCACGACTCGGTGGTCAAGGAGGTGCAGGCGGTCGCCCGTACCGCCGCGCACTTCGAGGTGGTGCCGGGCGTCGGCCAGGCCGAGGGCGTCGCCACCTACGCGGGTGTCCCGCTGCCGGGCGTACGCACCGCCGCCGACGTCGAGGACGTCACCGCGCTGGACTTCGAGGCGCTCGCCACGGCCGTGGGCCGGGGTTCGCTGGCGCTCGCGGTGGACGCCGGTGACCTGGCCGCGGTCCGGGACGGCCTGCTGGCCGCCGGTGTCGACGGCACCACAGCGGTCGGGGTGACCGGCGACGGCACCGGCGAGACGCAGTACACCACCACGTCGAGCGTGGACTCGTTCGTCGCGGCGGCGCTCGGCTTCACCGGCCGGGTGGTGCTCACCGTCGGCGCGGCCGTCACCGACCGCGACAAGCTGAGCTGGTGGGAGAACCGCCCGCTGTACGGCTGGAAGGTGCTGGTGCCCCGCACCAAGGAGCAGGCCGGCGTGATGAGCGCACGGCTGCGCGCGTACGGGGCGATCCCGTGCGAGGTGCCGACCATCGCGGTCGAGCCGCCGCGTACCCCGGCGCAGATGGAGCGGGCGGTCAAGGGCCTGGTCGACGGCCGGTACGCCTGGGTCATCTTCACCTCGGTGAACGCGGTCCGGGCGGTGTGGGAGAAGTTCGCCGAGCACGGCCTCGACGCCCGCCACTTCGGCGGCGTCAAGATCGCCTGCATCGGTGACGCCACCGCCGAGGCGGTCCGCGCCTTCGGCATCCAGCCCGAGCTGATCCCGTCCGGGGAGCAGTCCTCCGAGGGCCTGCTGGCCGAGTTCTCGCCGCACGACGAGATCCTCGACCCGGTCGGCCGGGTGCTGCTGCCGCGCGCCGACATCGCCACCGAGACCCTGGCCGCCGGCCTGACCGAGCGGGGCTGGGAGGTCGACGACGTGACCGCGTACCGGACCGTGCGCGCGGCGCCGCCGCCCGCCGAGATCCGCGACGCGATCAAGTCGGGCGGGTTCGACGCGGTGCTGTTCACCTCGTCGTCCACGGTGCGGAACCTCGTCGGTATCGCCGGGAAGCCGCACGCGCGGACCGTTGTTGCAGTGATCGGGCCCAAGACGGCGGAGACCGCCACCGAGTTCGGCCTGCGCGTCGACGTGCAGCCGCCGCACGCCTCGGTGCCCGACCTGGTGGAGGCGCTCGCCGCCTACGCCGTCGAGCTGCGGGAGAAGCTCGCCGCCATGCCGGCGAAGCAGCGCCGGGGCTCGAAGGTGCAGGGCCCGACCGCCCTGCGGTTCCGCTGACAGGAGGCCCGTCATGCCGTACCCCGAGATCCGGCCCCGCCGGCTGCGTAGCAACGCGGCCGTGCGGCGGCTGGTCTCCGAGACCCGCGTCGACCCGGCCGAACTGGTCGTGCCGATGTTCGTCAAGGAGGGGCTGACCGAGCCGCGGGCCATCGCGTCGCTCCCGGGGGTGCTCCAGCACTCCCGGGACTCGCTGCGCAAGGCCGCCGCGGAGGCGGTCCAGGCCGGGGTCGGCGGGATCATGCTGTTCGGGGTGCCGGCGACGCGGGACGAGACCGGCTCCGGTGGCGTCGACCCGGCCGGCGTGCTCAACACGGCGATCCGGGACGTGATCGCCGAGGTCGGCGACTCGACTGTGGTGATGAGCGACCTGTGCCTGGACGAGTTCACCTCGCACGGGCACTGCGGCCTGCTCACCCCGGACGGCGGGGTCGACAACGACGCCACGCTCGCCGCGTACGCCGACATGGCGGTGGCCCAGGCCGCCGCCGGGGTCCACGTGGTCGGGCCGTCCGGGATGATGGACGGCCAGGTCGGCGTGGTCCGCAAGGCGCTCGACGCCGCCGGGCACCAGGACGTCTCGGTGCTCGCGTACGCGGTGAAGTACGCCTCCGCCTTCTACGGCCCGTTCCGCGACGCGGTGGAGTCGGCGCTGGAGGGGGACCGGCGCACCTACCAGCAGGACCCGGCGAACCTGCGCGAGTCGCTGCGCGAGGTCGAGCTGGACGTGGCCGAGGGCGCCGACATGGTGATGGTCAAGCCGGCGCTGCCCTACCTCGACGTGGTGTCGGCGGTCCGGGCCGCGGTGAACGTCCCGGTCGCCGCCTACCAGGTCTCCGGCGAGTACGCGATGGTCGAGGCCGCCGCCGCGAACGGCTGGATCGACCGCGAGCGCGTGATGCTGGAGACGCTCACCTCGATCCGCCGGGCCGGCGCCCAGATCATCCTCACCTACTGGGCCGTCGAGGCCGCCCAGCTGCTGCGCGAGCGCTACTGACCGACGCTCGCCCGACGCTCGCCCGACGTCGCTCGCGCTGCCGGCAGGTCGACTGCGGGCTTACCCCGGTTCGTGCGGCCGACGATCGTTGTCCACAGCCATGCCGGTCACTCAGCGCAACGTTCCGGCCTGCGGGCTCCTTCACCTCTGGTCCGCTTTGCTCTGCAGCCATGGGCGCAACTGTCACGAAGCGTGAGCGCTGCCTCGATGGCTGCAGAGCAAAGTCTGCCGAGGTGGTTCCTGTTGCTGCCGCGATCTCGGAGATTGTGTCCGCTTAAGTCGCGTTTGTTGATCGCGTTGGGCTGCCGGCTTCCGCGCGATACCTAACGCTGAGTGAAGGTCACGCTCTGTGTGAGTCGGCGGCTGGCGTCGGACAGGGTTGGGCGCCGTCTGCCGGGTTTTCCACAGGAGCCGGGCGCGGGGTTGCCGGGCCAGGGCGGACGGCGGGACCGTGGGCGGCGTGACAGACATCGCCGACACCGGGCCGGAAACCGCTCCCGCTACCGGCACCGCACGCGCCGTGTCCGCCGATCCAGGCGCCGAGGCCGGGACTACCGCCGCGGCGGCGGAAGACGGCGGGCCGGCACTGCTCACCGAGCCCTTCGACGTGCCGTTCCCGGCGCCGGGGATCGTCCGGGCGGTGCGTCGCCGGGCCGACACCAGCCAACGTGAGCTGGCCCGGTTCGCCCGGGTGCATCCGAGCACGATCGGGCGGATCGAGGCGGGCAGCCTGACGCCGAGCCTGGCCATGCTGTCCCGCATCGTCGGCACGGCCGGCTTCCGGCTCGTGGTCGTCGACGAGGCCGGCCGGGTGCTCAAGCCGATGCGGGACCGGGCCGACCTGCGGGACGGCGCGGAGCGGCGGTACCCGTCCCACCTCGACATCGTCACCGACCCGGAGCCGGGGGAGTGGTGGGCCGACCGGTACGGGCTGGCCCGCCCGCCGGAGACCTTCTACCGCAATCGGGAGGTCCGGGACTGGCTGCGCCGCCGCAGCCAGTGGGAGGTGCGGGTGGCCAAGTACCGGAGCGTGCCGCCCCCGCCCGACCCGCAGCGGTGCGGATACCGCGGCGGCCCGCCGATCCGCCCATGAGCGAATCGACGGGCCGCCGCGCGGAACGTCGCTCAGTCGTCGTTCAGGATCGTCCCGACGCCGGACGGGTCGGCGAGCCGCAGGCCCGGCACACCCGCCACGTACAGCGTGAGCTTCTCGTCCGCCTCGCGCTTGCGGTCACCGCGCACGGTGACCGGGAACGTCAGCGAGGTCCGGCCCGCGGCCAGCACCCGGCAGCCCACGTACGGGTCGTAGTCCGACCCGGCCTGAGCTGTGGTGCCGTACGTGGTCGCGCAGATCAGGGCCGGCTCGGAGAGCGGGCGGGACACGGTGACGGTGAACGTCATCGCGCTGGTGCCCTTGTCGCCCTCGGCGACCGAGGTGTCCGCGACCCGCAGCGAGGCGCGCGACCGGAACCGGGCCACCTGCGGGTCGTGGTCGCTGGCGCCCCGGTCGCCCAGCTCCGGCGCGTCGGTGGGGTAGTCGGCGTTGATGTGCGCCGTCCGCACCTGCACCAGGTCGTCGTGCATCGGGTCGTTCACGAACAGGTTGTCCAGCGTCTGCGCCTGACCGCTGAAGGTGTACGAGTACGCCGACGCGGGCGCGTCCGCCACCAGGTCGTCCCAGAGGTTGTGCAGCCCGGCCTCGTACAGCGGGGCGAGCTGGTCCGACGGGGTCGGGTTCTGGGCGGTGGCGATCGGGTCGTCCGGGCGGGGGAAGACGTTCAGGTCGCCGCCGTACACCACGCGGGCATTCGGGTCGCTCGTCTCGACCGCCTGGACGATCGCCGCCCCGTACGCCGCCTGCTCGCGGCGCTGCCCGACCCGGCTGTCCGGCCCGGACGAGAAGTGGTTGGCGACCGCCCAGAGCGTGAACCGCTCGGTCGACCCGGGGCCGGCCTTCACGGTGAACCGGGCCACCTGTGCCGCGCGGGTGTAGACGTTGCTGCCGTCCACGCCGGTCGACCGGTCCACGTCGGCCGGCAGCACCGCGTTGAACGCCTTCGGGTTCTGCACGTCGGTGTTGGACGGCAGCGCCGCCGAGCGGTACTGGACCGTCGGGGCGGAGCCCAGCAGCGGGTCCGCGGCGGTCGCCTCCGCGAGCGTGAGCCGGTCGGTCCGGTAGAGGAACGCCGAGGCGATGCCCCGGGCGTCCGCGCCGGTCCGGTCGTACGCGGCGGCGTACGCCGGGCCGCCGTTCGCCGCGATGGTCAGCGCCAGCTCCTGCACGGTGTCCGGCGCGCCGTCGGCGTTGTTGGTGTCGCCGCAGGCCAGAGCGCCGTCGACCACCGAGCAGATGTCCTGGTCCTCGGCCTCCTGCACCAGGATCAGATCCGGGCTGTGCAGCGAGTCGACGATCTGACGGGCCTGCACGGCCAGCCGGGCGGCGTACGCCTCGGGGCTCGCCGGCACGTAGTCGAACGGCGGGCTGACCCCCGGGCACCCGGTGTTGCCGGCGAAGTCGCAGCCGTCGAACGGGTCGTCCCGGTAGTCGTACAGGTTCTCCACGTTGTACGTGGCGATCGCGACCTCGCTGCCGCGGTCGGCGGGCTGCGGCGGGTGGTTCGCGGCCGGGTCGGCGCCGCCGGTCAGGGTGAGCTGCTCCGGCTGCACGCTGTACTTGCTGAACGCGTACGAGACGGAGCCGTAGGCGTCCTCGGTGAGCGTGTCGAACGTGCGCGCCTCGGGCAGCAGCGCCCGGGAGTCACCGGCGGTCGCCTTCACGCCGCCGGCACCCAGCAGGATGCGCTGGTTGTTGCCGTTGTCGAACAGCGTGCCGGGGATGTCGTCGAGCGGGTGCGCGTCCCGGAACACCCGGCGGGCGTACGGGTCGGACCGCTTCATCACCGGGTCCTCGCGGTCCAGCACGTAGATCTCGGAGTCGGCGGTGGAGGAGTAGATGTGCCGGGGCGCCGAGACGCCGCTGCCGGCGCGTACCCGCATCCGCTCGCCCTCGTGCCGCTCCCAGAACAGGTCGGCGGCGGCCGCCTCGGCCGGCGGGACCGCGTCGTCGACCCGGACCGCGGTGTCCACGTCGAGGCCGGAGTCCAGCTTGCGGACCAGCGAGGCACCGGAGAGCTGGGTCTGGTTGAAGTACTCGGAGACCCGGCCGCGCAGCACGACCTCGTCGCCGACGGTCGGGGCGTACCCGCCGATCAGCGTGGTGAACGAGCCCATGAAGACGAACAGCCCGTCGGAGGTCAGCGGATCGCCGTCCTCGGTGCCGAGCCGGCTCTGTAGGTAGAAGCCCCACTGGTCGGCTCCGGCCGAGCTGCGGGTCAGCGACATGCCGGTGATGACGCCGCGCACGTCGTACAGCGTGGAGCTGGTGCCGTTGCCGCTGGCCGGTGCGAGCGGCGACCGGTCGGTGCGGCCGTCCTCGTCGCCGGCGGTGCGGCCCTGCACCTCACCGATCGACAGCACACTGGTGGCCTGCACGGTGAGCGTGCAGGTGGCGGTGCCGCCCTCGGCGTCGGTGGAGGTCACGGTGGCCGCGTAGCTGCCGGCCGGCAGGCCGGTGGCGGTGACCGTCGCGGTGGCCGTGCC
Source organism: Micromonospora sp. CPM1 (assembly GCF_023896895.1). Classification (NCBI taxonomy): domain Bacteria; kingdom Bacillati; phylum Actinomycetota; class Actinomycetes; order Micromonosporales; family Micromonosporaceae; genus Micromonospora; species Micromonospora sp. CPM1. The sequence goes on from NZ_JAMHIU010000002.1 coordinate 380,452, forward strand.
ACCGTTCCCGGCCGCCGGGGTGAAGGCGGTACGGCTGATCGAGCCGCTCGCCGGCACCGGCACCACCGAGGTGACCGCCAGATCGGTGACCGTGTCGTCGGCGTCGGTCGCGGTGACCTCGCGGGTCGCCGTGGCGCCCGCCGACAGCGTCAGCGCCCCGCCGCAGGCCAGGGTGGGCGGCTGGTCGACCGGGCCGCCTCCGCCGACGGTGTGGCTGCCCAGCCCGTCGAACGTGTCGGTGGCGAAGCCGGCCCACTGCGCGGCCGGGTCGAACGCGTCCGCCGGATCGGTGTCGCCGGCGGTCACCGAGGGCAGCCGGCGCAGCGTGTTGTCCGCCGTGCTGGTGAGCCCGCTGCCCCACTCGCTGCCCGGGTCGACGCCGACCTGGCCGAGGGAGTCGACCACCGCGTCGCCCTTGCGCAGCACGATCGCGTCGTCGCCGTTGAACAGCGAGCCGGAGTACGTCTGGTCGGCCTGGGCGAGGATCGCCGGCGCGGCCGCCGCGGCGGCGAAGACGAACACGTCACCGGCCGCGACGGTGCCGGTCAGGGCCACGTTCGTCGAGGTGGTGGCGCCGTTGAAGAAGAGCTGGAGCTGGTAGCCGCCGGTCGCCAGGTCGATCGGGGCGCCGGTGCCGTTGTACAGCTCGACGGCCTTGTTGTTGGACGACCCCTCGACGTATTCGGAGATGAACAGGTCGGTGGGCGCGGCGCTGGCCGCGGTGGGTGCGACAGCGATCGCCGTGAGGGTGACGGCGGCGGTGGTCGCGAGCGCGGCGAGGGTGCGGCGCGGGCGCATGGGGCCTCCACGATGGGTGGACAGGAACTAACGAACGTTAAGGCTCTGGTGGGTGCACCGTCCAGCCCCTTCGATGGCCGGCCGGTGAACGCTCAGCGGTGACTGTCCAGCCGGTGCACCAGCTCGGCCACGTCCACACCGTATTCGCACCAGTCGCGGTCGGGGCGGTAGCCCAGCTCGGCGTTGACCTTCAGCATCGACTCGTTGTCCTGCGCGTTCCAGGTCTGCACCTCGGCCACCTCGGGCTCGGCCGAGCGCAGCTCCAGCAGCATCCGCGCCTTGATGGCCCGGTCGATGCCGTAGCCGCGGTGGTCGTGGACGACGATCGTGTCGTACTGGTCGGCCCGGGTCGGGTGCTGCGCCGGCACCACCACCTCGGTCAACCCGGCCACCTCGCCGGTCTGCTCGTGCAGTGCCAGCACGATGTACGGCTTCATGCCGCGCCGGTGCAGCGTGGCGAGGCTGTCGCGCAGCCGGTCCGGGTCGTAGGAGCTGGGCCGCAGCTCCACGTCGTCGGAGTCGCGCACCTCGGCCTTGGCCCGCGCGTACGCCTCGATGAGCTCGTCCGGCGGGCCACCCGGCCAGAACTCCACGCGGTAGCCCGCGCCGACCTCGGCGGCCATCTCGGTGAGCGCCGGCCAGTCCACCGTGCGCAGGTCGAGCACGCTGCGGGTCTCCACGTAGTCGCGGGTGAAGCCCAGCGACTCGTAGAACCCCACGGCCGGGGTGTCGCCGACCACCTCCACGCCGATCGACTGGAAGCCCTCGTCCCAGACCCGGCGGGCGGCCACCCGCACCAGCTCGCGGCCGATGCCGCTGCGCCGGATCGACGGGTGCACCAGCACCTCGAGCACGCCGATCCCGCCGAGCAGCAGCACGTGCACATGCCCGAGGATCGCACCGGGCGTGCCGTCCGGGGCGTCGTCGTCCTGCGCGACCCACGAGATCCGCCGCTCGCCGGGCATGACCTCGGACAGATACTCCCGCATGGAGCTCTCCCGCCATGGCGGATCCTGCGGCAGATCGGCCGCCAGGACCGCGTTCAGCGTGTCCAGCAGGGACGCGATCTCGGCGGACGACGCGGTCCTGGGATCCCACTCGCGCACCATCACCCGTCTAGCTTGCCGTCAACGGCAGCCGGGGGGAAGGGTTCAGTCCGCGAATGTACGCGAGCCGTCACCTCACGTTGCGGCTGAGCCTGCCGTACTCGTCGGCCTTGTCGAAGACGGCCTGGGCGTACCGACGCACATCGTTGTAGGAGAGGATGGCGCCCCACCAGTCGCCGGGGATGGTCATGTTCCGGCCGCCCTTGCACAGGTAGAGCCCGGCGGCCAGCGTCGCGTCGTCGATGTCGTGCGGGTTCTTCACGCCGTCGCCGTCGGCGTCCGCGCCGATCTCCTGCCAGGTGGTCGGGATGAACTGCATCGGGCCGAGCGCCCGGTCGTGGACCCGGTCGCCGTCGAGCGCTCCCTGGTCGGTGTCGAGGATGCGGGACCGGCCGCCCTGCCCGTCGAGCGGCTGCCCCTTGATCTCCGGCAGGGCCCGGCCGTCGGCTTGCAGCGTGGCGCCGTTGGCCGCGCCGTGACGCGACTCGACGTACCCGATCGCGGCCAGCGTGGTCCAGCTCAACTGGCAGGCGCGGTTGGTCTGGGCGAGCACCAGCTCGGCGTAGGCGTACGCCTGGAGCGCCACCGCGGGGATGCCGGTCACCGCGCCGACCCGCTGCGCCCAGCCGGCGAGCGCGTCGGCGGGGCGTCCGGCGGGCAGCACCGGGGCGGTGGTCGCGCCGGGCAGCGGCGTGCCGGTCGGTGCGGCGGTGCCGGGCAGGCCGGTCAGCTCCGGCAACGGGGGCGTGGCGGGTGCCGCCGCGGTCTGCGGCACGCTCTGCGACGGCGTGGCGTCGGCGACCGGTTCCGGCCGGCCGACCGCCGCCGGCACGATCACCGCACCGGCCGTGGCGGCGGCGGCGACCAGGGCGAGCAGGAACAGCGCGGGCAGCGTGGTGCGCCCGCCGGGCCGCCGGGACCAGGCACGGGTGGCCCGGGCGGCGCCGACGGCGAGCTGCCTGGGGTGCGCCCGGACGGCGTGCGCGAACGGCATCCGCCGACGCCGCCCGCCGCCGGCGGCCGCCTCGGCCTTCGCCTCCGGGCCGGAGTCGGTCTGCTGGGGTCCGCTCGCCCCGGACTCGCCGTCCGGCTTCGCACCTGGCTCGGGCTGCGGCTTCTCACCCGGCTCGGCGCCCGCGCCGGCAGCCGCACCCGCGTCGCGGGCCGGGTCGGCGGGCGGCTTCGGGGGGAGCGCGTCGCGCTCGCGCCGGGGACGCGGGACGGGCGGGGCGCCGTCGTCGGGCGGCGGCGCGGCGGGTCGCAGGGGCCGGGCCGTCGCTCGCCGTTCGCCGTCCACCACCCGTCGAGTATCACCCATCCGGGTGACGACGTCAGGCCCGGCCGTACGCTTGGGACATGCCCCGGTACGAGTTCCGTTGCCGCGCCTGCGGCGACACCTTCGAGGTCAACCGCCCGATGGCCGAGGCCGGACGGCCGGCCACCTGCCCGCAGGGCCACGCCGACACGGTGAAACTGCTGTCCACGGTGGCCGTCACCGGCCGGGGCGGCTCCGCCCCGAGCGGTGGGATTCCCAGCGGTGGCGGTTGCTGCGGCGGCTCCTGCGGCTGCTGACTTTCCGCCGCCCGTCCCGCGGGTCGATCGGGGTCTTGCCGCCGCTGTGATCTTTTGGCACCTTGGGGCGGAATCTGCCCAGCCGTTCTCACGATGCGTGACGGCACGACCATAGGGCAGCATGAACCCGACGTCACCGGGCGGAGGTTCGACGTATGTCGCAAGGACACCACCTCCCCAGCGGGTGGGTGACCTTCGTGTTCACCGACATCGAGGGTTCGACGCGGCTGGCCCGGATGCTCGGCCCGGTCTACCGCCCGGTCCTGCACGAGCACCGGCGGCTGCTGCGCGACACCCTGGCCGGCACCGACGGCGCGGAGCTGCTGACCGAGGGGGACTCGTTCTTCCTCGCGTTCCCGGACGCCGCCGCCGCGGTCCGCGCCTGCCTGACCGCGCAGCGCGCGCTCGCCGGCCACGACTGGCCCAACCCGGACGCCACCCCTCGGGTACGGATGGGGCTGCACACCGGCTACGCCGAGCCCCGCGACGGCGAGTACGCCAGCCCGGAGGTGCACCGGGCCGCCCGGGTGGCCGCCGCGGCGCACGGCGGGCAGGTGCTCTGCTCGGCCGCCACCGCCCAGCACGCCGACCCGCTGCCGGACGGGGTGTCCCTCCTGGACCTGGGGCTGCACCGGCTGCGCGGCTTCGACGACCGGGAGCGGCTGTTCCAGCTCGTCGCGCCCGGGTTGGAGCGGCGGTTCCCGCGTCCGCGTACCGCCGACGCGACGGCGCACAACCTGCCCACCCAGGTCACCTCGTTCGTCGGCCGGCAGGCCGAGCGGGCCGAGCTGGGGCGGCTGGTCGAGGCGTACCGCCTGGTGACGGTGCTCGGCGCGGGCGGCGCCGGCAAGACCCGGCTGGCGGTGGAGCTGGCCTCCGGGATCGTCGAGGACTACCCGGACGGCGTCTGGTTCGTCGACATCGCCGCGGTGACCGACCCGGGGCTGGTGGCGTTCGAGATCGCCGCCGTGCTCGGCCTCCGTCCGGAGCCGGGCCGGCCGATGGTCGACACCCTCGTCGAGTACGCGGCGCCGCGCCGGATGCTCGTGCTGCTGGACACCTGCGACGCCCAGACCGCCGCGTCGGCCGAGGTGATCAGCCGGCTGCTCGCGGGTGGCCGGGGCGTGCGGGTGCTGGCGACCAGCCGGGAGTCGTTCGGCGTACCCGGCGAGGTGGTGTGGCGGATCCCGCCGCTGTCGGTGGACGAGGGGCCCGACGGCGGGGGCAGCGACGCGGTGGCGCTGCTGCTGGACCGTACCGCCGTGGCCCGGGGCGGCCGCGCGCCGGAGCCCGCCGAACAGGCCGACCTGCACCGGGTGGTACGCCGCCTGGACGGGTTGCCGCTGGCCATCGAGCTGGCCGCGGCCCGGCTGCGGGTGCTCTCCGCCGGGCAACTGGCGGAACGGCTGGACGACATGCTGGGCACGCTCGACGCCGGCCGGGAGACCGCGGAACCGCCGCCGGTGGAGGCGGGCTGGAGCGGCAACCAGCAGGACACGGTGGACCTGGTGGCCGCCGCGACCGGCGCCGCCCCGCCCACCCCGGCGACCCGGGCGGTGCAGCGCTCGGCCAGCGAGCGGCACCTGACCATCCAGGCCACCGTGACGTGGTCGTACCGGACGCTGGGCGCGCGCTCGGCCCGGCTGCTGCGCTGGATGGCGGTGTTCGCCGGCCCGGTGGACCTGCCGACGGTGCAGTGGCTGCTCGACGAGGACCCGCTCGACCCGCTCTCGGTGCTGGTGGACAAGTCGATGGTGCTGGCCGAGCCGCACGCCTCCGGCAGCACCTACCGGATGCTCGACCCGATCCGGGCGTACGCGGCCCGGCGGTTGGTCGAGGCGGGTGAGGAGCAGAGCGCCCGGGACCGGCACGTCGCCTGGTGCCGGCACGCGCTGGACCGGGCGCACCTGGGAGCGGACGGCCGCCCGGTGACGCTGTCCCTGTACGCGCTCGACCCGCTCGCGAACGAACTGCGGGCCGCGTTGCGCTGGTGCGCCACCGGCGGCAGCGCCCGGTCGGGGCTGTCGCTGGCGGGTGACCTGGACCAGTGGTGGCGGGAGCGCGGGCTGGCCCGGGAGGGGCGGCTCTGGCTGTTCCGGCTCTACGGCCGGCTCGCCGAGACCGGCGAGGTGATGCCGGACGCCGAGCTGGCCGCCGCGTACCACATGCACTCGCTGCACGCGGGCGCGGACGGCGAGTTCGGCGAGGAGCTGCGGTACTCGCAGCGGGCCGAGGCGGCGGCCCGGCAGTCCGGCGACCGGGGGCTGCTGGCCCGGGTGCTGGCCGGACGCGCCGCGCCGCTGGTCGACATGGGGCAGTTCGCCGAGGCGGAGCGGGTCTGCCGCGAGGTGATCGACTGGGCGTTCGCGCAGGACGTGGTGGGGGACGCGCTGCTGGCCGTCTACAACCTCGCCGAGCTGCTCTGGCGCCGGGGCGCGCTGGACGAGGCGGCCGACCTGCTCGCCGCGGCCCGCCCGGTCGAGGCGGCCCGGCCGGCCGAGCGGGGCGGCCGGTCGGTGGACATGCTGCTCGGCATGGTGGCCCTGGCCCGGGGCGATCTGGTCGCCGCGCACGAGCATCTGCTGGTGGCGTTGCGGTCCCGGATGAGCCACGGCTACCTGGGCCGGGCCTGCGACACGATCAACGCGATAGCGGTGCGCTGCGCGCTCGCCGGGGACGCGCTCTCCGCGGCCCGGCTGTTCGGGGCGGCGCAGGCCACCCGGGCGAACCTGCGGGCCACGCCGGGGATATACGGCCCGTACTGGTCGGCCCGGCAGAAGGAGCTGCGCCGGGTGCTCGGTGACGAGGCGTTCGACGCCGCCTACGGCGCCGGGTCGGGGCTGCGGCTGGACGAGGTGGCGGCGCTGGCGCTGCACGTCGAGCATCCGGACCTGGCCGCCGACTCGCCCCGGTTCGGCGTGCGGCCGCCGGGTTCCTGGCCGGCGTTCGAGCCACGCAGCACGGCCGGCTGAGCCGGACGGGGAGCCCGCGGGCGGCGGACTCCCCGTGCGGTGGGTCAGGCGCGCGCGGCGGCGCGACGTTCGGCGTCGGCCTTCATCCGGGCGGCGCGGTCGAGGTCGGCCTGCGACACGGCGGCGACCGAGCCGAAGACGCTCACCGCCTGGTAGTACGTCCAGGCGAGGCTGTAGCAGGCGGGCCGGACCACCGCGTTGTACGTGGCGCAGACCCGCTTCAGGTCGGCGTAGAAGGCGCTGTCCAGGCGGGACTTGCCGGCCGAGAAGACGCCCATCGCCTTGTGGTTGCGGTAGCCGAAGTCGTGGCGGTAGCAGGAGAGCTTGAAGTTGAACCCGATCGGGTTGTCCGGGCTGGACGAGCAGTAGTCGGTGGACCAGTCGAAGCCGTACTCGGTCCAGGGCGCCCGGTTCTGCCGGGCGCTGTTCCAGGCGTTGTAGCTGGACGCGCTGGTCTGCGTCCAGCTGGTCAGGACGGACAGCTTCTGCTGGGTGCTCACCGCGGCGGCGGCCGGTGTGGCCAGGCCGAGCATGGTGAGCAGGGCGAGTGCGCCGGCGGCGAGGGTGGTGGCGAGGCGACGGGACACGGGAACCTCCGCGGGTGGTGGCCGGGATCTCCGGATGTCGACAAGTGTCGATCAAAGGAGTGAGCTGGGGCGATGCCCCGGGGAACGGCTCGCTGACATCCGCCTGAACAGACGAATGCCCCCGGGTCGCGCGAGGCGGCCCGGGGGCATCCGGTGGGGGTCAGCGCACGAAGCGCGGCGGGCTCGCCGGGCTCTCGTTCGCCAGCCGGTCCAGCGCGGTCACGTAGTAGGTGTACCGGGCGCCGTCGGCCGCCGTGGTGTCCACCCAGGACTGCACGGCGCCGTCGGTGGCCCGCACGGTGCCGACCAGGTGCGAGGCGTCGGCGAAGTCGCAGCGCCCGGCCAGGCCGTGCCCGTCGAACCGGTAGATCGCGTACGACGCGGCGGTGCCGAGCGGGCCCTTGCCGTCGGCCGGCTGACGCCAGCTCAGGCGTACCCCGTCCGCCTCGCGCTGGGCCTTGGTGACCACCGGGAACAACAGCGGCTTGCGCGGCAGGTGCGTCATGGTGGGCACCAGCGCCGGGCGGGAGTAGTGCTCGGCGGCGTAGATGTCGGTGGCGCCGAGCCGGTTCGCCCGGACCTGCACCGCGGAGAAGTGCACGTTGCCGAGCACCTCCGGGTACGACCGGTTGAGCGTCAGGTGGTTCGACAGCTCCTGCGGGTTCATCCAGAACGACCCGTACGCCGGGTCACCGCTCTTGTAGTCGGCCTGGCCGATGTAGAGCTGCACCCGCGTGCCGCGCACCTGCTCGGCCCACCACGGCACCAGCCGGGCGTAGTCGGCCGCCGGGTACTGACCGATGTACCAGTAGAGCTGCGGCACGATGTAGTCGATCCACTCCTCCTTGACCCACTTGCGGGAGTCGGCGGAGATGATGTCGTACGACTGCGAGCCGGTGGTGTCCGAGCCGTTCGGGTCGGCCGACGCGTTGCGCCAGATGCCGAACGGGCTGACGCCGAACTTCACATGCGGCTTGACCGCCTTGATCTTGGCGTTCATCTCCTGGATCAGCAGGTTGATGTTGTCCCGCCGCCAGTCGGCCTTGTCGGTGAAGCCCCGGTTGTACGCCGCGAACGTGGCGTCGTCGGGCACCTGGTGGGTGCCGCTCGGGTACGGGTAGAAGTAGTCGTCGAAGTGCACGCCGTCGATGTCGTACCGCTTGACCGCGTCCATCATCGCGGTCTGGACGAACTCGCGGACCTCGGGGACGCCGGGGTTGTAGTAGAGCCGGCTGCCGGCGACGCCGGCGGGCGGGTAGGCGAAGACCCAGTCCGGGTGCTGGCGGGCCGGGCTGTCCGGGGCCAGCTGCGACAGGTCGGCGCCGGCGCCGCCGGGCGCGGGCATGGAGACGCGGTACGGGTTGAACCAGGCGTGGAACTCCAGGTTGCGCTTGTGCGACTCGGCGACCAGGAAGTCCAGCGGGTCCCAGCCGGGGTTCTTGCCGCGTACGCCGGTCAGGTACTCCGACCAGGGCTCGTACGGCGAGGGCCAGAACGCGTCGGCGGTCGGGCGGACCTGGACCACGACGGCGTTGTGGTTGAGCTTCTGGGCCAGGTCGAGCCAGGCCAGGTATTCGGCCTTCTGCTTGGCCACCTGGTCCGGTGCGGTCCAGGAGTCCTTGCTGGGCCAGTCGATGTTCGTCACCGAGGCGATCCACATGGCCCGGAACTGGCGCTTGGGGGTGGCCGGGTCGGTGACGCAGTCGGTGGAGGGGGAAGTGGCGGTGCCGGTGTCGCCGGGGGCGGCCTGCGCCGGCGTGCCGGCGACCAGCGTGCCGAGCAGCGCCGCGGCCAGCGCGGCGGCTCCGAGCCGAGTTGCCTTCATGCGGTGCGGTCCCTTCGTCGGGTCCGGGGGGACGGTCGGCGGCGGGGTGTGGCGGCAAGATTCGCCGCGCCACCCATGCCTCCGGTAGAAAACTTTCATCTATCCGTGCCCGGCGCAAGACCCTGACGGCCGATCGATGTCCCGTGTCGTCCGATCGGCCGGATCGTGACGATTCCGAGACACACGGTGCGGGATTGGAGCGGAAAACGGCTGGGTAGCTTGCCCGGTCACAGACCGCCACCGTGGCGGCCGCACGGCGGGGGAGGTGATCAGATGTCGGTCCTGCGTACCAAGCCGATCCGGGACGTGCTCGCCCAGGGCGACGCCGACGGCGAGGACGGCAAACCGGGCCTGCGGCGCCGGCTCGGCGCGGTCGACCTGATGGGCTTCGGCATCGGCATCGTGATCGGCACCGGCATCTTCACGCTCACCGGCGTCGAGGCGCGCAACAGCGCCGGGCCGGGCGTGGTGATCTCGTTCGGCATCGCCGGCCTGGTCGCGCTGCTCGCCGCGCTCTGCTACGCCGAACTCGCCAGCAGCGTGCCGACCGCCGGCAGCGCCTACACCTACGCGTACGCGACGATGGGCGAGATCGTCGCCTGGATCATCGGCTGGGACCTGCTGCTGGAGTTCGCGCTCGGCGCGGCGGTGGTGGCCCGCGGCTGGTCCGGCTACCTCGCCGACCTGTTCGGCCTGCCCAGCGCCTGGTTCGCCGAGGAGGGCAGCGTCGTCAACCTCGGCGCGATCGGCATCGTGCTGGTGCTCGGCGTGGTCGCCATCGTCGGCATCCGCGAGTCGGCCCGGGTCACCAACCTGCTGGTGCTGGTCAAGGTGGCGATCTGTGCCTTCGTCATCATCGCCGGGCTGTTCTTCGTCAAGGCGGCCAACCTCAGCCCGTTCATCCCGTCCGCCGAGCCGGCCGGCGCCGGGGACGACGGCATCAAGCAACCGGTCACCCAGGCCATCTTCGGGCTGGAACCCTCCGTCTTCGGCTTCGTCGGGGTGCTCACCGCCGCCGCCGTCGTGTTCTTCGCGTACACCGGGTTCGAGGCCGTGGCGAACCTGGGTGAGGAGACCCGCAAGCCCAAGCGGGACCTGCCGTTGGGCCTGCTCGGCACGCTCGTGATCTCCACGGTTCTCTACATCGGCGTCTCGCTGGTCGTGGTCGGCATGGTCAAGTACACCGAGATCGACGAGGGTGCGCCGATCGCGTCCGCGTTCCGGGCGGTCGGCGCCGGCTGGGCCGCGGTGCTCGTCTCCATCGCCGCCGTCGCCGGGCTCACCAGCGTGATCCTGGTCGACCTGGTGGCCATGGGCCGGATCGGCTTCGCCATCGCCCGGGACGGGCTCATTCCGCCCGCCATCGCCAAGGTGCACCCGCGCTGGGGCACCCCGTACCGGATCGCCGGGATCATGACGATCGCGGTGGCGCTGCTCGCCGGTTTCCTGCCGCTGTCCGCGCTGGCCGACCTGGTCAGCATCGGCGCGCTCTGCGCGTTCACGCTGGTCGCCATCGCGGTGCCGATCCTGCGCAAGCGCCGTCCCGACCTGGAGCGGCCGTTCAAGGTGCCGTTCTCGCCGGTGCTGCCGATCCTCACCGCCGTGGCGTGCCTCTACCTGAGCCTGAACCTGTCGGTGGAGACCTGGCTGCGGTTCCTCGCCTGGATGCTGCTCGGCGCGGTCATCTACTTCGGGTACGGCCACCGCAAGAACCGGCTCGCCCGGCGCGAGCGCTCGGACACCCCCGAGCCCGCCCCCACCCCCTGAGGCGGGCACCTGAAGGGCCCTCTTCTCGACGCCGGCGCGCGTCGAGAAGGGGGCCGTTCCCTATCTGCTCATCCCTTCAGGCCGCTGCGGGAGACGCCCTGGATGATGTGCCGCTGGGCCAGCACGAACAGGATCAGCACCGGCACGCTGGCCAGCACCGCGCCCGCCATGATGACCGGGTAGTCGGTGACGTACGCGCCCTGGAGCAGGCCCAGGCCCGCCGGCAGGGTCAGCCGTTCGGGGCTGAACAGCACGTACACCGGCCAGAGGAAGTCGTTCCAGTTGGTCAGGAACGACAGCACCGCGAGCGTCGCCAGCGCGGGCTTCGACAGCGGCAGCAGCACCCGTCGGAAGATCTGCCAGTGGTTCGCGCCGTCCAGCACCGCCGCCTCCTCCAGCTCGGCCGGGATGGACAGGAAGAACTGGCGCAGGAAGAACACCCCGAATGCGCTGGCCGCGCCCGGCACGATCACCACTGTCAGCGTGTCGATCCAGTTCAGCCGCTCGGCGATGATGAAGTTCGGGATGATCAGCGAGGTGGGCGGCAGGAACAGCGTGCCCACGATCAGCGCGAACAGCACCTTGCGGCCGCGGAACCGCATCCGGGCCAGCGCGTACGCGGCCATCGACGCGGTCACCAGCACCAGCAGCGTGTGCAGCGTGGCCGCCGCCATGCTGTTGACGAACCAGCGCAGCACGGGGTTCGCCGCGTTGTCGACGATCTGCTCGTAGCCGTAGGTGGAGAACGGGTCCGGCAGCCAGCCGGGCGGCACCCGCTGCGCGTCGTCGTACGTCTTCACCGAGGTCAGCAGCATCCAGACCAGGGGGGTCACGAAGATCGCGGTGATCAGCAGCAGGACGCCGTACCGCGCCACCGCGCGCATGTTCCTCATGTCGTAGCCCTCAGTCTTCCCGGTAGCGGAACAGCCGGAAGTTGACGACGCTCACCACGGCCAGCAACAGCGCGAAGAACACGCTCATCGCGGCGGCCCGGCCGGCGTCGTAGTCCCGCAGCCCCTCGTCGACGATCCGCCAGACCACGGTCCGGGTCTGTTCGCCCGGCGCGCCCTGGGTGATCAGGAACGCCTGCCCGAACACGTTCGCCGAGGCGAGGATCGTGGTGGTGAAGACGAACAGCATCACCGGGCGCAGCCCGGGGATCGTGACGTGGCGGAACCGGTCCCAGGCGCCCGCGCCGTCCACCTTGGCCGCCTCGTACAGCTCGGCCGGGATGTCCTGGAGACCGGCCAGGTAGATCACCGCGTTGAAGCCGCACGTCCACCACACGGTCACGCCGACAAGCGACACCCAGGCCCACGGCACGTCGGTCACCCACGGGGTGTCCGACGGTAGCCCGGCCACGCCGAGCAGCCGGTTGACCAGGCCCAGGTTGGCGTCGAGCAGGAACCGCCAGAGCAGACCGATCACCGCCACGCCCAGCACGTACGGCGCGAAGAAGGCGGCCCGGAAGAACGTCCGGCCGGGGAAAGAGCGGTTGAGCAGCAGCGCCAGCCCGAGCGGGATCACCACCAGCAGCGGTACGGAGAACAGCGTGAAGATCCCGGTGGCCCGGACGCTCGACCACCAGTCCCCGTAGATCGCCGACTCGCTGGAGAACAGGTCCCGGTAGTTGCCGAGCCCGACGAACGGCCGGTTGGGCAGTTGCAGGTCCCACTGGTGCAGGCTGATCCAGAGCCCGAACAGGATCGGCGCCAGGCCGAAGACGCCGAACAGGATCAGGTACGGCGCGAGGAAGAGGTACGGGGTCGCGCGGTTGCCGCGTTCCGTCGCGCCCCGGCGGCGGGTGGGCGCCGCCGGGGGCGGCGCGTTCTCACGCACCGCCCCGGCCTCGATCACGTCCGCCACGGCGGATCAGTTCCCGTACTTCTTGCGGTTGTCCTCGAGCTGCTTGTTCGCCTTGGCCACGCCGTCGTCGAGCGCCTGCTTCGGCGACTTCTTGCCCAGCGCCGCCTCGTTGAACGCGCTGTAGAACGTCAGCATGACCTCGCCCAGACCCGGCGCGGCGGGCGGGAAGGCGGCGTACTCCAGCTCCGGGGCGAGCGCGTTGACCTCGGTGAGGCCCTTGAAGTCGCTGCTCTCGCGGACCGCCTTGCGGGCCGGCACCTGGCCGCCCTTGGCCCAGTCGAGCGAGTGCTGGCTCAGCCAGTTGATGAACACCTTCGCCCCGGCGGTCTTGTTCGCGTTCGCGGAACGCTGCTTGACGATGGTGAAGTTGTGCGAGTTCGCCCAGGCGGCCTTCTGGCTGCCGATCTGCGGCAGCGGCGCCACGCCCCACTGCACGTTCGGGCTCTTCTTCAGATCGTTGATCTGCCAGATGCCGTTCCAGGTGAAGGCGTTCTTGCCGTTCTTGAACGCCAGGTAGTCGGCGTCCTGGCCGACGTTCGCCGGGGAGTGGCCCTGCTTGATCATGTCGACCAGCCAGGTGCACGCCTCGACCGCCGGGTCGGAGTTGAACGTCGCCTTCGCCACCTCGGCGTCGAAGAGCGTGCCGCCCCACTGGTGCAGCAGGCTGTAGAAGGTCATGCCGCCGGTGAACTGGAACGGGCTGACCCAGAAGCCCTGCACGCCGGACTTCTTCAGCTCGGTGAGCGCCGCGGTGTACTCGTCCCGGGTCGTCGGCGGCTTCTCCGGGTCCAGGCCGGCCTTTTGCATGACGGCCTTGTTGTAGTAGAAGCCCAGCGGGTGCATGTCGAGCGGGATGCCGTACCGCTTGTCGTTGTAGAGGCCGCCCTTCCAGACCGTCGGGGCGAAGTCGCCCTCGCTCAGCTCCAGGGCCTTGGCCACGTCGTCCAGTTCGCTGATCGTGCCGCGGGCGGCGAACGTGGCGAGCTGGTCCATGTGCATGACCGCGATGTCCGGGCCGTTGCCGCTGGAGACCGCGCCGGGGAGCTTGCTGTAGTAGTCCTGCCACTCGTAGGTGATCACGCTGACCGCGATGTTCTGGTGCTCGCCGTTGAACTGCTGGACGAGCGCCTTGAAGATCTCGCCGTCGCCGCCGGTGAAGCCGTTCCACAGCTTCAGGTCCACCTTCGGGCCGGTGTAGTCCTTGCCGCCGTTGCCGGACGCGCCGGTGCTGTCGGAGCTGCTGCTGCCGCCGCCGCAGCCGCTGAGGGTCAGCGTGGCGGCCGCGCCGAGCCCGAGGCCGAGGCCGAGCAGGCGCCGCCGGCTCATCTCGTTCTGGATCATGGGTACTCCTTGGGGGACGGGATGGAGTATTGCCTGGTCACGGCGCCGGCACGAAGCGCAGCAGGTTCCAGGAGGTGGCCGGCAGCAGCACGGAGGCCCGGCCGCCGTCGACAGTGGGAGTGGTGAGGTCCCGGGGCGTGACCCGCTCCGGGGCCGCTTCGGTGTTCGTGGCGTCCGGGTCGGTTCCGGCCGCCACCGTGGTGTGCGCCTCGGCCCGCAGGCCGGGCAGGCCGCGCAGGTCCAGGTCGAGCGGGACGTCCTGCGAGCTGCGGTTCACCGCGAAGACGGCCAGCCCGCCGGTCTCCTCGTCGTGCACGGCGACGGTGTCCAGCGCGGGCACGTCGCCGTACCGCTTCGTCTCGTAGGCCGGGCCGGTGGGCTCGGTTCGCAGCACGGTGCCGCGGGCGTACCGGGCGGTCAGCGCGAACGGGTGGAAGATGCTCTGCCGCCAGGCCGGGCCGCCGTTGCGGGTACGGATCGGGGCGATCACGTTGGCGAGCTGTGCCTGGCAGGCCACGCCGATGCGGTCGGCGTGCCGGAGCAGGGTGATCAGCAGGTCACCCACCACCACCGCGTCGACGGCCGTGTAGTCGTCCTCGATCAGCGCCGGCGCCTCGACCCAGCCGCGCCGGTCCAGGTCGGACTGGAGGCGGGACTGGTACCAGACGTTCCACTCGTCGAAGGAGATCTTCAGCTTGCGCTTCTGCCGCAGCTTGGCGCCCACGTGGTCGGCGGTGGCGACGACCTCGGTGATGAAGGCGTCCATGTCGACGGCGGAGGCGAGCAGGCTGGCCCGGTCGCCGTCGGAGGGGTCGTAGTAGGTGTGGGCGGAGATGTAGTCGACGTGCTCGTAGGTGTGCTCCAGCACTGTCGCCTCCCACGCGGCGAACGTGGGCATCCCCCGGCCGGAGCTGCCGCAGGCGACCAGGCTGATCGAGGGGTCGATCATCTTCATCGCGCGGGCGGTCTCGGCGGCGAGGCGGCCGTACTCGTCGGCGGTCTTGTGCCCGACCTGCCACGGCCCGTCCATCTCGTTGCCGAGGCACCACAGCCGCACCCCGTACGGCTGCTCGGCGCCGTGCTTGCGGCGCAGGTCGGACAGCTGGGTGCCGCCCGGGTGGTTGGTGTACTCCAGCAGGTCGAGCGCCTCGGTGACGCCGCGGGTGCCGAGGTTGACGGCCATCATCGGCTCGATACCGGCCTCCGCCGCCCAGGTCATGAACTCGTCCAGCCCGAACTCGTTGGTCTCGATCGTCTTCCAGGCCAGGTCGAGCCGGCGCGGGCGGTCGCCGACCGGGCCGACGCCGTCCTCCCAGCGGTAGCTGGAGACGAAGTTTCCGCCCGGGTACCGGACCACCGACACGCCCAGCTCGCGGGTCAGGTCCAGCACGTCGCGCCGCAGACCCCGCCGGTCGGCGCTCGGATGCCCCGGTTCGTACACCCCGCCGTAGACGCAGCGCCCCATGTGCTCGACGAAGGAACCGAAGATCCGGCGGTCCGCCGGCGCGATCCGGAACGCCGGATCGATCGTGAGCTGCGCGTTCGGCACGATGCCAACCTCTCCCTCGCTGCTGTTGCGGGTGACCGCGGTCACTCCGCCGTCAGTGGTTTCTACAACGTTGTAAGCGCCTGTGTAAAGAGGCAGTTGCGTCGTCGTGGCGCGGTACAGTGCGGCCAGCGTTCACCGGAAGGAAGTGCAGTGCGGCACAGGCTCAAGGACGTCGCGGAGCGGGCCGGAGTGTCGGTGAAGACCGTCTCCAACGTCGTGAACGGCTACCAGCACGTGCGCGCCGACACCCGGGCCCGGGTCGAGGAGGCCATCGCCGCACTCAACTACCGGCCCAACCTGTCGGCCCGCAACCTGCGCAAGGGCCGTACCGGTGTGATCGCGCTGGCCGTACCCGAGCTGGACATCCCCTACTTCGCCGAGCTGGCCCGGCACGTCGTCACCGCCGCCGCCGACCAGGGCTGGACCGTGCTCATCGACCAGACCGGCGGCGGCTCCGAGCAGGAACGCAAGGCCGCCAGCGGCATCGGCGACCACATGATCGACGGCCTGATCCTGAGCCCGCTCGCACTCACCGCCGACGACCTCGCCGCGCTGGCCGGACTGCCCATGGTGCTGCTCGGCGAACGCGTCGACCACGGCCCCGCCGACCACGTCATGATCGACAACGTGGCCGCGGCCCGCGAGATCACCGCCCACCTGATCGGGCTCGGCCGCCGCCGGATCGCCGCGATCGGCTCCCAGCGCACCCCCGAGGGCGCCAGCGCCCGGCTCCGCCTGGCCGGCTACACCGCCGCGCTGGCCGAGGCCGGCATCGCGTACGACGACCGCCTGGTGGCGCCCGCGCCGGCCTGGCACCGCGCGGACGGCGCCGCCGCCATGCGGCACCTGCTCACCACGGGGGTACGCCCCGACGCCGTCTTCTGCTTCAACGACACGCTCGCGCTCGGCGCGTTGCGTGCCCTGCACGAGATGGGCCTGCGCGTGCCCGAGGACGTCGCGGTGGCCGGCTTCGACGACATCGAGGACGGCCGCTTCTCGATCCCGACGCTGACCACTGTCGCCCCCGACAAGGAACGCATCGCCCGCCTCGCGGTCGAGCTGCTCGCCGGCCGCCTGGGCCCTGACCGCGACTCCCCGCCGCGCGAGCTGGTAGCCCCCCACCACCTGGCCCTGCGCGAATCCGCCTAGCCCTGTCTTTTGCCGTCGATCATGAAGTTGACGGCGAAGTCGATCTCCATGAGCGCCGTCAACTTCATGATCGACGGTCTCTAGGGCGGGGTGGGGTCAGTCGAAGAAGCGGGCCAGGTGGGAGGCGGGCGGGGCGGGGGCGTCTGCGGGCAGCGGGGTCAGGTCGGCGAAGATCGAGGCGCCGTCGCAGCCGACGTGCAGCGGATACCAGCGCGGCGTACCCGGTGGGCGCTGACCGCAGATGCCCTTGAACGTCTGCACGTCCAGCAGGCGTACGTGGGTCGGGTCGGCCACCGCGTTGACGTGCCGCCACCAGGGACTCATCACGTGCAGCACTCCGCCCGGCCGCAGCACCCGGTGGCACTCGTCGAACAGCGGCAGGAAGTCGATCAGGTGCTCGACGATGTGCACCGCGAAGAACACGTCCACCGAGTCGTCGCGCAGCGGCAGCGAGCCGGCCAGGTTGGCGACCGCGTTCACCCCCGGCGCCGGATAGATGTCCAGTCCCAGGTTGCCCGGCCACTGTTTGGTCGCGCCGCAGCCCAGGTCGACCACCACCGGCGCCTGCCCGGCCACTGTGACCCGGCACCAGACCCCGAGTACGCCGGACAGCCGGCCGATCAGCTCCCGTACCAGCCGTAGCTGTTCCGGGTCGGCGACCTCGCCGGTCAGGTGCGCCACCCCCCGGTCGAAGCGCACCTCGACGGCCGTGCCGCGCAGCCGCTCGTCGTGCCGGACCATGTCGGCCCACGCCTCGGCGAGGAAGCCGTCGGTCTGCCGGAGTCGCTCACCCGAGAGAGCGGTCTGCCCCATCGCCACCATGCGCCACCTCCGGCGGCCCGTTACCCCCTTTTCACCCCCATATGCCCCACCCACCCGTCGTCCTCCCACCCGGGCTGCCGCCCAACCGCGCCCGCCCTCGTCCGACCCGCCCTCGCCCTTCGTCGGCCCGGCCGCCCCGCCTGTCGCCGTGATCAAGGAGTTCGTGCCAGCAGAAGACGCCCTCGGGGACTCAAACTCCTTGATCACCGAAGCGCGCCCGAGATCTTGGAAGATTTCGGCCCTCATAGGGGCACTTTCGTTCCAAGATCTCCCGCGACCCGGCCCGACCCCGTTGATCAAGGAGTTTGTGTCCTGGATCGAGGGCGAAGTCGACGCGAACTCCTTGATCAACCCCGCGGGGCGGGTTGTGCGGAGAGGCGGGGCAGAGTCGTGGGCCGGCGTTCGCCGATCTTGGAGTTGTGGCCCGGACCAAGCTCGCAAAGAGGACATGCGAGAGGCTGAAAC